>NZ_JBEXHU010000013.1:0-263440 GCF_040608175.1 Micromonospora sp. NPDC005206
CCAGCCCACGGCAGGTCGGCGACATCGTCCGCGCCGCTCTCCACCTCACCCATTTCGAATACCGATACCTACCGGATTCTTGTTGAGATCACGTCACTAGACGAACGGCGGTGAACGGCGAGTACGCCGCTGCTGGGCCGAAGACCATCCGGTAGGGACCCTGGACCGGGCGAACTACCGCGATGGTCGGCGTTGCTCGGGATCGTCGCGGCGATCCCGCGTCGGCGCAGGTAGGCCCTGTTGGCCTTCGAGGTGTACGTCTTGTCGGCGAGGACCCGGTCCGGTCGGGTCCTCGGGCGGCCGGTGGTCAAGCGGGGGACGCGGATGGCGGCCAGGACCGGGATGAACTGCGGGCTCTCGCCGCGCTGCCCGGCGGTCAGCCCGATCGCGAGAGGCTTCTGCCCCTGCTGATCCCCAGTGGCGTTGACCGCGACGTCTACGCCTTTCGCCGCCCACCGGCCGCCGCGCGCCCTCGCCACGCCCGACTTTCCGCAGCTGGTGAACATGCGGGCGCCTAGACACGAACAAGAACCACAGTTCCTGCTGCGCGACTTCCACCGTTCACGCCAGGTAGCCCGACGCCAACTGGCCGATCACCGGGGAGGGTGAGTACCGCTCGCACCTGGAGCGCACGTGTGACGAGCTCGGTCTACGCGGCTCGGTGCGCCTCGCCGGGCAGTTGCCGCCGCAGGAAGGCGCCGCCATGCTGGCGATCGTCGGCCGCTCGTTGCCAGTGCCCCACGACGCCGAACGACCCGGCCCGTACCAGATCAAAGACCTCCCGGAAGCCCGCCTCACGGGAGCTGCGACCACCGCCGCTGTCCACGCCACTGATGGGCACGAGCGCGACGCAGGCAGTGGCCATGCGGATGCTCGTGCTCGCCACCACACCGGCCAGCACGGCACAAGGAAGGAACCGGCAGTGACCGGGATGCAGAGGCTGCGCGGACCGCTGCGGGTCTCCGCCGCGGGTCTGTCATGCGCGCTCCACCTGCCGATCGCCAATACCGCCAGCCACCACCACTGGCGCGACCGCCCTACCCGTAAGACGCGCGAACAGCTCATCCATGAGCGCCACGCTGGAAACCTGGCTGCCCAGCCAGGCTTGGTACGCATCGAGCACCCTGGTCCGCAACGCGCGCAGCTCTTGCGGCGATATGCGCGCGAGAAGGGACAGGTGCTCTGCGAACCCGTCCGTGTCGGACCAGAACAGGGCGACGCCGCCGGCCTGGCGCGCGAGATCGGTCCACGGCGTCGCGTCGGAGATCACCGGACACAACCCCGCGGCCATGGCCTCCCGGATCGCGTGGCCGAAATTCTCCCCGCCGGTCGGAAGGAAGAACACCTGCGCCCAGGAGAGCGCCTCGGCCACGTCCTCATGCCGTACCGGACCCACGAACTCCACGCGGACGTGCCGTGGCAGCCGCGCGACCAACTCCTGGCAGTGGTGGTAGTACGCCTGATCCGATACGGGGCCGATCACGCGCAGGTGTACGGGCTCGGCCACCCTACCCACGGCGGCTATCGCGCCCGCGAGGTTCTTCTTTGGGCCAATGCGCGAGAAAAAGCAGACACGCAGCGCACCGGATGGCGCCGCAGTTTCGCCGGGCTGTTTGGCGTCGACGCACTCCTCGGGTTCGAACGCGACGGAAACCAGCTCGACCGGCCGACCGGGCAGCCACCTTCTGATGCTGTCCATCTCATCGGTCGAGGTGCAATGGATAGTCGCCCCGAGCCTGGCCAGCAGGAACCGCAAGGCGAGGAGCCCCACCCGTTTGCGCCGCGTCTTGAGCGCGAGCGCGCCGGACAGCAGTTCGCCCCTTGGCGCGAGCAGCACCGGCCGACGCCCGACCAGGCCAAGACACATGAGCGTTAGCGGAACCAGGGTGAACTCCCGGTTCCACAGACTGTTGAAGTAGTACACGTCATGGCCCAGCCGCACGAAACGGCGCATCGCGCGAAGATACGCCAGGCGTCTGCTGATATCGACATACATCACGTGCCGGCGCCGGAACTCGACGACCTCCCCCGATCGCGCGACGGGGAACGGTTCTGCGTCACCGGCGTCCCTGTCGCACGTGAAGACCGTATACGTGATATCCGAGTCGCGAGCGGCAGTGATCGCCGAAACGCTGCGGATGGGTCCGCCGGCGCGGTAGGCGGGCACGAAGTAGCCCACGAACACGCCTACGCGAACCTCCCCAGTCCGGTCAGGCTTTGGCATCCGGGCCTCCGCTCAGATCACGACGGGCTTCGCCGCGCCGCTGCCGGACGACCTTTTCGACGGCACGGCCGGGCTCGCGTACCAAGGCGTAAACACCGACACGCACGCCACAGAACTGCTCCTTTGAAGTCCATCATCGCTTCTATGCTGATCACCTCTATTCTCAAGAAAGGTCACAACTGTGAGGGGATAACGCGGCCCCGTTCCTCCAGGGATGGGCTCACCTGCTTGGTCCCCTCGTTGCCGCGCACCTCTGAAATCGCAAATCGGACCTTCCCAGTCGGTGTCCGTTGCACTTCGTCAACTCGGACGTAGTTGACCTCCACCGCCTGCCCGACAAACTTACGAAGTGAGTGGTCCAGCGCTTCCAAAGAGCTTGCCGACCACCCAACAGACGGCACATATCTCACGGTCAGGCGTCCGTTCTCGTGCTGAATAACCTGCGCCTCCGCCAGCCCGAGGGCAGGTGCGAAAGCGGCACCTGGCGCGGTAAACCGACCATCGGGAAGGACAATGAGGTCAGCCTCTCGGCCGTCTATAGACGCGACAACCCTTCCCGCACGCCCGCAAGTGCAGTGATGCTTGTCAGCGACCGCAAGATCGCCAGTAGCGTATCGCAGCAACACAGTAGCCCCGTTGCCGTACGGCGTCCCAACAATCTGAGACAACCCACCACCCTGATTGATCAGCTCAACCTCGGCGAAGTCTTCATCGACATGCAGCCGGCCTTCGACACATTCAGAGATATTCGCGACCTGTTCGGCGAGACCGTAATGTTGGACTGGCGTCACACCGAATGCACCTTCGATGCCCTTCAACTGCCAAGGCGTTAGATTCTCGCCGCCAAGGGTGAGGACGAGAGGCTGGTAGTCAAGACCTACGCCTCTCTCAAGCATACATCTTGCCAAACTCGCAATAACTGACGGAAACCCGTGAATCCACGGCAAACGCGAGCGATTGAGCTTGTCAACGTAACACTTCACGGTGGCTGGCGATATATGGTGCCCACTGAAACGCACTTCACGGCCTGGGTAATTCGTTCTCCAGTACGGCACGCCCTGGCTCTCTTCGATAACGCGCTTTCCACCAAAGAAGGCACACCACGTGGCTCTCGTGATCCCATGCCAATGCCTGTAGCGCCACCAAACAGCCCACATTTCCGCGATCGCGTTGACATCCTTACGTATAGCCAGAGATGATCCTGTTGTGCCGGAAGTCAGGACGATGCTATCGCCCTTCGCCCACGGGCGAGCAAGGAAATCGTTCGGACGGTCACGCACCTCGGTTTTGTGCGTCAAGGGTATTTCAATGAAGGCACTGTCGTCGACCAGGTCACGCCATGTTGCGCCCATCCTTTCGAAAACACTCTTGTAGTACGGGGTACGGGATGCATATTCCAGGACAGCAGCTCGCCTAGTTTTGCGGAATATTGATACCCGCTCTGGATCCCACATATCTCGCTCCTCGTACTCGGCAAGGCGCCGATGGAAGAGCGCTCCGTACCTCTGTCTATTCACTCCCACGCCAGCAACCGACATCAGCATGTTCTGGGCCATTGCCGGAAGCCGGAAGTAGACGTCATCCCGATTAATCACAACACATCCTTGTTGTTTCGGCTAGGCGGTGCAGGCGAGATGAGATCCACTCCTGCACAGCTCGCCTTTGTGCAACGCAAACAGTTGCATTCGTGTGCAGGCGCTCATCCACTTGGCGCCGAACGTGCCTGTCCTCGCGCACCTTGAGTCAGCCGCGCTTGCGTGTTCATGAGCTGAACCCGGCGCCCACGGCGATCGCAGGGTCCACCTGCGTCAGCAGGCGCGACGGGTTCACCTGGATGCCGGCCAAGGCGGCGACCACCGACAGCGCGGCCTTCGTCGTACCGAGTGATGCTTCAAGCTCCGGTTGGTCGGGCGTGTCCCCGGCGATCGCCGCGCGCACGTGGGCGAGCAGTTCCTGGTGTCCCTTGCCCACGGGTACCCGCTTTACCACCACGCCGTCGATCTCCAGGCGCCGGAAGTCGTCGATCACCACGGTGTGCCCGCGGCCGAGCACTTCCACGCGTTCCTTGGGGGTACGCCGGTGCCCGCGCGTGCAATACGTGATCGTCGCCGTGGACCCGTCGGCGTACCCGAGCAGCACGCTCACGTCCTCTTCCAGCGCCGTTTCGCCGCGACCGCTGCCGTGTGCGTGAACGACGCTCGGCTGCTCGCCAACCAGCCACGACGCGAGGTCGATGAAGTGGCACACCTCGCCGCAGACGCGGCCGCCCTGGCGCCGGTCGTAGTACCAGTGCGAGTGGGGTAGCGACCCGGCGTTGATCCGGTAGGCGACGGTCAGCGGCCCGGATCCGGTCGCCAGGGCCTCCCTCGCGCGTACCACCATGGGCGCGTGCCGGCGGTTGAAGCCGGCGAACAGGTGGCCCGAGTTGCGGTCATAGGCGGCCGTGAGCTCGTCGAGCTCGCCCTGGCTCAGCGCGAGTGGCTTCTCGACGAACACGTGCTTGCCGGCGTCGAGCGCCTGCACCGCCAGGCGGGCGTGAGAGTCGTGGCGGCTGAGGATGAACACCACGTCGATGTCATCGCGGGCAAGCAGGTCCTCGACGGTCGGTACCACGACGGCGATGTCGTTGCGCTGCGCGAGGTGTTGCGCTGACAGGCCCTTGGCGGAGGTGACGGCGACGAGATCGTCCGCCCAGCCGGCCGCTTTGAGCGCGGGCAGGAACGTCGCCTTGGCGTAGTTCCCGGCGCCGATCAGCCCCGCCCGCAGCCGCGGCGAGCTGCGGCGCGGCCGGATCGTGATCGCGCTGCGGGACGGCTGCGCCGGGGCCGCATAGCTGAGCTGCACCGCGAGCGAGCGTGGGTCGGAGTCCAGCACGTCGTATGCCGCCGTGGCCTGCTCCACCGGAAAGACATGCGTGACCAGGTCATCGACCGTGACCCTGCCACTGGCCACCAGGTCGAGGTACGCCTCGATGTTGCGCCGCGCCGTCCAACGCACGTGGCCGATCGGATAGTCGACGCCCCATTCCTCGTAGGTGCGGTCGTAGCGGCCGGGGCCGTAGCTGCGCGCGAACCGAAGATCCAGTTCCCGCTCGTAGAACTTCCTGCGGTCGAGCTCCAGCCCGACGTCACCGACGACGACCAGCCGGCCGCGATCGCGGGCGATCTCGGTAGCCCGCGCGACCGGCTCCGACGACCGCGTTGCCGCCGTGATCAGGATCGCGTCGACGCCGCGGCCACGGGTGATCTCCAGGATCTCTTCCGTGGTCGGCGCGCCGGCCTCGACCAGACCGACCGCGCCTGCGCCTCGGGCCAGTTCCGCCGTCCAGTCACGTAGATCGATGCCGATGACGTTGAGACCCGAGGCGAGCGCCAGGCGTACCGTCAGTTGCCCGACGAGGCCGAGGCCAAGGACCGCGACGGAGCCGCCCACACCCACCTCGGCCTGCCGCAGTCCTTGCAGCGCGATGGCCGCGACCGCGCCGAAGGCGGCAGCCTGGTCCGATACCGCCTCGGGGACTGGCACCGCGAGCAGACCGGGCACTGCCTGATATTCGGCGTGCCCCGCCGATGCCGTGGCCACGCGCATCCCCGGCCGAATGCCATCGGTCGCGGGACCGGCGGCGACGACGACACCCGAGGCGCTGTACCCGAGCGGCATGTCCTCGTCGAGCCGGTTGCGCACGGCGGCGAGCGTCGAGCGGACGCCCTCGGTCCGCGCCTTGCTCACGACCTGGCGGACCAGATCCGGCCGCGCTCGGGCCTTGCGCAGCAGGCTCGCCGAGGCAAGCTCACGCACGGCGCGCTCGGTGCCCGCTGACAGCAGGGACCTGCGCGTGGCGACGAGCACCTCGGTGGCGCCGGGCTCGGGCTGCGGTACCTCGGCGACCTTCAACTCGCCGCCGGATACCGACTGGACAACTTGCTTCACTGGGCGTGCCTGCCTTCGCGGAGAACGTCGGGTATGCGGCTGGCGGCGCACCAGGGCGGCCGCTGCGCCGCCGGCGTATCGGTCAATCACGATTGTAAGGGATTAAACGCATCGGAGGGGATGACTTGTACTATTAGTACATCTGGTCAACCCGGAGTGCCACGAGGAGACACATGTCAGCCGCCGTTGTCCTGCACGTCGCGGGCGCGCGCCCGAACTTCCCCAAGGCAGCGCCGGTGATCCGGGCGCTCGACCGTCACGGTCTCCGGCAGCTGCTCGTCCACACCGGACAGCACTACGACGAGCGGATGTCGGAGGTCTTCTTCCGCCAGCTGCGCCTGCCCGAGCCCGACATCAACCTCGGCGTGGGATCGGGAAGCCACGCGTGCCAGACCGCCGGCATCATGGCCGGCCTGGACGAACTGATGACCGCGACCCGCCCGGCGCTCACGGTCGTCTATGGCGACGTCAACTCCGCGCTCGCCGCCGCCCTCGTCGCGACAAAGCTGGGGATCCCCGTCGCGCACGTCGAGGCCGGCCTGCGCAGCTTCGACCGGTCGATGCCCGAAGAGATCAACCGCATCGTCGTCGACCACCTGTCCGACCTGCTGCTCGCGACAAGTGCCGACGCCGTGGCACATCTCGGCAACGAGGGGACCGCGGCAGACAAGATCCACTTCGTCGGCAACCCCATGATCGACACGCTCCTGGACAACCTCGACCGCTTCGACGTCGCCGGTATCCGCGCCGCGCTCTCGCTGCCCGACCGCTACATCGTGGCGACGCTGCACCGGCCGGCCAACGTCGACGATCCCGCCGGCGTGATCGACCTGGTCAAGGCGATGCACGCGGTGGCCGACCAGCTCCCGGTCGTCCTGCCGCTGCACCCGCGCGGCCGGCACCACCTCGAGAACGCGGGCCTGCACTCGCATCGCGCGCTGCGCGTGGTCGAGCCGCTGGGCTACATCGAGTTCGTCAGCCTTCTACGCGGCGCGGCGGTCGTCGTCACCGACTCCGGCGGCGTACAGGAGGAGGCGACAATGCTCGGGGTGCCGTGCCTGACGCTGCGGCCCAACACCGAGCGCCCGGTCACGATCACCCACGGCACCAACCGCCTCGTCACCCGGGCGGCGCTTGCCGAGGCCGTGGCAACCACGCTGGATGCGGGGCGGCCCGCTACGTGGCGTACCCCGCCGTTGTGGGACGGCAAGGCCGGCGAGCGCATCGCGGAGATCATCGCGGGTGTACTCAGGTAGCCAGCCCACATCCCCACGGTCCGGCGGCCCGACCTGCACCGACGGTAGGTGCCCTGGAACTCGGTGCGCTGCCCTGCGCGCTGATTCCTTCGCTCCGCAGCACGACGAACACCGTCTCAACGAGAATCGGCAGGTCCAGGCCGAGGCTGCGGCGGTCGACGTACTCGACATCGACGAATGCCTGGCCGCATCGGCGATCTTCTACCCCTCGGCCGTCGAGGCGTTCGGCTATCCGCTCGCTGAGGCCCGGGCGTACGGCATGCCGATCATCAATCTCACTCGCGATTGGCGATCCGGCACCACTGGCATCTCGGATCCGGTCGGCGATGTCAGACGCGAAGTGCCAGGTGCGGATCGAGTGCGGGTGCTGGATGCCGCCCTGTGTTCTTCTCGCGTTTGGACAGCATGATCGCCAAGAACACGGGGGATGCCGATACGGTGTGCTGGAGCAGCCCGATCACCGTGTCGGGGTAGGTACTTACCCAGACCAGGGGACCGGCGATGACCAGGCATAATAGACAGAGCCGGACGGGTCCCGGTCCTCGTCCCACCGAAAGCAGGCTGGCGACCACAAGTGCCCACAACCCATAGTAAATGACGACCCCGACCGGTCCGTCGAGGAAATACACGGTCCCCAGCGTGAGGAAGTTGAATGAGGACGTGGCGCTGCCACCGAGATGTTGATTGATCTTCGCTCCGGTGGAGATGAGTGGCCGCTCCCGGTCCACGATCCTCGGCACGAGGCCGTACCGGGGAAAGTCTGCAATTCGTGGCTGACCGACGTCAACGGGAACCTCAAAGCCGCTGGCCCGGGTGAGCTGGGTATCGAACCGCAGCCGGTCGATGGCGGAGTTGTCGGAGACAGCGATGCCGTTCGCGACCCGGATCTCGTTCCGAGCGTTGAAGATCGTCGGCCAAACGAGGAAGAGCACCGCCACGGCCACGACGACGTAGCGAAACCTGATGGCACCAAGTATCAACCCCGCGGCAAAGACGAACGTCAGGTAGCCGATGAGCGGCGCTGATATCGCGGTGAGGAACACCAGGCAGACCTGCACTCCGATGAGCGCCAGCGTCCAGCGGTAGAAGGCTCCGCGACGGGCGCGTCCGGTCAGGAAACTGGATAGGAGCAGCGCGAACGCGACGTACTTCCAGCCCGCCACGAGCGCGCTGGCGCTGGCCACGGGGGACGCCGCGACCGTGCCGGACACCTGAGTGAAGATGGTGCCCCGCCCAGCCATCGTCCCGGCGACATCGGCGATCATGCTGCCGATCGCGACCAGCCGGGCGATCAGAAAGATTTTCGGATGGTCCGTCCGGGTGGAGATTGTTTCCTGACGCCAGGTCTTCCGGCGCCAGATCAGCAGCGCCGCGGTCTCCACCAGTGTCGCACCCGCCATCGCCAGCGCCAGCAGCTCCAGGATGAACCCGGTCCCGGGGTTGTGGTTGATCACTGCCATCGGAACGATCAGAACGGCATAGGGCGCCAGGAGCAGCGTGGTGACTGGATAGCACTGCAGAAGCGCGAGCGGCAGTGACTGGGACTTGGTCACCGTGGCCGTCGTGGCCGGTTCCGTCATCTCAGTCCTGCCGTCCGTGCCCGGCCGGAAGCGGCGTGGTTGACGACGGCCCGAGCAGCCCGTCGTAGACGGCGATGAACCGATCGATGGCGGCCCGGGAGGAGAACTGCGCCACGCACCGGCTCCGGCCGTTGATGCCCAACTCCCGCCCCTGCCCGGCCAGCACGGCCAGGACCCGCTCAGCGAACAGATCCGGCACGTCGTCGAGCTTGGCCAGCGGCACGAGCCAGCCGGTGACCCCGTCGACGATCGTCTCCCGGGCACCGTGGGTGTCGGTCGATACCACCGGGAGGCCGCACGCCATCGCCTCCAACACCGATATGCCCAGGCCCTCCTCATGGGACGTCTGGAGAAAGACCGAGGCGGTCCGGTACAACTCGACCAGTTCGGTGAGGGCGACGTCGGAACGGACGGTGACCCGGGACTCCAGCCCGAGTTGCCGCACCAGGGCGTGGATGATCGGCGCCGGAGTGCCCCGGCCGGCGAGCACCAGGGGTGGGACAGCGGCGTCCGCCGCCACCATGCGCGCGTAGGCGCGGATCATCAGGTCGAGGCCCTTGCGTGGCTCGCCCAACCGGCACACAGACAGCAGGTGGCCGTCGCCACGCCAGCCGGACGGCGCCGGCGAGAACCTGTCGGTGTCCACCCCCGGCGGTGCCTTGACCACGTGCCGCTGCCCAAGTGACATCACGTAATCCAGCATCGCGGCGTTCTCGACGAGCACGGCGTCGGCAGCACGCAACGCCACTCGCTCGATCCGGGTGGTGACGCTGGTCATGAGCTGACGCCAGCGGCGCACCGGCATGGGCCAGGCGGCCAGGCGGGATGCGCGCTCCCAAACGACTGGACTCGCCACTTGCATCGCGACCGGAACTCCGGCGGGCAACGCGGCGGCCGCCAAGGCCGGTGAGCCGGAGACCACCTGGACCAGGTCGTAGCCGCGCAGCGCGGAGGTCAGCTCACGTCGGGGCCGGTAGCGCATGGCCTCCACCTCGACGGCGTTCGCGCCCCAGTGGCGCACCGCGGGGTCCTCGACGTCCAGCCTCAACAGGCTCGACCGCGTCCAGGACGTCGGGGCCAGCAGGCGGCGACTCGACGGATCACGGCTGGAGGTCGCCAGGTCGTGGATGTCGACCACGTACGCAGCGGTCGCCGCGAGGTTGGCGGCTAGCCACCGGGCGACGGCGGGTACCCCGCCCCCAGTACGGAAACCAGATGTGACGAGGGCCACACGTCGCCGCTGCGGCGCCGTCCCCCGTCCCTGCGACGCCCCCAGTGTGCTGTCCAGAATCACGTAACTACCACTCTCTCGACAGACGCCCCATCGCGGTGGCGACGGGGCGAAGTTCGGCCGCCAGCGACATCGGCGGCCGGGAGTCGCGCAGGACCCGCGGCGTCTACGGACGTGAAGGCAGCCGGGCCGGGCTCCCCCCCACGGCTGCACCTCGGTCAACGACCGAATCAGCACTGGGACACGCGGCCGCCCTGCCCGTAGGAAATTTGAAATCGGCGCGCAAGAGCCGCAACGCATCGGAGTCCGGGGTCCCACGCGATGCCGCGGCGAAGACGTGCAGCCGATTGCGTTCCGGCGGCCGGCGGGTCCGCTCGCACCGCGGGAGCCACCGTCACGGCCGGTCTCCGTGGTGGACTTTCAACCGAAAAACGTGAAACAAGCGTCTCATCCTGATCGCGGTGGCTAAGTATGTATTGCCCACGTTCGGCCAGGCCCCCGCGGTTCGGAAGACCCAACGTGGCGCACCGCCGGGTGAACGTAGCCACGAGAGAGCTCACAGGGAGCGCAGATGCAGCTGACCGACTTCCAGTTCCGCCGCCTCGAACGGGTGCTGCTCGATGCGGTTGACGGCGACCGGCGACCGGCGCGCAGAGCGGTGCGGAACAGGATCGCGGCCCGCTGAGCGTCGTAGCCGACAGCGGCCGACTCATCGAAGGCCCTGCGCTAGGACCTCTGCCCAGGACGGACATGCAGCGCTGTCGCTACCGGATCAGCCGAAGCGCACCTCATTGGAGCCTCAGATATCACCCACCACAGCCGTACGCCCCAGCACATCACTGGGGCGCGGACCCAACAACGCCTGCCACGGAGGCCTGACCGTGACCAACCAGCGCCCCACGCCGCTGGCCGACCCCGATAGGGCGGCAGTCACCCCGCCGTCGGGTGCCCCGCGTCCCCGGTTGGCCTTCCTCGGCACCGGATACCTCGGCACGACGTACGCGATCTGCTTCGCTGAGATGGGCTACGAGGTGCTCGGCTTTGACGTCGACATCGACAAGATCGCCAGACTGACCGATGGCGAGGTGCCGTTCCATGAGCCCGGCCTGGACGAACTACTCAAACGCAACCTTGCCGCCGGGCGGCTAAGGTTCTGCACCAACCTGGCACAGACCGCCGAGTTCGGCGACGTGCACTTCATCTGCGTGGGCACCCCACAACGCGTTGACGGCGTGGGCGCCGACCTGTCCTATATCGAAGCCGTGGTCAGCGGCCTGGCACGGCACCTGACCCGCAAGGCGCTCATCGTCGGAAAATCCACCGTGCCGGTCGGCACCGCCGAATGGGTCGAACAACTCGTCGGGAAACACGCCCCCGCCGAACTGGGCGTCGAGGTGGCCTGGAGCCCTGAGTTCCTCCAGGAAGGCTGCGCCGTCGAAGACGTCCTGCGACCCAATCGCATAGTCGCCGGCGTCAACAGCGAGTGGGCCAGCAGCATGCTCTACGCCGCCCACAAGGGCGTGCTCGACCTGGCCGCCACCGAAGACCGCGAACTCCCCGTCGTGGTCACCGACTTCGCCACCGCAGAGCTGGTCAAAGTCGCCGCCAACGCCTTCCTCGCCACCAAAGTCTCGTTCATCAACGCCATGGCCGAGGTCTGCGAAGTCGCCGGCGGCGACGTCACCCAACTCGCCCGCGCCATCGGCTACGACCCCCGCATCGGCAACCGTTTCCTGCAAGCTGGCGTCGGCTTCGGCGGAGGCTGCCTCCCCAAGGACATCCGTGCCTTCCAAGCCCGCGCCCAGGAACTCGGCGCTGGCGAAGCCCTCCGCTTCCTCCACGAAGTCGACCTGATCAACCAACGCCGACGCACCCGCGTCCTGCAACTCGCCGCCGACCTGCTCGCCTGCCGCTGCGGCCCCGCTGGCCCCGATCTGTCCGGTACCCGCATCGCCGTACTCGGCGCCACATTCAAACCCAACTCCGACGACGTGCGCGACGCCCCCTCCCTGGCCGTCGCCGCCCTGCTGGCCAAAGCCGGCGCATACGTGCACGTCTACGACCCCCAAGGCATGCACAACGCCCGCCGCGCACAACCCGACCTCACCTACGCACCCACCATGACCGACGCCGTCCGCGACGCCGACCTCGTCTGCGTCCTAACCGAATGGGCCGACTTCCGCAACGCCGACCCCCACGCCCTCGGCACACTCGTCACCAACCGCCGCATCATCGACGGCCGCAACTGCCTCGACCCGGCACTATGGATCGAGGCCGGCTGGGAGTACCGCGGCATGGGCCGACCCTGACCCCCCGGACCGGGGCCGGTTGGGTGATCTCGTAATGAGCAGCATCCGGCTCGGGCTGATGTTCCGCGCCAGCCGGGAGTCGCCGAGGTGGTCCGAACCATCCTCGACCGGGCCATGCCTCGCGGCGCGGAACTCTACGCCGCGCACGCGACCGGGAGTTGGGCGCTGACCGGGTACCGCACCCCCGTGCCCCGGGCTACGGCCTCTGCGCGGCATGCGGCGTAAAACGGATCTAAAGAGCTAACGACTGCGAATACATCACAACTAGCCCTGAAAGCGGGCTAAATAGTTCTTACCTGACGAAGAGGCCTAGTACCCGCCAGGTGTAGCAAACCAGCACCAGGGAGCCATCGATGCAGCCCAGCGCAGCCGCGCCGACCCACACCCACGCAACCGACCGGCGGAAGGAGGTCCAGCGCCGCACCGCGGCACTGCTCGCCAGCGATACCGCGGCCTGGATCGGCGGATTCACCGTAGCAGCCTGGACCAGATACGAATTCGACCTCACCACCGGCCAGATCACCCGGACCCTCGGCGCCGGGCTGATCGCCGCCGCGCTGCATTCCACCATGGCCTTGCTCCGGCGCCGGTACTGGGGGCGACACCCGATCGGCAGCCTGCACGAGGTCCGAGCGTTGGCCGGCACGGCCGCCTGCACTGCGGCGATCATGCTGCTGGCCGCCGTTCTCTCCGTGACGGAGCGGCCGGTACCTGCCAGCACCCCGCCGATGGGCGCCGCGGTGGCCCTGCTCATCATGCTGTCCATCCGGACGGCGTACCGTCGTCGCCGCGACCGCGCCCTGCGGCCGAGTAGCCGTTCCGCGACTCCGGTAGTGCTCTTCGGGTTGGGCTCGGCCGGGCAAGCCCTGCTGCGCGCGATGGTGAGCGACCCCCGCGGCCGGTACCTGCCGGTCGGGTTGCTGGACGACGACCCGGAGAAGCAACAGATGCGCATCGACGGCGTACCGATGCTCGGCGGGCGCCGGGACATCGCCACCGCGGTCGCCCGGACCGGGGCGGCCACCCTCATCTTCTCGGTGGCCAACGCCGACGCCGGACTGATCTGCGAGGTCCGTACCGCCACCCTGGCGGCCGGGGCCGCCTTCAAGGTTCTTCCCCCCGTACGCGAACTGGTCGATCACCGGATCAGCGTGGCCGACGTACGCGACGTGGACATCAACGACCTGCTCGGCCGCCGGCACGTCGTTGCAGACATCAAGTGCGCCGACACGGGACTCGCCGGCCGCCGGATCCTGGTGACCGGCGCCGGCGGCTCGATCGGATCGGAGCTCTGCCGGCAGATCGCCCGCGCAAACCCCAGCGAGCTGTTGATGCTCGACCGCGACGAGTCCGCACTGCACAGCCTGCAACTGTCGCTGTCCGGCCGGGCGCTCCTGGATACGTCCGAGCTGATCCTCGCCGACGTGCGTGACGCCGAAAGGCTCGCTCGCATCATGACGGAACGCCGCCCGGACATCGTCTTCCACACCGCCGCGCTCAAGCATCTGCCTCTGCTGCAACAACACCCCGGTGAGGCCGTGCAGACCAACGTGTGGGGCACCCTCGCGGTCCTTGAGGCGTGTCGTGGGGTGGCGAAGTTCGTCAACATCTCCACCGACAAGGCGGCGAACCCGATCAGCGTGCTCGGGCACTCAAAGCGGATCACGGAACGGCTCACCGCGTACGCAGCGGCCAACTTCCCCGGGACCTTCCTCAGCGTCCGCTTCGGCAACGTGCTGGGCAGCCGCGGGTCCGTGGTCACCGCGTTCCGGGCGCAGATCGAGGCCGGGCTGCCGATCACGGTCACCCACCCCGAGGTGACCCGCTACTTGATGACGATCCAGGAGGCGGTGCACCTGGTGCTCCAGGCCGCCGCGATCGGCCGGGACGGCGAGGCGCTCGTACTCGACATGGGCAAGCCCGTTCGCATCGACGATGTCGCCCGGCAACTCGCGGCCCAGGCCCCCGGCCCCTCCAAGATCGTCTACACCGGGCTGCGGCCCGGGGAGAAACTCCACGAGGAGCTCTTCGGCGCCGGCGAGGCCGACGTCCGGCCGCTGCATCCACTGATCTCGCACGTCACCGTGCCCGCGCTCGACCCCATCGAAGTCAATTCCCTCGACCCCGCCGAAGAACCGGAGAAGCTGATCACACGGTTCGCCGCGCTCTGTGACCAGCCGGGCCAGCTACTTTCGGCCCCGCTGGTGCCCAAGAGCCGGTCGGCCGACACCCCCGCCCCGCCGCCGCCGTGAGCGGCGGCGCCGCGGCCGGGTGGGATTGCCGTCAACGCAGACCGTTGCGGATCACGACGCTGACCAGCAGATCCGGGTTGTCGGTGCTGATCCCGTCGGCGCCGAGGTCGACCACCCGCTGCATGATCGCCGGGTCGTCCACCGTGTACGGCACGACCTTGAGCCGGTCCCGCCGCTGCGGCACAGACACGTCCGGCCCGTGGTAGTAGGCGGGACTCTCCTCTTCCCGCTGCTCGTCGCGGAGATCTGCCTCGCCCCGTACTGAGTGGCCGCCCGGGCGCTGCTCGGCGGCGGATGGAGCCGGACCGCCGCGATCATCGGCGCAGCCAGCGCCGTAGGCGCCGCGGAACTCTACGGATTCGCCATTCCCGATCTGGGGGATGACGGGCGCCGCGCTGGCGTCCCTCACCCTGTACGCGCGGTGCAGGTGCGCTACCGCCGGGACGCCGGCCTGGTGGTCCGCCTGGACCCGCGCCGCTACCAGGAGCGCAACCAGCTCAAGCTGAGCCTGCTGGATCTCCCGCTGCTCCCCGAACAACTGCGCGAGATGCTTCCCGAGAACCTGCTCCGGCAGCTCAACCGCCGGGAACTCCCCCCGCCGCGCTGACCGGGCCGCCGGACGGCGGCGGCTCAGGCCTGCTTGAGCACCTCGGAGACGAGGTCCTTCGCCTCCTGCTGGATCCGGGCCAGGCGCTCCGGGCCCTGGAACGACTCGGCGTAGATCTTGTAGACGTCCTCGGTGCCCGACGGTCGGGCGGCGAACCAGCCGGACTCCGTCTTTTGTCCGAATATGCCGGTCCGACCGTAGCCGCTTCCGACACAGGGGCTCGCCCGATCGCCGAACATCCTCCGATCGGAGTACGCCGAACCGTCCACCCGGCCATCACCGGGGCAGCCGGATCGGCACGGTAAGCCGCCTCGCCCCGATCGACCTATTGACATCGATCACGCCGGCTCGAAGGCTCGCGCCTACAGGTCCTTCACCCAAGGAGGCGCGATGAGACCGAGACGACTGGCGTTCGCCAGCGTGGTCACCCTGCTCGGCGCACTGGCACTGACCCCACCGGCCAGCGCGGCCGCCGTCCGATCCGGGCGCCCGCGACGGCCTGGAGGTGTACGTCGGCACGGTCGACGCGAAACAGCGGGATCAACTGCGCGCGGCGGGGGTCGACCTCGGCCACGACGCGAAGACGGACTCGACCGGCCGCACGACGGTCGAGACGGTGCTCAGCCGTCGGCAGGCGAAGCGACTGGCCGGCCAGGGCGTCCCCCTTTCGATCAAGAAGGTGCGCGGCAAGGACGCCTCCCAGGCGCTGCGGGAGCAGGCGGCGGCCGGCTGGTCAGCGTTCCGCTCCTACAGCGAGCCCGGCGGCCTCCGCGACGAGATCATCGCCACCGCCGCGCGCCACCCGGGGCTGGCCAAGGTCGAGACGATCGGCCGGACCCAACAGGGTAAGCCGATCCTCGCGGTCAAGGTCACCAAGAACGCCCGGACGGTGCCGGACGGCCGCCGTCCGGCGGTGCTCTACGGCAGCGCCCAGCACGCCCGGGAGTGGATCACGCCGGAGATGACCCGCCGGCTGATGCACCACGTGCTGGACAACTACGGCAGCGATCCGGCGATCACCCGGCTGCTGGACCGGACCGAGCTGTGGTTCCTGCCGGTGGCCAACCCGGACGGCTACGACTACACCTTCACCCCCGGCAACCGGCTGTGGCGCAAGAACCTGCGCGACAACGACCGGGACGGGCAGATCACCACCGCCGACGGGGTCGACCTCAACCGCAACTTCAGCTACAAGTGGGGGTACGACAACGAGGGCTCGTCACCCGAGCCGAACAGCGACACCTACCGTGGCCCGGCGCCCAACTCGGAGCCGGAGACCAAGGCACTGGACCGGCTCTTCCAGCGGGTCGGCTTCGAGTTCTTCGTCAACTACCACTCCGCGGCCCAACTGCTGCTCTACGGCGTGGGCTGGCAGGTAAGCACCCCCACGCCGGACGACGTGATCTACCAGGCGATGGCCGGTGACGACGCCCACCCGGCGGTGCCCGGCTACGACCCGGACATCTCCGCCGAGCTGTACACCACCAACGGCGACACCGACAGCCACGCCTCGGTGCGCTACGGGACGCTGGGCTTCACGCCGGAGATGTCGACCTGTGAGTCCGCCTCGGCGGTCGACCCGGACGACGAGTGGCGCCCGGAGGACTGCGTCAGCGACTTCATCTTCCCGGACGACGAGGGCCTGATCGCCGGTGAGGTGGCCAAGAACCTGCCGTTCGCGCTGGCAGTGGCGAGCTCGGCGGGCAACCCGGACGACCCGGTGTCGGTGGTCGGCCGCAGCACACCGGACTTCGTGGTGGACACCTTCGACACGTCGTACGGGCGCAGCCAGCAGGTCGCCTCGATCACGCAGCGAGCGCTGAAGGACGTCCGGATGCACTACGTGGTCAACGGGGGCCGGCCGAAGACCAGCAAGGTTCGTGAGTGGCGCGGCGGCGAGCGGTACGGCGACGTCGGCGACGACTACTACGCCGAGCTGCGCGGCACGGTCACCGGCACAAAGCCGGGTGACCGGGTTGAGGTGTGGTTCACCGGGGTGAAGCCCCGCGGAGGCCCGGTGGCCAGTGAACGCTTCACCTACCGGGTGCACGGCGACATCGGCGGCAACGTGCTGGTCCTCGCGGTGGAGGACGTGACCGGGCTCAGCCCGGCGCAGACCGGCGGCACTGCGAAGTACGCCGACGAGATCGCCGCGTCGCTGACCCGGGCCGGCCACAGCAGCGATGTCTACGACTTCGACGCGATGGGGCGCAAGGCGCCGCACCCGCTGGGCGTGCTGTCGCACTACCGGACGGTCGTGTGGGAGACCGGGGACGACGTGATCCTGCGCTCCCCCGGCCAGGTCGCCGGCACCACGGCCCGGGCCGCACTGGACACCGAGCTGGCCGTCCGGGACTACCTCAACGAGGGCGGGAAGTTGCTGGTCAGCGGCAAGTACGCACTGTTCGCGCAGGGCGCCAACGGCTCGTACGTGTACCACCCGGACGCGCCGGCGGAGTGCACCGACGCCGAGGACGCCACCTGCCTGCCGCTGCTGAACGACTTCCAGCAGTACTGGCTGGGCGCCTTCACCTACGTGAGCGACGGCGGCACCTCGCCGGAGGGCGAGCCGTACCCGGTCGCCGGTGACGGCCCCGGGTTCACCGGGTTCAGCGGGCAGCTCAACGCCCCCGGGTCGGCGGGGAACCAGGACCACACCGCGTCGTTCCTGACCACCTCGACGTTCCTGCCGCCGGATCAGTTCCCCCAGTTCGCCAGCTCCGCGCCGGTGGGCTGGACCCGCCCGGGCAGCGCACCGTTCGACCCGCGCACCGGGGAGTGGTACTTGTACAGCGGCCAGGCGGACGAGTCGTACAAGCGGCTCACCCGCACCGTGGACCTGACCGGGGCGAGCAGCGGCGAGCTGCGCTTCTTCACCTCGTACGACCTGGAGGAGAACTGGGACTTCCTCTTCGTCGAGGCGCACGAGGTGGGCACCGACACCTGGACCACCCTGCCGGACGCCAACGGCAAGACGGGCACGGTCACCGGGGACAGCTGCGCCAGCGGCTGGGACGAGCTGCACCCGTTCATCACGCACTACCAGGGGGGCGGACTGCTCGCCGACCGGGAGCACCGGCAGCTGGAACGCGGCGACCGGTGCCTCGGGCGGCTGGAAGGAGTTCGTGGTCGACCTGTCCGGCTACGCCGGCAAACAGGTCGAGCTGTCGATCTCGTACGCCTCGGACTGGGGCACCCAGGGTCTCGGAGTCTTCCTGGACGACGCCCCAGTTCTGGTCGACGGGTCCGCCGTGGCGGAGACCTCGTTCGAGTCGGCCGACCTGGGCGACTGGACGGTGGCCGGCCCACCGGCCGGCTCCGGTGGTAACGCCAACGACTGGTCGCGCAGCCAGCAGGCGTTCGAGGAGGGCTCGGCGGTGGTCACCGCGGACACCGTGTACCTGGGCTTCGGGCTGGAGGGCCTGGCGCCGGCAGCCCGCGACGACCTGGTCGCCCGCTCGCTGACCCACCTGACCGGCCGGCCCCGCCGCTGACGGCGGCGAGGTGCGCCGGCGGTCCCCGGACCGCCGGCGCACCTTCGGGGTACGCCGGGCGTATCCGACGCCGATGTGATGAGCTGTACGGATGTCGGGGCTGGGTCTGGTGCTGCACCCCACCCGGGATGTCTCCGAGGTGGTCGAGATCATCGAACGGTGGGCGTCGCGCCACCACAAGTCGCTGATGGTGCGCGAGGAAGACCAGCACCGTGTGCCGGCCAGCGTCGAGCCGGTGCCGGCGGACGCGGTGGCCGTCCGCGCCGACGCGTTGATCAGCATCGGTGGTGACGGCACCATGCTGGGAGCGCTGCGTTCCGCCATCCTCGACCCGAAACCGGTGCTCGGCGTGCACCTGGGCAAGCTCGGCTTTCTGGTCGAGGTCGAACCGCCGGAGCTGCCCGAGGCGTTGAGCCGGTTGCTGTCGAAGGACTTCACCGTCGAGTCGCACGCCTGCCTGGCCTGCGACGTGTGCGGCGACGACGTCGTGGCGTTCAACGACATCGCCCTGGTCCGTCAGCCCGGCTCCGGCTTCATCACCGCCACCCTCGGGATCGACGGCCAGCAGTACGGCTACTACCGCTGCGACGCCGTGGTGGTCAGCACGCCGATCGGCTCCACGGCATACAGCTACGCCGCCGGCGGACCGCTGATCTCCCCGGCGGCGGACGTGGTGGTGGTGACGCCGTCGGCGCCGATGGCCGGCATCTCCCGATCGGTGGTGCTCTCTCCAGGGGAGAAGATCCGACTGGAGCTGGAACCCAACTCGGCGGCGGTCGCCGTGGAGATGGACGGGTTGGTGTTCCGGGACGCGGCGACCGAGGGGACCATCGACATCAGTTACCGCCGCAACGCCGGCCTGGTGGTCCGCCTCGACCCGCTGCGCTACCAGGAACGCAACCAGTTGAAGATGAGCCTGCTCGACCTGCCGTTCCTGCCCGAGCAGCTCCGCGAGCTGCTGCCCGAGGAGCTCCAGCATCACCAGCAGGATCGCCCCCCACCCTGCTGACCGACCCCGCCCACCCAGTTGACCATGAAGTTATTGCCGCCCGGCACGGCGTGTCGCGGCGATAACTTCATGATCAACGCGGAGGGGGTGGGGGGTGGGCCTGGGTGGGGTCAGGACTGGTTGAGCACCCCGTCTACCAGGTTTTTGGCCTCCTGCTGAATGCGCGCCAGGTGCTCCGGCCCCTGGAACGACTCGGCGTAGATCTTGTAGACGTCCTCGGTGCCGGACGGCCGGGCGGCGAACCAGCCGGACTGCGTGCTGACCTTGAGCCCGCCGATCGGCGCACCGTTGCCGGGCGCGCTGGTCAGCGTCGCGGTGATCGGCTCGCCGGCCAGTTCGGTGGCGGTTACCTGCTCCGGGGAGAGCTTGCCCAGCACGGCCTTCTGCTCCCGGGTGGCCGGGGCGTCGATCCGGGCGTACGAGGGCGCGCCGAACCGCTCGGCCAGCTCCGCCCAGTGCTCGCTCGGGCTGCGCCCGGTGCTGCCCAGGATCTCGGCGGCGAGCAGGCAGAGCAGGATGCCGTCCTTGTCGGTGGTCCAGGTGGAGCCGTCGCGGCGCAGGAACGACGCGCCCGCGCTCTCCTCCCCGCCGAAGCCGACCGCACCGTCCAGCAGCCCGGGCACGAACCACTTGAAGCCGACCGGCACCTCCAACAGCGGCCGACCGAGGTCGGCGGCGACCCGGTCGATCATCGACGAGGAGACCAGGGTCTTGCCCACCGCGGCGGCCGGACCCCAGTCGGGTCGGGTGCGGAACAGGTGGTTGATCGCCACCGCCAGGTAGTGGTTGGGGTTCATCAGGCCGGCGTCCGGGGTGACGATGCCGTGCCGGTCGGCGTCAGCGTCGTTGCCGGTGGAGATCTGGTAGTTGGCGCGGGCGGCGATCAGCGACGCCATGGCGTTCGGCGAGGAGCAGTCCATTCGGATCTTGCCGTCTCCGTCCAGGGTCATGAACCGCCAGGTCGGGTCGACCGTCGGGTTGATCACGGTCAGGTCCAGCCGGTGCCGCTCGGCGATCTCACCCCAGTACGCCACGCTCGCCCCGCCCAGCGGATCCGCGCCGATCCGCACCCCGGCGTCGCGGATGGCGTCGACGTCGATCGCCGTCGGCAGGTCGTCGACGTAGCTGGCGAGGAAGTCGTACTCCCCGGTGGTGTCAGCGGCCCGGGCCCGGGCGTAGGTGATCCGGCGGACCTCCTTGAGCCCGGCGGCCAGGATCGCGTTGGCCCGGTCCTGGATCCACCGGGTGACGTCGGTGTCGGCCGGCCCGCCGTTGGTGGGGTTGTACTTGAAGCCGCCGTCGTCGGGCGGGTTGTGCGACGGGGTGATGACGATGCCGTCGGCGAGCCCGCTGGTGCGCCCCCGGTTGTGGGTGAGGATCGCGTGCGACAGCGCCGGGGTGGGGGTGTAGCCGTCGCGGCTGTCCACCAGCACGGTGACCCCGTTGGCGGCGAGCACCTCCAGGGCGTCCACCGCGGCCGGCGCGGAGAGCGCGTGCGTGTCCCGGGCGAGGAAGAGCGGGCCGTCCGGGCCGTGCTCCCGTCGGTAGTCGCAGAGCGCCTGGGTGACCGCCAGGATGTGGTCGGAGTTGAACGCGTTGCGCAGGCTGGAACCCCGGTGGCCGGAGGTGCCGAAGGAGACCTGCTGCGCCGGGTCCGCCGGGTCCGGGTGCTCGGCGTAGTAGGCGGTCACCAGGCGCGGCACGTCGACCAGGTCGGCGGCCTCGGCGGGCTGGCCGGCACGGGGATGGGGCACGGGGGTCTACCTCCTCGGTACTGCGACGGACGACGGGCCGGCAGGGATCACAGCTCGACCTTCTGGCCCTTGCCGATCACCACGATGCCGTTGTCGGAGACGGTGTAGCGCTGCCGGTCCTTCTCCAGGTCGACGCCGATCTCGGCGCCCTCCGGGACGAACACGTTCTTGTCCAGGATGGCTCGTCGGATCACCGCGTGCCGGCCGATCTCGACACCCTCCATCAGCACCGAGCCCTCGACGTGCGTCCAGGAGTGCACCCGCACCTTCGGCGAGACGATCGAGTTTTCCACCAGCGAGCCGGAGATCACCACGCCCGGGGAGACCATCGAGCCGACCGCGCGGCCGACCCGCTCGCCCCACTGGTGCACGAACTTCGCCGGCGGCCACGGCGGCTGCTCCGTGTAGATCGGCCAGTCGAAGTTGTACATGTTGAACACCGGGTGCACGTTGATCAGATCCATGTGCGCGTCGTAGAACGAGTCGAGCGTCCCGACGTCCCGCCAGTAACCGCGGTCCCGGTCGGTGGTGCCCGGCACCTCGTTGTCCCGGAAGTCGTAGACGTTGGCCTCGCCCCGCTCGACGAGCATCGGGATGATGCTGCCGCCCATGTCGTGCTTGCTGGTCTTGTCCTCCGCGTCGCGCTCGACCGCCTCACAGAGCGCCCGGGTGGTGAAGACGTAGTTGCCCATCGACGCGTAGATCTCGTCCGGTGCGTCCGCCAGGCCGACCGCGTCGGTGGGCTTCTCGCGGAACGCCCGGATGCGCCGACCGTCCTCGCCGACCTCGATGACGCCGAACTGGTCGGCCATCGACAGCGGCTGGCGGATGCCGGCGACGGTCACCGCGGCGCCGGAGGCGATGTGGTCCTCCACCATCTGCCGCGGGTCCATCCGGTAGATGTGGTCGGCGCCGAAGACGATCACGTAGTCAGGCTGCTCGTCGTTGATCAGGTTGAAGCTCTGGTAGATGGCGTCGGCGGAGCCGGCGAACCACCAGGGGCCGCGACGCTGCTGCGCGGGTACCGGGGTGACGTAGTTGCCGAGCAGCGTGGACATCCGCCAGGTCTTGGTGATGTGCCGGTCGAGGGAGTGAGACTTGTACTGGGTCAGCACGACGATCTTGAGATAGCCGGCGTTGGCCAGGTTGGAGAGGACGAAGTCGACCATGCGGTACATCCCGCCGAACGGGACGGCCGGCTTGGCCCGGTCCGTGGTGAGCGGCATCAGGCGCTTGCCCTCCCCACCCGCCAGGACGATCGCGAGCACCTTGGCAGCCATGCCCCGACGCTATCCACCCGCGTCGCACTTCACCACTCGTACGGGGAGTCTTCTGCACTAGGGTGCGCACATGACCGACTCCTCCCCGGCCACCGGCTCCCTGCGCGTCGATCTACTGACCCGTGAGTACCCGCCGGAGGTCTACGGCGGCGCCGGCGTGCACGTCGAGTACCTGGCCCGGGAGTTGCGCCGCCTCGCCGACGTGCGGGTGCACTGCTTCGGTCTGCAGCGCACCGAGCCGGGCGTCACCGCGTACGCCGAACCGCCCGGCCTCACCGGCGCGAACGCCGCGCTGCGCACCATGGGCGTGGACCTGGAGATGGCCGCCGGCGCGGCCGGCACCGACGTGGTGCACAGCCACACCTGGTACGCCAACCTGGCCGGACACACCGCGAAGCTGCTGCACGGGGTGCCGCACGTGATGACCGCGCACAGCCTGGAGCCGCTGCGGCCGTGGAAGGCCGAGCAGCTCGGCGGCGGCTACGCGCTCTCCTCCTGGTGCGAGCGCACGGCGGTGGAGGCCGCCGACGCGGTGATCGCGGTCAGCGGTGGGATGCGCCGCGACGTGCTGGCCGCCTACCCGCAGGTCGACCCGGACCGGGTCCGGGTGGTCTACAACGGCATTGACACCATCCAGTACGCCCCGGACCGGGGCACCGACGTGCTGGAGCGGCTCGGCATCGACCCGGCCCGACCCAGCGTGGTGTACGTCGGAAGGATCACCCGCCAGAAGGGGCTGCCCTACCTGCTGCGGGCCGCCCGGGAGCTGCCGGCGGACACCCAGCTCGTGCTGCTCGCCGGCGCTCCGGACACTGCGGAGATCGCCGCCGAGGTGGAGGAGCTGGCCGCCGAGCTGCGGGCCAACCGCTCCGGGGTGGTCTGGGTGGCCGAGATGCTGCCCAAGCCCGAGGTGATCCAGGTGCTCACCCACGCCACCGTCTTCGTCTGCCCGTCGGTGTACGAGCCGATGGGCATCGTCAACCTGGAGGCGATGGCCTGCGAGACTGCGGTGGTGGCGACCGCCACCGGTGGCATCCCCGAGGTGGTGGCTGACGGTGAGACGGGCCTGCTGGTGCCGATCGAGCAGGCCGCCGACGGGTCCGGCCGGCCGCTGGCCCCGGAGAAGTTCGTCGCCGACCTGGCGGCGGCGGTCAACACGCTGCTGGCCGACCCGGCCCGCACCGCGCGATTCGGCAAGGCCGGCCGGCAGCGCGCAGTGAAGCACTTCTCCTGGGATGCCGTCGCCCGGCAGACGCTCGACGTGTACCGCTCGGTGAGGTAAGCAGTTTCCTCGAAAGTGCGCGGATCTTGACAGCGGGCGGCTGGACGACGACTGAGCAGCAGTCAGTCGGTCGGCGTGATCAGCGTCAGGGTCGGGAAGTACGTGCGGTATCGCGCCCCATCACGGGTCAGGAGGTTGTACCGGCACACCGCCGCATGCGCACCGATGTAGAAGTCGGCGACAGGCGATCGCTTCATGCCGCCTAACTTGCGGTACCGCGCGTAGGCCTTACCGGCAAGGAAGCCCGCCGGGTACGGAAGCTCCTCGCGAAGGAAGTCCCCCGCGGGCAACGCCTCGTCCAGCTCTTCGATACCGGCGAAACGGACTGACACCTCGGCGTACACGATCGGATTGATCACCAGGTTGCCGGCGTCACGAGCCTCGGCGAGGGCAACTCCCGACCACTCCGCCCACTTCGGGTCATCGGTCAGGATGTCCAGCAGCACATTGGTGTCGACCAGGGTCGTCGCCGCATCCGGCGAACGCGACGGCAGGGCGCGGAGCCGGTCACTCGCCACGCAGCAACTCCATCAACTCCTCGGTGGACATGTGCTCGGTCTCCTTGGCGCTACCCCGGCCTCGCATGTGGCGCACGAGGCGCTGCCCCCGGGTGTCGGCGCCGTGGACCCGCACGATGCGGAGAGCGCCGCCCTCCTCAACCACATCCACCTCATCGCCCTCGTGCAGGTTGTACTGGGCCCGCAAGGCCGCCGGGATGGTGACCTGGCCCTTGCTATTCAACCTCATACCCGACCTCCTGTCACGTGTCACATATGATACGCGATACTTGCAGTCGGGCATCACCCATGACGCCTGCCCCTCGGTCACGCATAGCTCGCCAACGTCAGTTGCTTGCCGCGCGCGAGAGGATCTCGCACAGTAGGTTGGCGGGGTGACTGGACGGTTCCCGATCGAAGACGTCTCCCCCGCCGTCGCCTGCGGTCGCTACCCGGCCAAGGCAGTGGTCGACGAACCGATCCCGGTGTCGGCCCGCGCCTACCGGGAGGGCCACGACGCCCTCGGCTGCAACGTGGTATGGCTCGGCCCGGACGGTGCGGCGCGGCCGTTCACCCGGATGCGCCCCGGCGAGCCGGGTCAGGACCGCTGGCACGCCACCATCCGCCCGGACACGGTCGGCGCCTGGGTCTTCACCGTCGAGGCGTTCCAGGATCCGTACCTGACCTGGCAGAACGCGGTGACCAAGAAGATGGCCGCCGGGCAGGGGCCGGCCGAGCTGGCCAACGACCTGGCCGAGGGCGCCCGGGTGCTCACCGCCGCCCGCGAGCTGGTGCCGGCCGCCGAGCGGGCCCGGGTCGCCACGGCTCTCACGGCGCTGGTCGACACCGACCTGCCGCTGCCGCAGCGGGTCGACCCTGCGCTGGCCCTGGCCGACCTGCTCTGGGAGCATCCGGTACGGGAGCTGGTCACCGAGGGTGACACGTACTCCCTCTGGGTGGACCGGCAGCGTGCGCTCTTCTCCGCCTGGTACGAGTTCTTCCCGCGCTCGGAGGGAGCGGTGGGGGCGCGCTCTGGCACCTTCGCCACCGCCACGGAGCGGCTGCCGGGCGTCGCGGCGATGGGCTTCGACGTGCTCTACCTGCCGCCGATCCACCCGAACGGCCGGGTCAACCGCAAGGGCCCCAACAACGCGCTCACCGCCGGGCCGGACGACGTGGGCTCGCCGTGGGCGATCGGCGCCGCCGAGGGCGGCCACGACGCCATCCACCCCGACCTGGGTACGCCGGCAGACTTCCGGGCCTTCATCGAGGCCGCGGCGGCCCAGGGCCTGGAGGTGGCGATGGACCTGGCGTTGCAGTGCGCGCCGGACCACCCGTGGGTCAGCGAGCACCCGGAGTGGTTCACCACCCGGGCCGACGGCAGCATCGCGTACGCGGAGAACCCGCCGAAGAAGTACCAGGACATCTACCCGGTGAACTTCGACAACGATCCGGAGGGCATCCGGGCCGAGGTGCTGCGGGTGGTGCTGCACTGGGTCGGCGAGGGTGTCCGGATCTTCCGGGTGGACAACCCGCACACCAAGCCCTTCGACTTCTGGCACTGGCTCATTGCCGAGGTGAAGAAGGTCGACCCGGACGTGCTGTTCCTGGCCGAGGCGTTCACCCGGCCGGCCATCATGCACGGCCTCGGCAAGATCGGCTTCACCCAGTCGTACACCTACTTCACCTGGCGCACGACGGCGGCGGAGATGCGGGAGTACTGCGAGGAACTGCTCGCGGCGGCCGACTACATGCGACCCAACTTCTGGCCCAACACCCCGGACATCCTGCACGAGTCGTTGCAGCACGGCGGCCCGCCGATGTTCAAGATCCGGGCGGTGCTGGCCGCGCTGCTCTCCCCCTCCTGGGGCATGTACGCCGGCTTCGAGCTGTTCGAGCACGTGGCCCGCCGCGGCGCCGAGGAATACCTGGACAACGAGAAGTACGAGCTGCGCCCCCGGGACTGGGCCGGCGCCGAGGCGCAGGGCCGCTCGCTGGCCCCGTTCATCGCCACCCTCAACCGGGTACGCCGGGACAACCGGGCCCTGCACCAGCTGCGCAACCTGCGCTTCCACGAGATCGACAACCCGGCGCTGCTCTGCTGGTCCAAACACGAACCGGAGACCGGCGACACTGTCATCGTGATCTGCTCGTTCGACCCGCGTGCCGTGCAGTGGGGCAACACCACGCTGGACATGCCGTCGCTCGGGTTCGACTGGCACGAGCGGTTCACCGTGCACGACGAGCTCACCGGCACCAGCTACGACTGGGGTCAGCGCAACGCGGTGCGGCTCGACCCGTACCTGCAACCGGCACACGTGCTGACCGTGCGCCGCCCCACCCCGCCCGGCGCACCGGCGCCCGTCGCCACGGTCCCGGCCACGCTCACGGTCGCGGACGTCCCCGCCGACCTCTCCAGCGGCACCGCGCCGACCGCTCCCGCCTCGAAGGACGCCCGATGGACCAGCTGATCACCGGCGTGACGCACGACCCGCACGCGCTGCTCGGCGCGCACCCCGCCGACGGGCGGACCACCATCCGCACGCTGCGCCGGGGCGCGGGCGACGCCGCCGTCCTGGTCGGCGGTGACCGGCACCCGATGAAGCGGGTGCACGACGCGGGCGTGTTCGAGGCGGTGCTGCCCGGCGAGGTCCTCGACTACCGGGTGGAGGTCGACGGGGCGACCCACGACGATCCGTACCGATACCCGCCGACTCTCGGCGAGCTGGACCTGCACCTGATCGGTGAGGGCCGGCACGAGCGGCTGTGGGAGGCGCTCGGCGCCCGGGTCTTCGACGAGGGGGTGGCGTTCACCGTCTGGGCGCCCAACGCCCACGGCGTGCGGGTGGTCGGCGACTTCACCGGCTGGTCGCCGGACGACGGCTGGCCGATGCGCTCGCTCGGCTCCAGCGGGGTGTGGGAGCTGTTCGTCCCCAACGCCCGGGTCGGGGCCCGCTACAAGTACCGGGTCCTCGGCGCCGACGGGCAGTGGCGGGACAAGGCCGACCCCCTCGCGGCGTACGCCGAGGTGCCGCCCGCCACCGCCTCGGTGGTGCACCACTCGACGTACCGGTGGTCCGACGCCGACTGGCTGGCCCGGCGGGCCGAGCGGCAGCCGCACCAGGAGCCGATGAGCGTCTACGAGGTGCACCTCGGCTCGTGGCGGCCCGGGCTGGGCTACCGCGAGCTGGCCGAGCAGCTCACCGCGTACGTCACCGAGCTGGGCTTCACCCACGTGGAGTTCCTGCCGGTGATGGAGCACCCGTTCGGCGGTTCCTGGGGCTACCAGGTGACCGGTTACTACGCACCGACCTCCCGGTTCGGCGACCCGGACGAGTTCCGGCACCTCGTCGACCAGTTGCACGCCGCCGGCGTCGGCGTGATCCTGGACTGGGTGCCCGCGCACTTCCCCAAGGACGAGTGGGCCCTCGCGCGTTTCGACGGCACCCCGCTCTACGAGCACCCCGACCCGCGGCGCGGCGAGCACCCCGACTGGGGCACGTACGTCTTCGACTTCGGCCGCCGCGAGGTCCGCAACTTCCTGGTCGCCAACGCGCTCTACTGGTGCGACCAGTTCCATGTCGACGGGCTCCGGGTGGACGCCGTCGCCTCGATGCTCTACCTGGACTACTCCCGCAAGGACGGCGAGTGGGCCCCCAACCAGTACGGCGGCCGGGAGAACCTGGAGGCCATCGCGTTCATGCAGGAGGTGAACGCGACCGTCTACAAGCACCACGCCGGGGTGGTGCTGATCGCCGAGGAGTCCACCGCCTGGCCGGGCGTCACCCGCGCCACCGCCGAGGGCGGGCTGGGTTTCGGGTTCAAGTGGAACATGGGCTGGATGCACGACACCCTGCTCTACACCTCGAAGGACCCGATCTACCGCCAGCACCACCACCACCAGCTCACCTTCTCCCTGGCGTACGCCTGGAGCGAGAACTACGTCCTGCCGATCAGCCACGACGAGGTGGTGCACGGCAAGGGCTCACTCGCCGGCAAGATGCCCGGCGACACCTGGCAACGGCTGGCCAACGTCCGGGCGCTGCTGGCGTACATGTGGGCGCACCCGGGCAAGCAGCTGCTCTTCATGGGCTCGGAACTGGCCGACGACCGGGAGTGGAGCGAGGAGCGCGGCCTCGACTGGTACCTGCTGCACGACCCGGCCCGGGCCGGCGTGCAGCGCCTGGTCGGCGACCTCAACCGGATCTACCGGGACACCCCGGCGCTCTGGGCGCAGGACACCGAGCCGGCCGGCTTCCGTTGGATCGCCGGCGACGACGTCGCCAACAACACCGTGTCGTTCATCCGGATCGCCCCGGACGGCTCGACGCTGGTCTGCGTGGCGAACTTCTCCGCCCAGCCACTGCACGACTACCGGATCGGCCTGCCGGCCGGCGGCGCCTGGGCCGAGGTGCTCAACACCGACGCGCAGCACTACGGCGGCTCCGGGGTGGGCAACCTGGGCGAGGTGCACGCCGAGGACGTGCCCTGGCACGGCATGGTGGCCTCCGCCGCCCTCCAGATCCCCCCGCTCGGCGTCGTCTGGCTCCGCCAGGGCTAGCGTCAGACCAGGCCGGCGTCGCGTAGCAGCGACCACAGGCCGGCGCCGTCCGGTGCGGAGAGCCACTTCTGCCCCACCGGCCCCGAGGACGGGCGACCCGCCGGCGCCGGCAGGCTACCGGCCAGCACCGACTGGGTCGGGGAGAGCCGGCGGATCGCCACCCCGGCGACGTTCTCCGGGTGGGCGGCGGCGAACTCCCGGTAGATCTCCTGGTCGTGCTGGCCGTCGTCGCCGACCAGCAGCCAGCGCACCTCGGGGAACTCCCGCGCCAGCCGGGCCAGGGTGACCCGCTTGTGCTCCCGGCCACTGCGGAACCAGCGGTCCGCGGTCGGACCCCAGTCGGTGAGCAGCAGCGGCCCGGCCGGGTAGAGGTGCCGGGACAGGAACCGGGTCAGCGTCGGCGCGACGTTCCACGCGCCGGTTGAGAGGTAGAAGACCGGCGCGCCCGGGTGCGCGGTGACCAGCCGCTCGTAGAGCACCGCCATGCCGGGCACGGCGGCCCGGGCGTGCTCGTCGAGCACGAAGGTGTTCCACGCGGCCAGCAGCGGCCGGGGCAACGCGGTCACCATCACCGTGTCGTCGATGTCGGAGAGGATGCCGAACCGGACCTCCGGGTCGAGGATGCGCACCGGCGCGTCGACCGGCTCCGCGTCCGGCACGCTGAGCCGGACCGTGCCCCACCCGGGCGGCAGATCGGCCTCGACGAGCGTGTCGACGAAGCCGCTGCGGTCGGCCCGCGCCTCGCAGCACACCCCACCAGCTTCGATCGTCACCGTGACGTGCTTGGCGGGCAAGGTGGTGAAGCTGCGCCACCCGCGGACCTTGTCCAGCCGGCCCCGCTGGCGGGTGTCGGGACGACCCAGCAGCACCCGGCACATGACCCGCACCCAGCCCGGTGAGCCGTAGCCGGTGTACGCGATGATGTTGACCCGCCAGCCGGTGCGCCGCAGCCGACGCTCCACGAGCTGGTGCACGGCGTCCTCGATCCGCGCGGCCCGGTGCAGGTTCGGAACGGCCAGCTGGCCGGCGGGAGTGGGTGGCACCCGCCAACCCTGCCACACGTGGACGGCCACGGCCATGCGAGCCGACGCCGCGTCCTGCGAACCACAGCGGCCGGCCCGCCGTCCGTGAAACACTCCGGTCGGGACGACGACGGGGGCGTGGTCGTGTCGAATCCAGAGCAGCACCGCGGGCGATGGCGCCCGCGACTCGACCGGCCGGCGCTCGTCGCGCTGCTGTTCGGGCTGGCCGGCGTCGGGTATCGGCTGGTCCTGACGCTCTACACCGTGCCGGTGTCCAACAGCGACGAGGCCACGTTCGGTCTCGCCGCCCTGCACATCGGGCAGGGCAGCGAACGACCGGTCTTCCTCTACGGCCAGCACTACATGGGAATGCTGGAGTCGTACCTCGCCGCTCCCCTGGTCGCGCTGACCGGGCCGAGCTGGCCGGTGCTGCGGCTGCCGATGCTCGCGTTGTACGCCGTCTTCCTCTACCTGATCCACCGGCTGACCCGTCGGCTCTGCGCGCCGTGGTTCGCCGCCTTCGTCGTCGGCCTGCTGGCCCTCGGACCGGAGCGGGTGGTGCGTGACCAGCTCACCGTCGTCGGCGGACGGCCCGAGGTGAAGCCCGCGGTGCTGCTGATGCTGCTGATCACGGTGGGGCTGGCGGCCGGCACGGTTCACCGCCGACGGCTCGCCGTCGCCCTGTTCGGCCTGCTCGTCGGGCTGGCCGCCTGGTCGGACTGGCTGATCCTGCCGTACCTGGCGGTGGCCGGCCTGGCCCTGGTGTGGGCGGTACGGCGGGAGCTTCTCGGCTGGTCCGGCCTGCTGCTGGTGGCGGGCTTCGTGGTCGGGGTGGCGCCGATGATCTACGACAACCTACGAGCGCCCCCGGGTGCGGACTCGCTGTCGGTGTTCCGGGAGGTCAGCACCAAGGCGGGTCCGTTGCCGCCGTGGTCCGAGCGGATCCGGGGCGGCCTGCTGGAGGGGGTGCCGCTGGCGCACGGGCTCTGCCCGGTGGACGGCTGCGGTCGCTGGCAGCAGTGGTTCGGGCTGCTCTATCCGGTGCTGCTGGTGGTCGCCGGGGTGCTCGCGGTGCTCGCGTACCGCCAGGCCGCCCGGGGGTCCCGCGGGGAGCGGGCCCGGCCGGTGGTGCTGCTCGCGCTGGTCGTCGGCGCCGCGTTGACCCTGCTGTCGTACGTGCGCACCCCGCTCGCCGCGACCAGCCCGCTGGACAACGCCCGCTACCTGTCGGTGCTGCAACTGTCCCTGCCGGCGGTGCTCTGGCCGCTCTGGGTGGCCGCCGTCGCCTGCTGGCGGGGCACGGTCGGCGCGCTCGGCCGGCTCACCGGCGCGCTGGCGACCGCCGTGCTGGCCGCGCTGACCGCGACCACGCTGGTGATCACCGTGCTCTTCGTGACCACCGGCGTCGGAGCGTCGCGGACCGAGGAGCGCCATGCCCGGGAGCTGGCCGGCGCGCTGCGTGCCGACGGCCCCCACGAGGTGTACGGGGACTACTGGACCTGCAACCGGCTGATCTTCAACACCGACGAGACGGTGGTCTGCGCTGTGCTCGACGGCGACCTGTCCCCCGGGCAGAACCGCTACCTGCCGTACTGGCGACAGGTCGGCCGGGCCGAACGACCGGGCTATGTGGTGGAGGCCGACTCGCCGATGGACCGGAGGCTGCGCCGGCTGCTCGCCGACCGCCCCGACGCCGCACCGGTCCACGAGGTCGGCGGCTATCGCGTGTACCACCCCGACACCCCGGTCCGGCCCTGGCGGTAGCCGCGGGTCGTACGCTGGCCGGGCCGCCGCGCTGGGCGCCGCCGTACCGCCCGTCGAGAAGCGGTGACTCTAGGCTTGCTCCCTTGGGCAAAGCTGCCTAAAGTTTCTCGTCGTGAGTAGCGTTTACCGGATTGGCGACTTCGCCAAGCGCGTCGGGCGGTCACCGTCGACCGTCCGGCGCTGGGAGGCGGAAGGCAAGATCACTGTCCGCCGCTCCCCGTCTGGTCAGCGCTACTTCGACGAATCCGACGTGGCCGCCGTCCTTGCCCCCGGTTTCGCCCGTGACGACCGCAAGATCGTCGTCTACTGCCGCGTTTCCTCCGCCGGGCAGCGCGCCGACCTCGCCTGCCAGGTCGAAGCCATGGAGGCGTTCTGCCTCGCTCGCGGTTTGGCAGTGGATGAGTGGGTGCGGGAAGTCGGCGGCGGAATGAACCTGACTCGCCCGAAGATGCTCGCCGTCATGGCCGACGTCAAAGCCGGGCGAGTGGCAACTTTGGTCATCGCGCACAAGGACCGGCTTGCCCGGTTCGGCTATGACTACCTTGCTCACGAGGCCGAGACCGCAGGCTGCGAAATCCTCGTCGCCAACCAGGAGTCGCTGTCGCCGCGAGAGGAGATGGTGCAGGACCTGCTGGCTATCGTGCGTACCTTCTCCTGCCGCCTGTATGGCCTGCGGCGCTACGAGAAGCAGCTCAAGGCAGCGGACTTGACCGAGGCGTCGTCGTGAAGACGACCCGAATCGCCTACTCACACCGCCTCAACGCGGGAAAATACCGCGCGCTGGCCGAGCAGGCGCGGCGGCTGGGTCGGGTCCGCGGCGAGGTGTGGCAGCGGTACGGGTCGGCGGGCGGGGCTAGGTTGAAGGACCGGCAGGTTCGCGACCGATGGTTGTCCGAGGGCATCCACCACCGGTTCGGGGTGTTGGCCAACGCGTGGAAGGAAACCGTCCGCGACGCGATGGCCGACATCGCCGCGACCCGCGAATCGGCCAAGGTGCAGGTGCGCCGAGCCATCCGCCACCACACCGGCGACCGGGCAGAGCAGAAACGGCTGTTCAGCCTGCTCAAGGCTGACCGGTGGGCCGACGACCCGTACCTGTCCCGGCAGATGCGCTCACACTGGCGGCGCGGGCACAACCGCACCCACAACCAGATAGTGGTGCGCGCGGACCAGCACCACACCCGGGCTGACAAGGGCGGGCGATTGTGGCTGGCCGTACCCGGTCTCGTTCGGCGCCAGATGGTCCGCATCCCGCTGAACACCACCGTCGTCCCGACGGGCACGCTGCGGCTGATCCTGCGTGATGGCCGGGTGGAGATCCACTACCAGATCGATGCCGCAGGAATGAAGACCTCCCAGCGTCCATCCGGCACGGCGACGCTGGGTGTGGACAAGGGTTACACCGAGGTGCTGACCGATTCCGATGGCAACCACCACGGTGACGGTCTCGGTCATCTGCTGAGCGCCGAATCCGATCGGATCAAGGAACGCAACCGCCGCCGGGCGAAACTGCGCTCGGTCGCCAATACAGCCGCCCGGCGCGGCGACCAGGCGAAGGCTGACCGGATCGCGGCCAACAACCTCGGCACGATTAAGCGTGATCGGCAGGCCGCCCGCCACCAGGCGCGGGTGCGCACGGAGATCTTCACCGCCGTGCACCGGGTAGTGGACAAGGCCGCCGTCGTGGTGGCCGAGGAGCTGACCAAGACGTTCGCCGGGCGCACGCCGCTGGGCAAGAACACCAACCGGCGTCTCGCTGCGTGGACCAAGGGGGTCACCGCGCAGGCGCTGAAGAATGTGTCGGAGCGCAGAGGTTCTGCGCTCGTGCACGTCAACGCCGCCTACACCTCACAAGTCTGTCACCGCTGCGGCTGCTTCGGCCGCCGCGCCGGGGACCGGCTTCACTGCACGTCGTGCGGGGTGGTGTGGCAGGCCGACGTGAACGCCGCGGTCAACGTCCTGCGACGACATGGTGACCCCGACATCACCCTGCACACCCCGCATCGCGCGGTGAGGCAGATCGTGCAGGCACGGGCCGATTGCCACCGGAGCAGACTGCCGCTCCCGGACTCCAGCCCGGCACGCCGGGCGGAGAGCGAATCATCCGACGTGCTCAGCAATGAGCATTGACAAGGAAGCGGACCCGATGTTCATTCTGCTGCCGCCCTCGGAGGGGAAGGCCGACGCCGGCACCGGTCGACGATGGTCCCCGGACCGGCTCGCGCTGCCCGAGCTGAACCCGGCCCGGGAGCGGGTGCTCGACGCGCTCGTGGCGTTGAGCGCCGGGCCGGACGAGGCGGCGGCGCTGGCCGCGCTCGGGCTCACCGAGGGCCAGCGCGGCGAACTGCGCCGCAACGCACGGCTGCGGGTGGCGGCCACCGCGCCGGCCGCGCAGGTCTACACCGGGGTGCTCTACGAGGCGCTGGACCTGGCCTCGTTGCCGGCGGCGGCGCTGCGGACGGCCCGCCGGACGATCCTGATCAGCTCCGGTCTGTGGGGCGCGGTGCGGCTCGCCGACCGGATCCCGCCGTACCGCTGCCCGATCGGCGCCCGCCTGCCCGGTGTGGGGGCGCTGTCGGCGTACTGGCGGCCGGTGCTGGCGCCGGTGCTGTCGGCCGCGGCGGGCTCCGGGCCGGTGCTCGACCTGCGCTCCGGCGCGTACGCGACCACCTGGACGCCGCGCGGGGAGCTTGCCGAGCGGACGGTGACCCTGCGGGTGCTGCACGAGCGGGAGGTCGACGGGGTGCCGGTCCGTTCGGTGGTGAGCCATTTCAACAAGGCGACCAAGGGGCGGTTGGTCCGTGACCTGCTGGTCGCCGGGGCGCGGCCGCGTACCGCCGCGGAGCTGATCGGCACGCTGCGCGACCTGAAGCACACTGTCGTGGAGCAGGCGGCCGCCCCCGGTCGGGCTCGGCAGGTGGATCTGGTGGTCACCGACCTCTAGGCGGGCACCCGCAAGATTTCCTCAAGGCTGGGCGGGACCGGTTCCACAACGGCGGGTCAGGGGCCACGGTAGGGGAACCAAGACTCCGACAAGGGAGCTCCTCCGTTGGCCCGCGAACCCGCCCTGCTCGATCGGCCCCGCTCCCCGGCGACGCCACCCCCGCTGGACTGGCTGACCCTGGGCGACGCGTTCGAGGCCGCCTGCCTGCTGCGCTGCACGCCACGGCCGACCGTCAGGCGGCTGTCGGCGGCGCTCCCGCCGCCCGCGCCGGGAGTGGAGTTCAACCGGGAGGACGCCGCCCAGCGGATGCGGCAGTTGCTCGGCCGACTGGACATCCCGGTGACCCACGAGGTGGCCGTCGGCGGCCTGCGCCGCCGCTACGAGCTGCACCGGCTCTGGGTGCCCCGGGAACACCGTGGGAGGTACGCCCGGGTGCTCGACGCCGGTTGGTGGCAGGGTCGTCGGGAGCTGCTCGGCGGACCGCTGCCCGGTGCCTCGCCGGCACGCCGGCGATGGGTGTCCCGGCTCGCCGCGGCGGCCTGGCGTTCGGCGCTGCTGGCCGGCGGGCGGCATGTCCGCCGGCACATCCTCGGCGTGCGGCTCACCGACCGGGAGCTGGCGGCGGTGCTGATCCGTGGCGCGGCCGTGCTCGACGTGCCGGCCCTGCTCCGTCCCGGCACCGGCTGTTTCCTGGTCAGCGTCGCCGACGGGCCGGACCGGGCACGGATCCTGCGCAGCGCGGCCATGGAACCGGCCCGCACCGCAGCTATGGAGCCGGCCGGCACCGCGGCACCGCAGCCGGAGAGCCGCCCCGCCTGCTGACCCGGGCGCGGCCGGCATCGGCGGCCGGTCGAACGGGCTTGCGCGCACCGGCCCGACGGCGCACAGTGCACCGCGTGAGTCGTACCTCGCCCAGCTGGCCCGGTCGCCGCCGTCCGGGGACGGCGGCGCTGCTGACGCTGCTGCTGGCCGCGACGCTGACCGGGGCGGCCAGCTGCCGGGACGGCCTGGCCGAGCCGCTGCGGATCCGCATCGCCACGGGCAGCCCCACCGCCGTCTACTACGCCTTCGGGCAGTCCCTGGCAGCCATCCTCAACCGGGAGCTGCCCGGCGTGCAGGCCAGCGTCATCGTCACCGCCGCCTCGGCGGAGAACGTCCGGCTGGTCGGCTCCGGCGAGGCCGAGCTGGGCTTCACCCAGGCCGACGTGCTGCCCACCACCACGACGGACAGTCCGACGGTCGACGCGGTCGCCCGGGTCTACGACGACCAACTGCACCTGGTGACCACCGGCGGCGGGCCGGTCCGCACGGTCGCCGACCTGCGCGGGCGGCGGGTCTCCGTCGGCGCGCCCGGATCCGGCACCGAGATCACCGCGACCCGGCTGCTGGAGGTGGCCCAGCTCGCTGACGAGGTACGCCAGGAGCGGCTCGGGCTGGACGACTCGGTGATCGCGCTGCGGGCCGGGCGGATCGACGCCTTCTTCTTCTCCGGCGGGCTGCCGGTGCGGGGCATCAAGGAGCTGGCCGGGCGCAGCGCCACCCGGATCGTGGACCTCGGCGAGTGGACGGAGCCGCTGCGCGCCCGCTACAGCGAGGTCTACGTCTCCCGGGACATTCCCCGCTCGGTGTACGGCGTGGACCCGGTGACCACGGTGGCCAACCCGAACTACCTGATAGTCCAGGCCGCCCTCCCGGAGCGGTTGGTCCGGGAGGTGACCCGGCTGCTGATGGAGCGCCGGGCCGAGCTGGGCGCCGCGCATCCGGCGGCGGGGCGGATGAGCCCCCGCTCGGCGATCGCCACGCCGCCGCTGCCGCTGCACCCCGGGGCCGCCGCCTGGTACCGGGCGGCCAAGCCCTGACACCCGGCCCGCTAACGGGCCAGGGTGGAGCGTAGGTCGACAGCCGGTTCCTCGTCCGGCGACTCCGCCACGGGGACCGGCTGAGGCGTCGGGAACCACAGGCCGGCGACCAGCCCACGCGGCTCCCCCCGGCGCATGGTGAGCCGACCGTCGGAGGCGTCCACCAGCACCGCGGCGATGGTCAGGCCGAGCCCGGCGCCGTCCACGTTCTGCGCGTCCGGTGCCCGCCAGAACCGTTCGGTGGCCTGGCCGAGCTGGCTCTCGGTCATACCCGGACCGGTGTCGCGCACCTCCAGGTTCACCCCGTGGTCGCGGCTGGCCACGGTCACCGTCACCGCCCCACCGGCGCCACTGAACTTCACCGCGTTGTCGATCAACGCGTCCAGTGCCTGGTCGACGGCGGTCGGCACGGTCTGGACGTACGCCGGGGCGTCGGTCGTGACGAGCCGCAGCGCGACCGACCGGTGCCGGGCGAGCGGCGCCCAGAAGGCCACCCGGGACGCGGCCACCGCGGCGGCGTCCACGGTGACCCGCTCGTTCTCCTCACGTTCGGCACGGGCCAGGGTGAGCAGCGCGTCCAGCACCAGGGCCAGCCGGTCGGTCTCCTCCAGGGCCAGCCGGTGCTCGGAGCGCCCGTCCGGGTCGGTCAGGCTGGGGCCGAGCTCCTCCACCCGCAGCCGCAGCGCGGTGAGCGGGTTGCGCAGCTGGTGGCTGGCGTGCGCGACGAACGCCCGCTGCCGGTCCATCACGTCGGACACCACGTCGGCCATGTGATTGAAGCTCGCTGCGAGCCGGCGTAGCTCCGGCGGGCCGAGCCGGTGCAGCACGCGCGCCTTCCGGTCGCCCTCGGCGATCTCGTGGGTGACCGCGTCCAGCTCGGTGACCGGGCGCAGCACCCAGCCGGCCAGGCCGAACGCGGTGAGCACGCAGGCCAGCACCGCGAGCAGGCCGGCCAGGGCGAGCAGCAGCCACCAGGCGGTGACGGTCCGGCGGATCGGGTCGGCCGGGGTCACGATCACCACCGCACCGAGGACCTCGCCGCCGTCGTTGATCGGCACCGCCACCACCACCGCGCCGGCCGTCCACGGCAGGACCGACTCGGGGGCGCTGGTCTGCTGCCCGGACAGCGCGATGTCCAGCGCCGTTCTGGTCCCCGTGGCCGGACGCCAACTCGTCGAGGCGACCACGGTGCCCCGCTCCCGGTCGACGACCGCCGCGCCGATCGCGTACAGCTCGTCGTAGCTGCGCAGCTCCGCCTCGATCGGGCCCGGCCCGCCGCCGCGCAGCACCGGTCCGGCCAGCGAGGCGAACCGGGTGGCGTCGGCGAGCCGGTCGGCGCGTACCCGTTCGGTCTCGCGGCTGGCCAGAGTGGCGGCCAGCGGGGTCTCCAACGCGATGAGGACGAGCACCATCAGCAGCAGATAGCTGATCACCAGTCGACGGCGCACGGCGGCCCCTCACGCATCGCGCAGCCGGTAGCCGACCCCGCGTACGGTCTCGACCAGGCGGGCGTCGCCCAGCTTGCCGCGCAACGACCCGACGTGCACCTCGACGGTGTGCCGGTCGGTCCAGGTGGTGCCCCAGGCGTCGAGCAGGATGCGGTCGCGTGGCACCGCCACCCCGGGCTGACGGGCCAGCGAGAGCAGCACGTCGAACTCCTTGCGGGTCAGCGTGACCTCCCGGCCGTCCACCGTCAACGTCCGGGCGGCGACGTCGATGCGCACCGCGCCGGCCTCGATCAGGTGCCGTTCCGGAGCGGCGTTCGCGGCCCGGCGCAGCACCGCCTCGATGCGGGCCTGCAACTCCACCATCGAGAACGGCTTGACGACGTAGTCGTCAGCGCCGAGGCGAAGGCCGAGCACCCGGTCGCGTTCCTCGCCCCGGGCGGTCACCGCGATGATGCCGAGCTGGCTGCTGCGCCGGCGCAGCTCCCGGCAGAGGTCGGTGCCGTCCCCGTCGGGCAGGGTCAGGTCGAGCAGCACCAGGTCGCACGGGGCGGCGGCGAGCCCGGCGGCGACGGTGGCGGCGTGCTCGACCTCGTACCCGCGGCGGGTGAGGGCGGAGGAGAGCGCGGCGGCAACCCGGCGGTCGTCCTCCACCAGCAGGATCCGCACCCGTGCCCCCGTCCATCGCAGTGTCGTCCTGCGAATGGTGGCAGAAGGTTGCCGCGAGCGGGAGGGCCGCCTCCCCGGGCTACTCGGCTACAAGCCGAAGACGTCGTCGGCGACGGCGTCCCGAACGCCATCCACGAAGCCCCGGAAACCCGGGTCGTCGTGGCGGGCCGGCACGCTGGTGACGTTGACCCCGCTGGCCTGGGTGACCGCGTCGACCAGGGGTGCGTAGTCGATCTCGGCGTCGGTGAAGGCGTCGTCGTCCGCCTCGGCCAGGTTGATCACGTGCTGTACGTCATCGGACGGGGTGTCCGGGTCCTCGGCCCACTCGCCGCCAGCCCGGTAGCACTCGTCGTACAGCGCGCGCTGGGTATCGGTCCAGTCCTCGTCGTAGCTCTCCATCGTCACCCTCCCGCCGCCTGCTCCACCTGAGCATGCCGGGCCGCGACCGGCGTCGGCGGCGGTACGGCCGAAACGCCTGCCGGCCCACGTAGGCTGCCACGGTGATCTACAAGTTGCTGCCGACGGTGGAGTGGGACGACGCCCGGGCGGTCGGCCACCTGGTCGGCTCGGCGGTGGACCGGCAGGATGGCTTCATCCACCTATCCGCCGCCGACCAGGTGGTGGAGACGGCCCGACGACACTTCACCGGCGCCACCGGGCTCACCCTGCTGACCGTGGACCCGGAACGGCTGGGCGACGCGCTGCGCTGGGAGCCCTCGCGGGGCGGCCAGCTCTTTCCCCACCTGTACGGCCCGCTGCCGGTGACCGCGGTGGTGTCGACGCAGACGCTTCCGGCTGATCAGCCGGCCGCCGACGCGGTGGCGGCGCTGCTGGCCTGAGCGGTCGCTATGCTACGCCGAGTCCCGTGCGCCCCGGCCCCACGCTCCGTGCCTGGGCGGGCGTGGCAGCCCCGATCCGCGCGGCCGATGGCCGTCCCGGCGCACGCCGACGCGGGTCACCGACGGCGCCCCGGCGCGCCCTGCGACCATGCGAGTTGAAGGATGACTGACAGCACTTCCCCGTCCCCCTCGGTCTTCGTCCACCCCACCGCCGACGTGGAGGAGGGTGCCCGGATCGGCGACGGCACGAAGGTCTGGCATCTGGCCCACATCCGGTCGTCGGCGGAGGTGGGCGCCGGCTGCGTCATCGGCCGCAACGTGTACGTCGACGCTGGCGTCACGGTCGGCGACCTGGTCAAGATTCAGAACAACGTCTCCGTCTACCAGGGGGTGACCCTGGAGGACGAGGTCTTCGTCGGCCCGTGCGTCGTCTTCACCAACGACTTCCGGCCCCGCGCGCAGAATCCGGACTGGAAGATCACCCCGACCATGGTGCGCCGGGGCGCCTCGATCGGCGCGAACGCGACCCTGGTCTGCGGAATCGAGGTCGGCGAGTACGCGATGATCGCGGCCGGCTCGGTGGTGACCAAGGACGTCGCGCCGTACCAGCTCGTCGCTGGCAACCCGGCCCGTCCCAAGGGCTGGGTCGACGACCGCGGCGAGGTCATCTCCCGGGACGTGGACAACCCGCCGCAGCGGCAGGGCTGAGCCGACGACGAGCGGCGGTGGACGGAACGCATCCGTCCACCGCCGCTCGTGTCGGTCGGGCCGTTCAGCGGCAGAGCCGGGCGATCTCCTCCTGGAACCGGTCCATCGGGTTCTCCTCGGCCGGACCGAGCAGGTAGGTCTTCAGCTCACGCCGGGCCTCGACCATCGGGTCGTCGTCGGCCCGGGTCACGGCGACGATCTTCTCCAGCTCGCCGCAGTCCCGGCAGAGCAGGTACGCCGCCCGGGCGGTCGGGTACTCCCGCCGGAACTCGTCCTCCGGCATGCCGCTCGGGTTGGCCACCACGTACGGCCGTTCGCTCTGCACGAAGTCCGAGACCACACTGGAGACGTCGCTGATCAGCAGGTCAGTCTGGTTGAAACAATCGAACAGCGCCGGCGTCCGGCCGGTGACCACGAGGTGCCGGGTACCGTCCAGCGAGGTCGCGTCGGCGTCACCGCCGGCGCCCCGGATGAGTTCCACCAGCCGCTCGTGCACCGCCTTGGCGTCCTTGGAGCGGGAACCGGTCAGCGGGTGCGGCTTGTAGATGACGCGCACCTCGGGCCTCGTCGCCAGCAGACCCTGGATGATCCGCTCCCCCATCAGCACGAGCGAGGTGTGGTACGGGTCGTCGTCCAGCCACCCCTCCCACGTCGGGGCGTAGAGCACGGTGAAGGGCCGATCGACCGACTCCGCGCCGAAGGTGTGCACGCCGGCGAGCTGCGGGCGCCCGATCTCCACGATGTCGGTGTCGAGCACGCCCACGCCCGCCCGGGCGTACCGCTCGCGACCGGCGAGACCGGCGACCCAGACCTCGTCGTACACCTTGCTGTAGGGGTTGGCGCTGGCCGCCTTGTCGCTGTCGCCGTGCCCGACGAAGACGTGCTTCATGCCCGGCTCGCGGAGCATGTGGATGTTCGCGCCGACGTTCGCCGCGTAGAGCGCCGTGCGTACGCTGCCCAGTTCGAGGTTCATGAAGTCCACCCCGGCCGGCACACAGATCACCGGCAGTCGGGTGTCGGCGAGCTCGGTGAACGCCTCCCGGCTACGCATCAGCACCACCGCGCGCTGCTCCAGCGCCTCGGTCGGAGCGAGCCACATGTTCGCCTGGTAGACGTCCTTGGCCGGACCGGCGAAGTAGAGCGCCACCTCGGGCCGGTGGGTGTCGAGCCAGCGCTGGACGGCGGGCAGCAGCGGGCTCTGCCCGGAGCCCCGGCCGCGCAGCCAGGTCAGCGCGACGATCCCACCGACGACGGCGGCGGCGAGCACCGCCCCCGCTCCCGCGCCCAGCACCGGCGCGACGGTGTCGAGGGCGGCCGCGACCACGGCGGCCGGCGCCAGCACCACGTTGACCAGGGCCAGTCGGTCACCGGCCAGCCAGGCCGCCCACCCCGGCGGACGAGGCGCGGAGCGCATCGGCCCGAGGTCGATGTTGCGGACCAGCGCCGAGACCGGGTTGCGCCGGTCGATCATGGTGGCGAGGGCGCCGGCGAAGACCGAGATCAACCAGACCGCGGCCGGCAGCAGCAGGATCAGGCTGAGCTCCCCCACGCTGGGGCGCACCGTGGCCACCACCAGCAGGACGATCGCGAGGTCCCTGGTGAGCTGGCGGTAGTCCCCGCGCAGGCCGACCTTTTCCAGCAGGGTGTGCGTGGCTGGCGACCAGCGGGCGAGCGCGTACTCGCCGCCGAGGGCGGCCAGCCCGGCTACCGTGAAAACGACGGCCCAGCCGAGCGCACCGGCGACGAGCATCACGACGTAGGCCAGCAGCAGCAGCGCGCCGCGGGCCGCGACTCCCGCCGGTCCCATCAACTTACCGAACAAGGACTAGCTCCCTAAGAGATCGACGACTGACTCCACGGGCCACCACTGGCGCCGTGACGGCCTGGATCCCCCGCTTTGCTGCGATCGTGGGCGTGCCGGGCGTCGCCGGTGAGCCCCTCGCCGAGCCACCATCGGAGGACCGGTCGGCCGAGGCGGCCCACCTGCCCACCCGCTGAACCTGACCCGCGACGACAACCGGCGCTCACGCGGCCCCCCGCTACCGCGCTGGTGTGACCTTAACGCGAAGGAACGCGCCGGTATTGATCGGGTGCCGCAGTGTCAGGCGAAAAGTCCCCCGGGGTCCGGATCGCCGCCCCTCCGGGTCGGCGCGAATCGGCTCCACCTGAGAACGTCGTGAGGGCCGCGGACGGTGTCCGGTCTCGATAGAACCTCGCCGGTCGCCGGTTCCTATACTGGGCCGGCCGCCTGGCCCGAGTGACGGCCGCCCACGGGGTAATCGATCACGGCGGTGTCCGCGGAGAGTTACCGTCCCCAAGGAAGGATCTGCGTGTTCACAACCCTGATCGCCCTCGTCGTGGCCCTTGTGCCCGGGGCGGTGCTCGGCTTCGCCCTGCCCCCGGGGCGCTACCGGTGGGCCGTGTGGGCCGCCGCCCCGGCGACCACCCTCGGTCTGGTCACGGTCGGAATGGCGTGGTTGCCGACGCTGGGCCTGCCCCGGAGCGCCCTGGCGGTGCTCGTCGCGGAGCTGGTGCTGGCCGGTGCCGCGGTCGTCGCGTCCCGCCTGTTCTGGCGAGGGTTGAGCAACGCGGACGAGGAGGGCGGACGGCCGAGTCTCGGCGCACGCTTCCGCCCGCTCCCCTCGGTCCGTCCCCGCTGGGTCGACATGGCCGGTGTCGCCGTCCCGTCGGCGATCACCATCGCCTTCGGCTGGCTGATGCTCGGCCGGCTCGTCGCCCCACCCGGCTGGGACGCCATGAACCACGGCTTCCTGACCCGCCGCATTCTGGACACCGGCAGCGTCATGGTCACGTCGGCGTGCACATCCGGCGTCAACGAGGTGGCGGTCTCCTGCAAGTTCTACCCGTTGGCCGCCGACATCTCCTGGGCCCAGGCTGTCCAGATCACGGGCGGCCACATCAGCACCGCCATGGCGGCCTGGTCCATCATCCTCGGCCCGCTCGCCCTGGTGGCCAGTGTCTACGGCGCCGCTCGCGCGCTCGGCGCCCGGCCGGTCGTCGCCGCCTGCGCCGCGACCGCGCCCGCCTTCATCGGCCCGATGTGGGTTTCCGTGGTCAACGGGCGGATCAACGAGCAGACCGCCCCGGCCATGGCGGGTGCCATCGCCCTGTTGGTCGCACTCGCGCTGCGTGGCCCGCACCCGGTACGGCTGGGGCTGCTGGCCGGGCTCGCCGGTGCCGGCCTGGTCATGACGCACACCTACGACGTCCTGTTCATCGGGGTGCTCACGATCGGCGTGGTGCTGGCGCTCCGCGCGCCGTTCAAGCTGCGTCACGGCGCCACCGCCCTCGGCACCATGGTCGTCGCCGCGCTGCTGCCGCTGCTGCCGCTGCTGGGTGCCCTGCTCGGTGCGAACGGCGAACGAACCTCCAACGAGCCCGCCCTGCCGAACATGTGGGACAAGTCGATCGAGTACTGGGTGACCCACCCCCAGCGCTACGCGCTCTTCGGCTATCCGCTGGTGCCGAGCAAGGACTTCGTCTTCACGATGTCACCGATCAGCGTCGCCGTGGTCATCACAATGGCCTGCCTGCTGGTCTCGCCGTTCTGCCTGCTCATCCCGCGGCTGCGCTGGGCCCGGCCGTGGTTCGTGGCCGGGGCCGTCTTCACCGTCATCGGCATCTGGACCACCAGTTCCGAATCGACCGCCGCGGCCACGCTGGCGGGTCTCTGGTACGGCGTCCGCGAGCGGGTCCGTTCGATGATCTTCCCGGTCTACGGCGTCCTGACGGTGGTCGGTGCGGTCGTCATCGGGATCGCGATCCAGTGGCTCGTGTCGCGGCTGGTGGCCAAGGCCCGTGGCCTGCGCGACTCGGCCGTGCCGGCCGCGGTGGCCGCGACGGTCCTGGTGCTCGCGCTCATCGGGTTGGGCGCCGTGCCGTCGAGCTGGAAGCCACTGCGGACGGCCATGATCAACAGGGCTCCGCTCGGCAATTCCTACGTCCAGACCTACGAATGGCTCAGCGAGAACACCCCACCCGGCAGGACGGTGGCCTACGACCGGCACCGCGAGTTCATGTCCTGGGCGTACGCCGACTACAAAAACCCGCTGCTGTTCGGCATTCCGCCGCTGCCCGGCCTCACCGAAGCGGGCGACGACTACGAGCGCCGCTGGGCCGCCTTCAACTGGCTCGTGGGCAGCGAAGGTGCGGTGCCCGCCGGTTGCGAGGTACGCCGGTTCGGCGTCGAGTACGTCGTCGTCGGCAAGCGCGGCATTCCCGCCGCGACGAAGAACTACAAGCAGGCGTTGCTGGACGCCAGCGACAAGGTCACGCTGGTGCAGAAATTCGGCCGGATCAAGATCTACCAGGTCACCGACGCGGGGCGGGCCTGCGCGTCCGACGGCTGACCGACCGCCCGCGAGCCTGACCCGGCTCGGCGGGCGGTAGTCGAGGGGGAGCGTCCGCCCGCCCGCCGCGCGACGCTCCCCACCGGATACACGAAAGGGCGGGGCGACCGTGGTCGCCCCGCCCTTTACCGTCCGTCAGCGGCCGTTGTCGGCGAAGAGCCGACCCACCACCCGGTGCGCCGGCAGGATCCGCTGCCGCTCGACGTCGGCGTCGGCGGTGCCAGCGACGATGTCCAGGAAGTGGTCCAGCTGGGCGGCGAGCGGCTCGCGGTTCGTGATCAGCTCCGGCACCTCGATGATGCTCTGCTGCCGGTAGCCACGGCCGTCCGGAGTGGCGGCGTCCAGTGAGACGTGCCGGTAGATGGTCACGTCCTTGCGGATCAGGTCGGCCTCAATCAGCCGGTCGACCTCGCTGATCACCAGGGTCCGCACCTTGCGCTGCCCGATCCGGCTCGCCGACACGTTGGCCAGGGCGCCGGTGCCGAACGACAGCACGGTCTCCGCCACGTCCTCCGCCTCGGTGAGCGAGTCGGGGTGGAAGTGGCCGAAGGTCCCGCGTACCGTCGCCGGCTCCTCTCCGCCGAAGGCCTGGATCGCCAGGTCGACGTCGTGGATGAGCAGGTCCCAGGCGACCCCGGTGCGGATCCGCGGCGCGTACGGCGAGTGCCGGGTGGCGGTCAGGTGCAGCGGGCGGTGGACCAGGGCAAGTGCCGTCAGCACCGCAGGGTTGAACCGCTCCAGCAGCCCGCACAGCAGCGGCACCCCGCGCTTCTCGGCGGTCGCCACGATCTCCTCGGTCTCCGCGAGGCTGCCGCAGACCGGCTTTTCGATCAGCAGCGGCTTGTCGGCGGCCAGGACCTGGTCGGCGAGGCCGCGGTGGAACTCGGTGGGAGCGGCGATCACCACCGCGTCGACGTCGGAGAGGTCGTCGGCGTCCGGGGACCAGTCGGCCCCGTACCGCTCGGCGGCCTGCTGGCCGACCGAGCGTCGAGGCTCGATGACCCGGGCCAGCTCGGCCCGGTCGGACTGGGCGACCACCCGGGCGTGCAGCGAACCCATGACCCCGGTGCCGACCAGGGCGAAACGCAGCTTGGCGGTCACGCGCCGACCGCCTTCCGGACGGCCTCGACGACCTGGTCGAGGTCGCTGTCGGTGAGGTGGTGGTGCACCGGCAGGGAGACGCACTGGCGGACCACCCGGTCGGTCACCGGCGCCGGGTCCGCGATCACCCGAGGGTGGTCGCGGTAGCAGTCGTAGTCGTAGACCGTCTTCGGGTAGTAGATGCCGCAGCCCACGCCGCTCTCGGTCAGGCGGGCGATCACCTCGTCGCGGCTCACCGGAGCCTCGTCGGTGACCAGCACCGTGTACTGGTGCCAGACGTGCGACCGGCCGGGCAGCTCGGTCGGCAGGCGCAGCCCGGGGACGTCGGCCAGACCGGCGGAGAGTCGGCCGGCGTTGTCCTTGCGGCGCTTGACGTTCCCGCCGTACGCGGCGATCTGCGGGATGCCCAGCGCGGCCTGCAGGTCGGTGAGGCGGTAGTTGTGCCCGGCCACCTCGTACTGGTAGCGCTGCCGCATGCCCTGGTTGCGCAGCACGCGCAACCGGTCGGCGAGCACCGCGTCGTTGGTGGTGATCATGCCGCCCTCACCGGTGGTGAGGTTCTTGGTGGCGTACAGCGAGAAGGTGCCGAGACCGAAGCTGCCGGCGCCGCGGCCGGAGATGGACGCGCCCAGGGACTGCGCGGTGTCCTCGACCAGGCCCAGGCCGTGCTTCTGGGCCAGCGGGGCGATGGTGTCCATGTCGGCGGGCTGGCCGTACAGGTGCACCGGCATCAGCACCCGGGTGCGCGGGCCGATGGCGTCGGCGAGCGCCGCCGGGTCGACGCAGAAGTCATCCTCGCGAATGTCGGCGAACCGGGCGGTGGCGCCCGCCTCGAGGATGGCGTTGAGGGTCGCGACGAAGGTGAAGGGGCTGGTGACCACCTCGTCGCCGGGCTGCAGGTCGAGCACCTGAAGCGCGGCCACGAGGGCAGTGGTGCCGTTGTTGACGGCGACCGCGTGCTCGACGCCGACCAGCTCGGCGAACTCGCGCTCCAGGCGGGCCACCATGGGCCCCTGCGCGATGACACCCGAGCGGATCACCTCGACCGCCAACCGTTCGGCTTCCTCGTCCAGCTTGACGACGGAAATCGGGATCACAACAGCTCTCCTTGAGGTATGGGGCAGCGTGCAGACCGTAGCAGCGCGGGAGATGCCCGGCACACCTGGACCACCGCGACGCGAATCCCCCCAGCGCCGGACCGGTCCCGACTCGCGGTCAACCTCGGTTCGTGGTACGCGGCACACTGCGCTAGTCTCGGCGAATTGTGCAGGCGACCCGGATGGGTCGGGACAACCAAAGGACAGGACGGCCGTGGCAGAAACCGCGACGCAGGTCGAAACGGTACCCACCCCGGCCACCGGGGCCGCCGCGGCGAAGTCCCGATGGCTCTCACTGGCCGTCCGGGTGGTGGTCATCGTGACGATCGCGGCTGGCATGACCTGGAGCGTCATCAGCCAGTGGCCGCAGGTGCGGCAGACCTGGGTCGACCTCGCGTGGCCCTCGGTGGTGCTCGCCGTGCTGGCGGTGCTGGCCGGCATGTTCGCCAACTCGATGGCCTGGCGGGCCGCCGCGGCGGACCTGGAGCACCGGGTGTCCGTGTCGGCGGCTCTGCGGATCTGCATGGTCGGCCAGCTCGGCAAGTACATCCCGGGCAGCGTCTGGGCCTACGTCCTGCAGATGGAGCTGGGCCGGCGTGCCGGCCTGCCACGAGCTCGGGCCTTCCTGGCCACCCTGATGGCGCTGGGTCTCGGCGTCGTCGCCGCGCTCGGCGTTGGTCTGCTCAGTCTGCCTTCGCTGCTCGACGCGACCGCCGACTCCGGCGCGGAGTACGCCGAGCCGGTCCGGGTCGCGCTCTACATCGTCGCCGTCCTCTTCCCGATCGCGCTGCTCTGCGCCGTTCCGGCCGTGTTGACCCGGCTCATTCAGCTCGTCCTGAAGGTGCTGCGTCGACCGCCGCTGCAGCACCGGCTCACCCTGCCCGGCGTGCTCCGGGTGGTCGGGTGGAGCGCCCTGGGCTACACCCTCTTCGGCGTGCACCTGTGGCTGCTGGCCAACGCGCAGGCCGCCCCGGGCGTTGGTGGCCTGCTGCGCAGCATCGGGTCGTTCGCCATCGCGATGACCGTCGGGATGTTCGCCTTCCTCTCCCCCTCCGGGCTGGGCGTCCGGGAGGCCGTGCTGGTCGCCACCATGGCGCCCTTCCTCGCTGGCGCCGGCGGCATCGGCGCGGCGACCGGGATCGCGCTCGCCTCCCGCCTGATCTTCACCGTGGCCGACCTGCTCGCCGCCGGCATCGCCGCCCTCTCCGGGATGCGGCAGCTGCAGAAGGTGACCGGGGAGAGCACTGCCGACCCGGCGCTCGACGGGGCCGCTGCGGCGGTTCGGGCCGAGCAGGTGCCAGCGCCCCGCTCGGGTGCGGACGCATCGGTCACCACCGGCTGACGTTCCCGCCCGGCCGTAAGACAACCCCTGGACACGTACGTTGAACCGCCGGTGCCCCCGACCTTTCGGTCGGGGGCACCGGCGGTTCGACGTACGTCAGGTCAGCGGCCCTGGGACGCGGCCATCTCGGTCAGTACCTCCAGGTGCCGGTGCAGCACCCGGTCCAGGCTGAACCGATCGCGGATCAAAGCCTGACCGTTGACCCCGATCTGCTTGGCCAGGCCCTGGTCGGTCAGCGCGGCGGTCAGCCGCTGCGCCAGGCCCTGGACGTCACCCGGCTGGCAGAGCAGGACGTTGTCGCCGTCGCGGAGGGCGATGCCGGGGAAGTTGTCGGCCCGCGCCGGCGCCACCACCGGGACCCCGGCGGCCATCGCCTCCAGCGTCGCGGTGCCGAGACCCAGCCCCTGCTCGTGCGACTCCACCGTGGCGGCGGCGAGGTAGTCCGGGATCTCACTCTTGGGCACCTTGCCCGCGGCGATGACGGCGTGCTCGACGCCGAGCGCACGGGCCCGCTCGGCGAAGTGTTGGTAGTAGACCTGCCCGCAGATGAGCAGCTTCGCGTCCGGCACCGCGGCCAGCACCTCGGGCAGCGCCTCGACGAGCGCGACGCGGTCCCGCAGCGGGATGACGTGGCCCACCGAGAGGATCACCGGCGCGTTGCCCAGTTCGTGACGGTCGCGGACCCGCTGACCGTTGCCGCCGACCACCCAGTCCGGATCCACCCCGACCGGGATCGGCACCAGGCCGGAGTGCGCGCCGCGGTAGCGCGACTCGATGTACTCCTGCATGAGCACGTCCATCACCACGAGCCGGGGCTTGGCGCGCCGCATGAACGGCTTGACCATGGCCGCGTCCAGACCGCGGAACACCTTCGCGTACCGGGCCTGCGGGTTCTCCAGCCGGGTGTGGATGGAGAGCAGCGCCGGCACCCGGCGCTTACGCGCGTAGAGCGCGGTCGCCCAGGTCAGGTCGAAGAACTGGCCGTGCTGGTGGATGACGTCCGGCCGGAAGTCGTCGAGCAGTGTGCGGACCCGCCGCAGCACACTCGGCCGGCTGGCGAAGGAGATGTCGAAGCTGACGGCCAGCCGGGTCTCCGGCAGCATGAACGCCGGCAGCCGGACGATCCGCAGCCCGTCGCGCTCCTCCACCGCAGGAGCGTCCTGGTAGGCGGCGGTGAGCACCAGCACCTCATGCCCGGCGGCGGCGTAGCCACGGGCGAGCGACTCGGACAGATGGGAGCTTCCGCCGGCGCGCGGCGGAAAGAAGTTGTTGACGACTGCGATACGCACGGGAGGGGGACTCCTAGCTTTCCGCTACGGGGACGAACCGGACATCGCCGCCGTCCAACTCGACTGTGGAGACCACCCGAGCCGGGACCCCCGTCACGACCGCCCCCGGTGGCACATCTCTGCTGACCACGGCGCCCGCGCCGACGACCGCACCGTCACCGATGGTGACGCCCATCATCACGGTCGCGTTCGCCCCGATGAAGACGCGGTCGCCGATCATCACCGGCGCACGGTCCACCGAAGCATAGGCACGACCCGATACGCAACGTCGGGCGGTGGAGTGGGTGTAGATCTGCGCGCCGCTGCTGATGTCGCACCCGGCGCCGATCGTCAGCCCGCCGGAACCGTCGATGACCGTGAAGGCACCGATCCAGGTCCCGGCGCCGATCACCGGCTCGCCGATCACCCAGGCGTGCGGGTTATACGGGTTCGCCGGGAGCCCGTGCGATGACGGACTCCCGGCGGACGACGACTGGGTCACGCCACCTCGGTCTTGATCAGGTCGGTCATCCCGTCCTCGACGGCGATGGTCGGCTCCCAACCGAGCACCTCGCGGGCCCGGGTGATGTCCGCGGCCCGGCGGCTGACCAGCACCTCACGCGGGCTGAACTGCGGCTCGACGTCGACACCGACCGCCTTGATCAGGATCTCGGCGAGGGTGGCCACCGAGGTGTCGATGCCGGTGCCGATGTTGACCGCCACGTTGCCCTGCTCGGCCTCCAGCGCGGCGACCACCGAGCGGGCGATGTCGTGGACGTGGATGAAGTCCATCGACTGCTCGCCCTTGCCGTCGATGACCGGCGGCTGACCGGTCTTCAACCGCTTCACGAAGTGGTTGATCACCGAGGTGTAGTACGCGGTCGGCTTCTGGCCCGGGCCGTAGACGTTGAAGAACCGCAGGGCGACCCAGTTCAGGCCCTTGCTGCGCTGGTAGAAGCCGAGCAGGTCCTCACCGGCACGCTTCGAGATGCAGTACGGGGTGAGCGGGTCGAGCCGGTCGTCCTCGTGCATCGGCAGCTTCTTCGGGTCACCGTAGACCGAGGCCGACGACGCGAAGACCAGCCGCTTGACGCCGTGGTCGGCGGCGGCGGCGAAAACGTTGTGGTTGCCGACCATGTTGATGTCGATCGACTCGTGCGGGTCGGCCTGGCTCTTGTTGATCGAGACCGCGGCGAGGTGGATCGCGTAGTCGCAGCCCTTCATGGCCGCGTGCACGGCACCGCCGTAGCGGACGTCCTGCTCGATCAGCTCGACGTCGCCGGTCGCCACCAGCTCCGCGATACGGTCCCGGTCGCCGCGGGTCATGTTGTCGAAGATGCGGACCCGGTAGCCCTTCTCCAACAGCATCGGTACCACGTGCAGGCCGATGAAACCAGCGCCTCCGGTGATGAAGACGGTCTGCTTCGACATGGCGGAGCGTGTCCTTCCTGGGGGGATCAGCGGCTGGTGGCCGCGGAGTTGACGACGTCGATGAGGGTGGCCGCGACGGTCTCGACCTGGTCGTCGGTGAGGTTGGCGTGCATCGGGATGGCCAGGTGCCGGACGAACAGGTCGGCCGAGACCGGGCAGGGCGTGGTCTGGCCGTAGAGCGGCTGGGCGTGCGAGGCGTACGTGCCGAAGGTGCACTGCACTCCGCGCTGACGCAGTGCCAGCGCGACCGCGCCCCGGTCGACCGAGGGAGCCAGGGTGACCACGTACGACTGCCAGGGGTGCTCGCGGTCCGGCGCCTCGTAGGGCGTCGTGATCAGCTCGTGGTCCTTGAGCAGCTCACCGTAGCGGGCGGCGGTGCGACGCTTGGCGGCCAGCAGGTCCGGCAGCCGGTCGAGCTGGGCGAGCATGATCGCCGCGGAGATGTCGGAGAGCCGGTAGTTGTAGCCCAGCTCGGTGAAGGTCGGGATCGGCAGGTGCGACAGCTCGGCGCGGGTGAGCGCCCCCTCCACGCCGTACGTGTGCAGCTTGCGGGCGTGCGCCGCGAGGTCCTCGCGGTCGGTGACGTACGCCCCGCCCTCGCCGGCGGTGATGCCCTTGCGGCCGTGGAAGCTGAAGGTGGCGATGTCGGCGAGGCTGCCGGCCGGGCGGCCCTTGTAGGTGGCGCCCGCCGAGCAGGCGGCGTCCTCGACCAGGAACAGCCCGTGCTTGTCGGCGATGGCGCGCAGCTCGTCGTAGTCCGCCGGCTGCCCGAACGCGTCGACGGCGATGATGCCGACGGTGCGTGGCGTGATCGCGGCCTCGACGGCGGCCGGGTCGACCGTCCAGGTGTCCGGCCGCACGTCGGCGAAGACCGGCGTGGCGCCGGTCCACATCACGGAGTGGCCGGTGGCCGGGAAGGTGTAGTCGCCGACGATCACCTCGTCGCCGGGCTTGACCCCGAGGGTGAGCAGCGCGAGATGCAGGGCGGAACCGCAGTTGCTGGTGGCGAGGGCGTGCCGGGTGCCGGCGACGACGGCGAAGCGCTCCTCGAAACGACGGCAGGTGGGCCCGGAACCAGCGAGCCAGCCGGAGGCGAAGACCTCGGCGATGGCGGCGAGTTCGGCTTCGCCGACCGTGGGTTGACCGAGCGCGATGACCTCAGACATGTGACTCCCAGAGAGGATGGACCCGGAGCAGTCTAGGCCAAGCCCATGGGGGGTGGGCCAGTCGGGCGCGCGGGTGGGCTTGGTTACCATCGGTCCCGGCGTCGGGCGGGAGAGATGACATGACCAGGTTCGTGGTGGTGGGTGGCGGCATCGTCGGGCTGGCGGTGGCACACCGGCTGATGATCGACCGGCCCGGCGACTCGGTCACCGTGCTGGAGAAGGAGGCCGGCTGGGCGGCTCACCAGACCGGTCACAACTCGGGCGTCATCCATGCCGGCGTCTACTACAAGCCCGGCAGCCTGAAGGCGACCCTCTGCAAGGCCGGCAGCGCCTCGATGGTCGAGTTCTGCCGCGAGCACGGGCTGGCGCACGACATCTGCGGCAAGCTGATCGTCGCCACCGACGCCGCGGAGCTGCCCCGGTTGCACGACCTGCACCAGCGCGCCCTGGCCAACGGCCTGCCGGCGCGGGTGATCGATGGTGCGGAGGCGGCCGAGTACGAGCCGCACGTGGCGGCCGTCGGTGCCCTGCACGTCGCCTCGACCGGCATCGTCGACTTCGGCGCGGTCTGCCGCAAGCTGGCCGAGCTGCTCGCCGCGGGCGGGGCGGACCTGCGCACCGGCACCGAGGTCACCGGGGCGGCCACCCGTCCGGAGGGCGTGGTCGTCACCACCAGCCGCGGTGAGGTGACCGCGGACGTCCTGATCAACTGCGCCGGCTTGCACGCCGACCGGATCTCCCGGCTGGCGGGCGTGCCGACGCCGGTGCGGATCGTGCCGTTCCGCGGCGAGTACTACGAGCTGGTCCCGCAGCGGCAGGGGTTGGTGCGGGGATTGATCTACCCGGTGCCGGACCCGCAGTTCCCCTTCCTCGGGGTGCACCTGACCAAGATGATCGACGGCAGCGTGCACGCCGGCCCGAACGCGGTGCTGGCCACCGCCCGCGAGGGTTACTCCTGGGGCCGGATCAACCCTCGTGACATCTGGGACGAGCTCTCCTACCGCGGTCTCTGGGCGCTGGGTCGGCGGCACTACCGCTACGGCCTGACCGAGGTGACCCGGTCACTGTCGAAGAAGCGCTTTGCGGACAGCCTGGCCCGGCTGGTGCCGGAGCTGACCCCGGCTGACATCGTCCGGGCCGGCGCCGGCGTGCGGGCGCAGGCGATCCTCCCCGACGGCGGCCTGGTGGACGACTTCCTGATCGTCGAGGCCGACCGGCAGGTGCACGTGCTCAACGCACCCTCCCCGGCCGCGACCAGCTCGCTGGAGATCGCCCGGCACATCGTCTCCCGACTTCCGGTCGACGCGCCGCGCTGAGAGCGCCGGGTCGCGGACGGCAGAGCGGTCAGGCGCCCGTCGACGGAGCCACAATGCCCCGCTGCCGGGGTACGGCAGGTTCGGCGCCGAGCCCGGTGGCCACCGACTCGACCAGGGTGTCGAGGTAGGTGTCGGTGACCGGACCGCGGGCGATGGCGAGCCGCCAGTAGAGCGGGCCGATGATGAGGTCGACGGCGGCGTCCGGGTCGGTGTCGGCAGGCAGCTCGCCGCGCTGCACGGCGCGGGCGACCAGACGGCCGCCGATTTCCTGCTGGCGGGCGTGCAGCACCTGACGCAGGGTCTGGTCGATGGTCGGGTTGCGGGCGGCCTCAGCGAGCAGATCGGGAATGATCTGTGAGGCCAGCGGATGCCGCAGCGCGTGCGCCACCGCCTGGAAGAGCAACGCGAGGTCGCCGCGCAGGGTGCCGGTGTCCAACACAGGCAGCTTGCCGTGCGCGGCCGCGGCCACGATGTCCAGCACCAGGTCGAGCTTGGAGCTCCACCGCCGGTAGATCGCCGTCTTGCTGACGCCGGCCCGTCGGGCCACCGCCTCGATGGAGAGCCGGCCGTAGCCGACCGCGGCGAGCTCCTGCATCAGCGCGCGCCGGATGGCCGTGGTGATCTCACCACGAAGCACCGCCGCACCGGCCGGGGCCCGCCTCTTCTCGGTCGTCACCAGGGACTCTTCTCGCAGCTCACGACGACCAGAGTAGCGCAACGACGGTACGGTTGCGTCCCGACGTGTTTCGGACTACTGTCCACGCAGCGACGAGGCGGCGCTCCGCGCACCAGCTCCCACTAGGATTCCATCGTCGCGAGCAACCCGTCGGCACGAAAGATCGGAGTGCCCCTTTCATGGCCACCACCGCGCTGGTCGACCCTGACACGGGCCTGACCCAGGCGCAGCTGGCCGCTCGGCACGGGCTCCGGGTCGCTGGTGAGCGACCCACCCTCGTCGAGTACAGCCGCCGACTGTGGGCCTACCGGCACTTCATCGCCGCGTACGCCAACGCCAAGCTGGTCGCCTCGTACAGCAACGCCAGGCTGGGCCAGCTCTGGCAGGTGCTCACCCCGCTGACCAACGCCGCGGTCTACTACCTGATCTTCGGGGTGGTGCTGGAGCAGGACAAGATCCCGAACTTCATCGGCTACCTGACCACCGGCCTGTTCATCTTCAACTTCACCCAGAGCGCGGTGCTGGCCGGCACCCAGTCGATCAGCGGCAACCTGGGGCTGATCCGGGCCCTACACTTCCCCCGGGCCAGCCTGCCGCTGTCCACCACGGTGACCCAGTTCCAGCAACTGCTCGCCTCGATGCTGGTCCTGATCGGCATCGTGCTGGTCACCGGCGAGCCGCTCACCCTGAAGTGGCTGATGCTGGTGCCGGCCCTGCTGCTGCAGGCGGTGTTCAACGCCGGCGTGGTGCTGTTCGTGGCCCGGATGGGCGCCAAGGCGAGCGACCTGAAGCAGGTCATGCCGTTCATCATGCGCACCTGGATGTACGGCTCCGGCGTCCTCTACAGCGTCAGCCTCTTCGAGCGGCTGCCCGGCTGGGCGACCACGCTGGTCCAGTACAACCCGCTGCTGGTCTACATCGAGCTGGCCCGCTACGCGCTGCTCGATCAGCCGCCACTGCTCAACGAGTCGCTGACCCAGCTCTGGCTGGTCGCGGCGGGTTGGGCGCTGGTGGGCGGGATCGGCGGCTACATCTACTTCTGGCGCGGCGAACAGGAGTACGGCCGTGGTTGATCAAATGCACGCCACCGACGAGGCGACCGTCTCCCTGCCCGTTCTGGCGCAGGAACGGATCCCCACCGTGGTGGTCGACGACGCGCACATCATCTACCGGGTGCACAAGGGTGCCGCCGGCGGCACCACGCCGGTGGCCGCGCTGCGCCGGCTGGTCAAGCGCACGTCCGCGCCGAACGTGCGGGAGGTGCACGCGGTGAAAGGGGTCTCGTTCACCGCGTACCGGGGCGAGGCGATCGGGCTGATCGGCAGCAACGGCTCCGGCAAGTCCACCCTGCTGCGGGCCATCGCCGGCCTGCTGCCGGTCAACCGGGGCGCGATCCACACCCAGGGGCAGCCCTCGCTGCTGGGCGTGAACGCGGCCCTGCTCAACGACCTTTCGGGTGAGCGCAACGTCACCCTCGGTTGCCTGGCGATGGGGATGCACCCCGACGAGGTGGCCCAGCAGGCCGAAGGGATCATCGACTTCTCCGGGATCAACGAGCGGGGCGACTTCGCCAGCCTGCCGATGCGCACGTACTCGTCCGGCATGGCGGCCCGGCTGCGGTTCTCCATCGCCGCCGCCAAGAAGCACGACGTGCTGCTCATCGACGAGGCGCTCGCCACCGGCGACAAAGGCTTCCGCAAGCGCAGCGAGCAGCGGGTGCGGGAGCTGCGCGAGGGTGCCGGAACGGTGTTCCTGGTCAGCCACCAGCTCTCCTCGGTACGGGACACCTGCGAACGGACCATCTGGCTGGAATCCGGCGTCCTGCGGATGGACGGGCCCACCAACGAGGTGATCCGGGCATACGAGGCGTACGCCAACAGCAAGTAGAGTGCCGGCGAACCTCCGGCATCGACATGGCGCCATGTACCCGCGTCGCCCGCGTTGGGGCGACGCGGTTCGCGCGTTAAGGTTCATTCCGTCGCCGCCCGGGCGGAACCTTCCGTTAAACGCATCCCTGAAAGTGAGGATCCGGCAATGACGCAGGACCAGACCACTGGCCCGGACGCCACACCGGAGAGCCCGGCACCCTGGCGGCCCTCGCGGACGGTGGCCGTGGTGCTGGCCGGCGGCACCGGAACCCGACTGGGCCTCGGCATCCCGAAGCAGCTCCTGAAGATCGCCGGTAAGCCGATCATCGAGCACACCCTGGCGGTCTTCGAGGCCGCGCCGGAGATCGACGAGATCATCGTGCTGATGGCCACCGGGCACGTCGAGGACGCTCGGCAGATCGTCGAGAAGGCCGGCCTGCGCAAGGTCACCAAGGTGATCGAGGGCGGCGAGACCCGTAACGCGACCACCCGGATCGCGCTGGACGCGGTCGGCCCGGCGGACTGCAACATCCTCTTCCACGACGCGGTGCGCCCGCTGCTCAGCGGCCGGATCGTGCGCGAGTGCGTCAACGCGCTCTGGACCTACGACGCCGTGGACGTGGCCATCCCGTCCGCCGACACGATCATCCAGGTGGACGAGAACGACTGCATCACCGACATCCCGGTGCGCTCCCGGCTGCGCCGCGGGCAGACCCCGCAGGCGTTCCGCTCCCCCACCATCCGCGAGGCGTACCGGATCGCCGAGGATGATCCGGACTTCGCCGCCACCGACGACTGCGGCGTGGTGCTGCGTTACCTGCCGGGCACCCCGATCAAGGTGATCGACGGCTCGGACGAGAACATCAAGGTCACCCACCCGGTCGACGTGCACCTGGCGGACAAGCTCTTCCAGCTCGCCGCCGCGCAGGCGCCCCGGCTGACCGACCACCGCAGCTACACCGAGGAGCTGACCGGCCGCACCATCGTCGTGTTCGGCGGCAGCTACGGCATCGGCCACGAGCTGACCGAGCTGGCCCGGCGCCTCGGCGCCCAGGTCTTCCCGTTCAGCCGCTCCACCACCGGCACGCACGTAGAGCGGGCCGAGGACGTCGAGGCCGCGCTGAAGACCGCGTTCGAGGCCACCGGCCGGATCGACCACGTGGTGGTCACCGCCGGGATCCTGGAGAAGGGCGCCCTCGCCGAGATGGACGAGGAGACGATGGACCGGCTGCTCCAGGTCAACTTCGTCGGCCCGGTGACCATCGCCCGGCAGTCCCTGCCGTACCTCCAGCAGACCAAGGGCCAGCTGCTGCTCTACACCTCCAGCTCGTACACCCGGGGGCGGGCCCGCTACGCGCTCTACTCCGCCACCAAGGCCGCCCTGGTCAACCTCACCCAGGCACTGGCCGACGAGTGGGCCGACGTCGGCGTACGGGTCAACTGCATCAACCCCGAGCGGACCGCCACCCCGATGCGGACGCGGGCCTTCGGCGAGGAGCCGGAGCACACCCTGCTCGCCGCGGAGGCCGTCGCCCAGTCCTCGCTCGACGTGCTGATCTCCGACCTGACCGGCCAGGTGATCGACGTACGCCGGGCGCCCGGCGACGGTCCCTCCCCGACCGTGCCGGCCCAGTCCGGGTCGGGTCGGGTCGGTTCGCCGGCCGGTGCGGCCTCCGTGAGCTGACTGACGGCGACGGACCCGGGACGGCAGCGAACGGAGCGACATGCGTGGTGATCTGGTCCGAAAGCTGGCCGCCCGGTGCCTGAGCACCGGCCTGGCCGTGCTGGCCTTCGTCGCGGTGGCGCTGACCGGCGCCACCGGATGGGGGTTGGCGCTGGCCGTCGCCGCACTGGTCGCGGCGGCCGCCGAGCAGCGGATCCGACCCGGCGCTGACCTCGTCGCCGAGACGGCGCTGATCGGCGCCGCCGTCCTGGTCGGATACTCCCGGCGGCTGGACGACGGGCTCGACCCGGCGCTCGTCGCCACCGCGCTGGTCCTGCTGGGGCTGGTGCTGCTGGTGGGGCCGCTGCGGACCGCCGGCAACCTGGAGATCCGGGTGGCCAACCTGCCCGTGCGGGCCTGGACGCCGCTGATCGCCGACCAGCTCGGCACCGCCCTGCTCGGGCTGCTCGGCGCGGTGACTCTCGCCGCCGCGGTGGCACTGCCCGCCGCCGTGGCGCTGGTCGCCAGCCTGCTGGTGGGCGCCTGCGCCGGAGCGGTCGCACTGGACCTGGCCCGGCGTCGCTTCCGGCCAGCCGCCGGCGGTGGGGCGGTGGCCCGCGCGCTGCGCCGGCACCAGCCGGAGTTCCTGCTCTACTTCTCCGCACCGCCCGGCTCGGAGTACCAGGTCACCATGTGGCTGCCGTACCTGGAGCGGATCGGCCGGCCGTTCATGGTCGTGGTGCGCGAGCCCGATTTCCTGGGGCCGATCTCCGCCGCCACCAGCGCACCGGTGGTCTACTGCCCCACCCTCCGGGCGATGGACGAGGCGCTGGTTCCGAGCCTGCGAGCGGCGTTCTACGTCAACCACGGGGCGAAGAACAGCCACTGCATCCGGTTCACCCAACTCACCCACGTGCAGCTGCACCACGGCGACAGCGACAAGGCGCCGAGCGCCAACCCGGTGTCGGGGATCTTCGACCGGATCTTCGTGGCCGGCCCGGCGGCGATCGACCGGTACGCCCGCGCCGGGGTGCAGATCCCGGCGGAGAAGTTCGTGGTGGTGGGCCGCCCGCAGGTCGAGGCGATCGAGGTACGCCCGGAGCCGGTGCGCGGCCTGGCCCACCCGATCGTGCTCTACACCCCGACCTGGACGGGGCACCACGCCGACGCCGACTACTGTTCGCTGCCGGTCGCCGAGGAACTGCTGCGCCGGCTGCTCGAGCGCGGCGCGACGGTGATCCTGCGGGCTCACCCGTACACCGCGCAGAACCCGGCCTCGGCCCGGCAGCTCGGCCGGTTGACCGAGCTGCTGCTCGCCGACCGGGCCCGCACCGGGCGGCAGCACGTGGTCGGCGCGGCGGCCCGGGAGCTGAGCCTGACCGAATGCGTCAACCGGTCCGACGCGCTGGTCTCCGACGTGTCCGGGGTGATCTCGGACTACCTCTACTCCGGCAAGCCGTACGCCGTCACCGACATGGGCGACGAGCGCGAGCGGTTCGTGGAGAACTTCCCGCTGTCCGGGGCGGGCTACGTGCTGCGCCGGGACATGTCGAATGTGGACGAGGTGCTGACCGCTCTGCTGGACACCGATCCGGCGGCCGAGAAGCGCTGGGTCACCCGCCGTCGCTACCTGGGTGACTTCCCCGTCGAGTCGTACGCCGAGGCGTTCCTGACCGCCGCCCGCCGGGAGTTGGCGCCGGCGAAGACCCTCGCCGCCTCCGCACCGGTCTAGGGCCGCCGCCGGACGGCTCAGCGGTACGCGTCCAGCAGCGCCAGCACCGCCCCCGGGTTCTCCACGTGCGCGTTGTGCCCGAGCCCGGGCAGGGTGACGACCGGTACGCCGAACTCCTTGAGCTGCGCGTCGGTGACCATCGGGTCCTGCTCGCCGCGGGCCAGCACCACCGGCACGTCGGTCGCCGCCACCAGCGCGGCGAGGTCGGGATCGCCGACGTCGAACGCGGCCGGATCCATCGCGAGCCGCCACCGGCCGTCGACCTGGCGCAGCCCGGCGTCCACCACCGGGTGGTCCGGCGGGAGCAGACCGGCGAGCCCGGAGACGCGCAGGTAGCGACGGGCCGCCTCGCTGCGGCTGGCGAACCAGCTGATCGGGCGGGTCGCGAGTTCGGCGGCGCGGGTCAGCTCGTCGGGTGACCAGACGGCCTTGATGCCCAGCCCGACCACCGCGTCCACCGGCGATCCGGCGGCGCGGGCGGCCAGCGCCAGGCCGACCACCCCGCCCAGCGAGTGCCCGAGCACGACGATCCGGTCGTCGGGGGCGAGGCCGTGGGCGATCCGCTCGGCGAACCCGGCGAAGGAGTACGACGGCAGCGGCGCCGACCAGCCGTGACCGGCGAGGTCCGGTGCCAGCCACCGCCCCGGCCAGTGCTGCTCAAGCAGCGGCGCCCAGGGCAGCCAGACGTCGCCGGTCGCCCCCATCCCGTGCAGCAGCAGCAGGACCGGCCCGCGGCTGGTGTGACCACGCGATTCATCCACCACGGCCGCAGTCTCCCACGGTTCGCCGACGGGTACGAGAGTCCTCGTCGGCGGCACGACGGCGAACCACCTCGCGCGGTACGGCTTCACCGGCTGTCGACCACATGAAAAGACGCCGCGGGCGCCGGCCCCTTGTGGGGGACGGCGCCCGCGGCGGCTGCGCCCGGGTCAGGCGGAGTAACCCCGAGTGGCGATCCAGTTCGCCAGGTCGATCGTTGTGATCCAGTACGACGGATCGGCGGCGTTCGCCGAGTCGGCGATCCGCACGGTCCGGCCGTTGTCCTTGTAGCCCACCACGGCGATGTAGTGCCCGCCGCCGTAGGAGTGCCAGCCACCATCGGTGTCGGTGGCGTCGCCGGCGATGTTGGCCACCACGCCCCGGCCGGCGGTGATCGCCGCGACCACGTCGGCCTGGAGTCGGTCCATCTGGGCCGGGCTGGGCGCGCCGGCGAACATCCGGGTCCGGTACGGGGAGCCCTTCACCTCGGCGTTGAGCACCCGGGTGGTGTCCAGGGCCGAGTTGGTGCCCATCTCGGTGGTGCCCAGCTCGACGCCGAGCTTGTCCTGGGTGCGGTCGATCCCGGTGGCGCTGAGCGCGTTGCGGGTGGCCGCCGGGCCACAGTTGTAGTACGTGTTCTGCGCCTGGTAGTCGTAGTCGAGCACCTTGGTCGCGGGCGGCTTCGGCGCCGGCTTACGGGTCAGGTCCGGGTTGCCGGTGGCCTTGGCGGCGGGCGACGCGGCGCTGGCCGTCGGGGTGGCGGTGCTCGGCGAGGTGCTGGCCGAGGGGGCCGCTACGCGAGCCTCGCCGCGGGAGGCGACGGTGTCGCTGCGCATCTCGGCGACCGTGGTCGCGGTGTGCTGGCTGGCCGGGGCGTCGTCGGTGCCGGCGATCAGGGCGCCGGTGGTGGTCGCGAGCGCCAGGGCCGCGGCGGAGGCGGCGACGATCTGGTAGGGGCGCTCGGTGGCGAGACGACGGAGCTGACGCTTCAGGGTGTGCTTCACGGGGTCCTCCACGGATCGGGGGGAGAGCGGCACACCGGGCCGGACCGATATCCGGGCAGGCGCCAGCGCGCGGACCGTGGTCCGCGGGTGGTGAACCGCTCAGGGTTGTGCCCGGCGTGGCCGGGCGGGAGAGGCGGTGACCCGGAGGGTCAGCTCACCGGACGGATGAGCGGGGGCACCGCGGCGCCGTGGAGGCGGAGGAACAACCGAGGGGTGGAGAGGTGCTGCACGAGGATGGAACTCCTTCCGACACCGCCTACCGGGTTAGCTGACGGATTCGGGCGGGAAGATCGCCCTACCGCGGGCCGTGGCTCGCAGATTCACCCCGGACTAACTGATGGGTCCCCGGTTCGTTGATCACGATTGAGCGGGTCGGCGCGGCGTCGCCTCTTGCGATCGGTTACCGCACCGGACGGGACGACACTACTGGCCGGCTCAAGCCCTGCCAAGCCAGGTTCACCTGCGTAAACCTGAAATCGAGCGCCAATTTCTGCGCGTATTGCCACTGACGTGACTCGATGGGACAACCGGTTGCGGCGGCGCCTCCGGTCGACAACCGGACAGGCCGTCGACAATGCCGCCGCATTTGCGCGAACATTGCGCCCGACCGTTCCAGCTGCCCGATCCGGCGTCGGTGTGACCGGGCTCACGCTTCCGGTCGGGACATTTCCGGTCAGCCCACCCGCGCCGGGCGCCAGCGCGCCGCGGTCGCCGCACGGGCCGCCGCGGTCGGCGCCGGTCGGACCGGCATCCGGACCGGCCGCAACCGGGCCGCCGCTGCCCACGCCTCCTCGGCGAGCGTGCGGGCCGCCTCGGCGGCCAGTTCGGCATCGCGCCACGTGGATCGTTCGCGCTCGGCGGCGGCCCGGTGCTCGACCCACCTGCCGTCCCGGACAGCGCGGCTCAGCAGCACCTCCTGCTCGACCGGGTGTCGCCGGGGATCCCAGCCGTTGCGGTGTGCGAAAACGTCGGTGAGCTGACGCATCGACAGGTCGCCGCGCCAGTGCGCCGCCATCGCCGCGCGGTGCAGGTAGCGCTCCCGGGCGGCGTACTCCGTCGGGGAGCGCGGCGTGCGGGGGGTGGGCAGCGAACCGGCGCCGGCGAAGCGGCGCGCGGCGCGGTCCGCCTCCTCGTACCCGGCCCAGGCCCGCTCGGCCGCCTCCTGCGCGGCCAGCCAGTCGGCGCGACGTCGGCGGGCGGTCTGCGCCGCGCCGGCGGCGGCGACGGCCACCTCCTCGGCGTACCGGCGCAGGTCCGCCGCCTCGACGGCGGCCAGTTCCCGGGCCGTGGGCGCCGGGGACTCCTCGTCGGTCGGCCGGTCCCGCTCGGGGCGGGCGATCAGCACGGTGAGCACGGTCAGGGCCAACAGGAGCAGTGCCGACCAGATGGCGGCGGCCTGCGGAACCTCGGTCAGGAACCGGTAGAGGACGGTCTCCATGAACGGCACCTCGGGGGGAAGATCGCTGCGGTGGGGAGCCGCACGGCCGACCCGGGCCGGGATTCACCGTGGCGGGCCACGGGCCGACGGGCGGGGTGTGCGGAGGTACGTGATTCGACAGGCGCGGTGGCGGGACGTCGTCCCGGTGGCTCAGAGCCTCGGCGGGGCCCGGGACGCCCGGGTGGCCGGATCGGCGGTGCGCGGCGATCGCTGCGGACCGGTCCCGATCGCGGAGGCGCCGGCCTCCGCCGGCACGGCGGCCTCGACGGCGGGTGCCGCGGCGGGCGCGTCCGGCGAGATCGGCGGGGCGGTGTGGTCGACGGCGACCGGAGCCGCGAGGTCGGCGGCGCCCGTGGGGGCGACCCATCCGGACGACGGAGAGCCCGAGGACACCACCGAGGTGGGCAGCGGGACGGCCGAGGCGGGCGGGGCGGCCGACGCGGGTGACGCGCCCGAGCCGAGGGCCAGGGCGGCGACCACGGCGAGGCTGGTCAGCATCCGCGTCGCCCAGCGCGCCACCCACCACAGCGGACAGGTGAGCGCGACGGGAGGCACGCCCCCACGCTACCGCCGGTGCCGTCCGGGCGCATCGACGCCGGGCGTGTCGGATACCGCCGCGCCGCCGGATCTGACCAGCGCGGACGCTCGTCGTGGACGTCGAGCGGCGGGCCGCTCAGCGGTCGGCGCACGCCGATCGGCGCTCGGTGTCGGCTGTCCCGCTCCGCTGGCGCGGCAGGACGGGAGCCGACCCGGCGCCGGCGGTCCCGGTGCCGCCCGACCGGGCACCGTACCGGCGGCGGTCGGCACCCGTCACCTCGCCGATGGTGACGCCTGCGTATGTTCCGGCTGACGCGTGTCCTAATATTCCGGGACCGGAGGTGACGGCTCGCCCGCCTGTCCAGGCCTGGGCGGTGCTGTGCCCGGGCGCCAGCAGACGAGAGGTGGAGCCCCATGCACCAGCGGATTCTGATGCGGGCGAAGAAGGGCCCCTTCGACGTCTACTCCCCGGAGGAGACGTTTCAGGGCAACTGGATCGGCGAGAACAGCGGCAACCTGGTCTTCAGCCACGCCGCGCACAAGATCCTGCGTACCAGCACCGCCGAGATCACCTCGACCGGCTTCAAGGTCGACCTACGCGACGTCGACCGCATCAACGAGCAGTACGACGTCTACGTCATCCCGCTGGCCAACGCGTTCCGCCGCAGTTACGCGCACCGCATCGAGGCGATGACCAAGCTGGTCGAGCGGTTGAAGATCCCGGTGGTGGTGCTGGGGGTGGGCGTACAGACGAATGTCGCGGGCGACCGGGAGTACCTGCGCCCGATCGACGGTGTGGTCAGCCGGTTCGTCCGCGCGGTGCTCGACCGCTCGCACAGCATCGGCGTACGCGGCGAGATCACCGAGGGCTACCTGCGCACGTTGGGCTTCTCGGCGGTCGACGTGATCGGCTGCCCGTCGATGTTCCTGCACGGCGACACCCTCGGGGTGGAGAAGGGCAAGGCGGCGCTGGAGCCGCACGACAAGGTCGCCCTGACCGTCTCGCCGTACGTGAAGTCCATGGGGAAGATCATCGCTTCGCACCAGCAGCGCTACCCCAACCTGCGCTACCTCCCGCAGGACCTGAAGACCCTGGGCACCCTGCTCTACGGCGACGCCCCGGAGGACCGGGGGAAGACCAGCACCATCCCGATCCACAGCTCGCACCCGCTGTTCACCGAGGACAAGGTGCGGATGTTCCTCGACCCGTGGACCTGGATGGACTACCTCGCCGGCTTCGACTTCGCCTTCGGCACCCGCATCCACGGCACCATCACCGCGCTGGTCGCCGGCACGCCCGGGTACCTGTTCGCGCACGACTCGCGCACCCTGGAACTGGCCCGCTACTTCGACATCCCGCACCGGGTGATGAAGGACGTGCCCGCCGACGTCGACGCCGCCGACCTCTACGAGGAGGCCGACTACACGGCGTTGAACAACGGTCACAAGGCCCGGTACGCCACCATGCTCTCGTTCCTGGCGAAACACGATCTGGGCAACTCGTTCGCCGACGGCGACAGCGCCAGTCGCTTCGACGCGCAGGTCCGGGCCACCACCTTCCCGCCCGCCGTACGCCCGGCCGCCGCCACGGCGACGGAGGAGCTGCTGGCCCGGGTGCAGTGGCTGCACGACCAGAACGGTGAGCTGCGGCGCGAGATCGCGACGTTGGGGGAGAAGCGGCTGCGGGCCCGGGTCGGGCGGGCCCTGCCCGGGCCGGTGCGCCGGATCCTCAACCGTTAACCCCGTGCTGGACCGCTGTTCAGGCGGCCCACGCTCGGGCGCCACGTGAGGTTCCGAGGCCGTCCATCCGCGTCGTCAATGGTGACGAGGTGGTCTTCGAGCCGACGCACGCCCCGCTGCTGACTATCGTCGTGCCGGTCTACGGCGTCGAGGCGTACCTGTACCAGTGCCTGGAGTCGATCCGGGCCGACATCCCGGCGGGTGAGGCGGGGGCGGTCGAGCTGATCGCCGTCGACGACGCCTCCCCCGACGGCTGCCCCGCGATGCTGCGCGCGTACGCCGCGGGTCGCGCCGGCGTACGCATCGTGCACCTGACCGACAACGTGGGCCTGGGGCTGGCCCGCAACGCCGGTCTCGACGTGGCCACCGGGCGGTACGTCTGGTTCGTCGACAGCGACGACTGGCTGCCGCCCGGGACGATTTCCGCGGTGCTCGACCGGCTGCGCCAGCACGAGCCCGACGTGCTGATGCTCGACCACCTCCGGGTGCACGAGGACGGCCGGCGCGAGGTCGACGCCAGCAGCCATCTGATGCGCGGCGTGACCGGCGCGGTCCGCCTCGCCGAGCAGCCGCAGCTGCTGCGGGTGCAGCACACCGCGTGGAACAAGGTCGTCCGTCGCGCCTTCCTCGACGAGCTGGAGCTGCGCTTTCACCCCGGCTGGTACGAGGACATCCCGTTCAGCCACCCGCTGCTGATCGGCGCCGAGCGGATCTCGGTGCTGGACCGGGTCTGCTACCTGTACCGCCGAGGCCGGCTCGGCGCCATCACCTCCACCCGCAGCGGCCGGCACTTCGACGCCTTCGACCAGTACGAGCGACTGATGGAGTGGGTAGGGCGCCGCCACCCCGACGAGCGGCTCCGGGCCGAGCTGTTCCAGCTGATGGTGAACCACTACCTGGTGGTGGCCGGCAACGACGACCGGCTGCATCCGCACCTGCGGCGCGCCTTCTTCCGCCGGGTCGCCCAGCACTACCGCCGCTACTTGCCGGCCGGCGGCTACCCCATGCCGGACGGGGTGGCCGGCCTCAAGCACCGCCTGGTCGGACGGAACGACTACCTCGCGTACGCGGCGCTGCGCCAGGCCCACCGGGTGGCCGGCCGGGTGCGGGGCGCCCGGGTCGGAACGTCGTCCGACGCGCCCGCCGAGGGCGCGCCGGCGGGCGATCCGGTGGCGGCGCCGAAGCGGCCGCGTGCGCTGGCGGGACGCGGATGATGGCACTGCTGCGCTCGGCCGACGACGGCGACCTGCACCTGATGCTGCGCTGGCGCAACCACCCGCAGGTGCGCGCGGTGAGCCTCACCCGGCACGAGATCAGCCTGGCGGAGCACACCGCCTGGTGGGCGCGGGTGCGCGCGGACCCCGACCGACGGGTGCTGGTACACCTGCACGAGGGTGTCCCGTCCGGGGTGGTCACCTTCTCCGGCGTCGCCTCGCCCGAGCGGGCCCTCACCTGGGGTTTCTACCTGGACATCGCCGGGCTGGACGCGCGGGACGGGCTGTTGCCGGCGTGGCTGTCGTTGGAGCGGGCCGGGATCGCGTACGCCTTCGACGTCCTCGGGGCACGGACGCTCGGCGGCGAGACGCTGACCACCAACCGGCCGGTGCTGGCCCTGCACCGGCGCTTCGGATTTCGCGTCGTCCGGCAGTACGAGCAGGACGTCGACGGCAGACCGCACCAGGTGGTGTGGACGGAAATGAGCAGAGGAACATGACAATCAAGATCGGACCGCACGTGGTCGGCGTCGGGGAGCGGCCGCTCGTGGTCGCGGAGATGTCCGGCAACCACAACGGCAGCCTGGACCGGGCGCTGGCCATCGTGGACGCGGTGGCCGCGAGCGGTGCGCACGCGTTGAAACTCCAGACGTACCGGCCGGACACCATCACCATCGACGTCGACGCGCCGGCGTTCCGGATCTCCGACGGGCACGACCTGTGGGGCGGTGAGCGCCTCTGGCAGCTCTTCGAGCGGGCCCACACGCCGTACGAGTGGCACGCGCCGATCTTCGAGCGGGCCCGCCAGCACGGCCTGACCGTCTTCTCCTCCCCCTTCGACCACACCGCCGTGGAGCTGCTGGAGGAGCTGGGCGCGCCGGCGTACAAGATCGCCTCTTCGGAGCTGGTGGACCTGCCGCTGATCCGGCTCGTGGCCAGCACCGGCAAGCCGATGGTCATCTCGACCGGCATGGCCACCGTGGGTGAGATCGACGCCGCCGTGCGAGCGGCCCGAGAGGGTGGCGCCGGCGGCATCGTGCTGCTGGCCTGCACCGCGTCCTACCCGGCGCCGCCGCAGGACAGCAACCTGCGCCGGCTGCCCGTGCTGGCCGATGCCTTCGGTCTTCCGGTGGGGCTCTCCGACCACACTCCGGGCATCGGCGTGCCGGTCGCCTCGGTGGCGCTCGGCGCCTGCCTGATCGAGAAGCACGTGACGCTGCGCCGGGCCGATGGCGGCGTCGACTCCGACTTCTCGCTGGAGCCGGACGAGCTGGCCGCGCTCACCGTCGAGTCGGAGCGGGCCTTCGCGGCGCTGGGCGGCACGACGATCGGGCCGACCCCGACCGAGCGGGAGGGGCTGCGGTTCCGCCGGTCCCTGTTCGTGGTCGCCGACGTGCGCGCCGGCGACACGGTCACCGCCGCCAACGTCCGCTCCATCCGGCCGGCGGGCGGGCTCCCCCCGGCCGACCTCGACCGGGTTCTCGGTCGCACCTTCAGCAGTGACGTGCCGCGCGGTACGCCGCTGGCCTGGGATCTGATCTGAGCCCTGATCCGCGACGGCGGGCCCGGTCCTGAGGGACCGGGCCCGTTGTGTCGTGGCGAACGCTCAGCCGTCGACGCTGACCAGCCGGACGAACTCGCGCAGCAGGTCGTAGCCGTCCCAGACCGGGGCGAAATTGAGCGCCGCGCCGAACGGCACGATCCGGTCGATGCCCCGGCCCCCCAGCTCCCGGGCGAATCCGACCAGCTCGGTCGGGTCGAACCCGAAGTGGGTCAGCGTCTGGTCCCGCCGGCGCAGGAACGGCACCAGCTCGGCCAGCTCCGCGATCGTGACGAAGCCGAACGTGCCGGTGCCGAGCCACTCCCGAGGCGCCGCGGCCGGCGTGTCCAGTTCCAGCGTCGCCACCAGGTTGTCGGGGAAGGCCATGCGGGACACTCCCCCGTCGGCGGCCAGGCCGTACGACCCGACCCGCTTCTCGACCGCCATCGCCGCGTCCACGTCCGAGCCCCGATCCCGGGCCGCGACGCTGAGCAGCGCGACGAACTCGGCCCGGACGGCGTCCGCGCGCGCGGCGTCGCCGACCAGGAACACCGCCCGGGGCGACGAGCACGCCGCCTGGTCGAACCAGTAGGCGTCGTTGGCGAACTTCGCGACGGCGTCCCGCCGGGCGGCGACCGGGGCGGCCTCCCAGCCGGCCACCGCCAGCACCGCGAAGGACGACCGGTCCGGGAAGGTGAGGTCGCGGGCCGCCGGAGCCAACGGGTGCCGCCGGACGGCCGTCACCGCCCGGTCGCCGCCCCAGATGACCCGGACGTCGCAGTCGGCGCTGAGCCGGGCGGTCACCGCGTCGTCGTGGCCGTAGGTGACCATGCGCTGGGTCCGGGCGACGACCGGGTCCGCCTCGGCGAGGCTGTCGTTCAACACCTCGAGTATCGCGTCGGCGGCCGCCGCCGACCGGGGCGACACCCGGACGACGTTGATGTTGCCGGCCAGCGCGGCCAGCGCCCAGGAGTAGACGAAGATGGTGTCCACGTTGGCCGGTGGGACGTGGAACACCACGCCCCGGGGAAAGGCCAGCACCCGCTCGTCGAGGCCGGCGCGCAGCCGCTCCACCCCGCGCAGCAGCTCCCGACGGCGCAGGAAGAAGCCGAGCGAGCCGAGCTCCGGGTGCCGCCGAGCCAGGGCCGGGGTCAGCAGGCGGCGCGACACGGCGGTCAGGAAGTCCATGATCCGCTCGTCACCGACCGTCAGCGGCGTCTCCGGGGGCGGCGGCACCAACTCGTCCACCGACAGCTCCGGCCCCGCCGGGAAGCGCATCCGTACGGTCATGACCGTCCTCCGACGTAGGTGTCGCTGCAACCGCGGGCCTCGGCGCGGGGCAGCCGGCCCAGGACGCTGAACCGCTTGCCCGGCCAGTGGCCGTCGTCGACGCCGTGCACCACCCCGAGGTCCTCGGTGAGCAGCACGTTGCCCGGGTACGAGGTGGGCAGGGTGCTCAGCACCTCGATCACGCCCGGTGTGCCGATCGGCGCCTCCCGCCAGGTCACCGGGTCGCGGACGATGACGTCGGCGAAGTCCGGGCAGTAGAGCGAGCCGCCCTCCGGCCCCTCCAGGAAGACGGTGCCGATCTGCTCGACCATCCCGTAGAAGTTGTGGATCCGGGTCAGGCCGGTGTCCGCACCGAGGCGGCGCCGGAACTCCGCGTTGTCCACGGCCTGGTCGGCGAGCTTCTTCCAGCCGCCGGAGTGCACCAGGATCCCCTGGGACAGGTCGAGGCCATGGTCGCGGGCCACCTCGTAGAGGTATCGCCAGACCATGAACGTGAAGCCGAAGACGAGGAACGGCGAATCCCCGTGCCGGCCGAGGAACTCCTTGAGGGCGGCCACGTCCGGCCGGTCGTCGGCGTCGAGCAGCCAGAGGTGGTCACGGCCGAAGTTCACCATGCCGAGCGCCCCCGCGCCGCGGGCGGAGTAGGAGCGCCGGTCGCCGACCACCCCGGAGCGGTCCACCACGACCATCGGCAGCCGTCGCGGTCCGAGCACCGTGCCGAGCGTGCGGGCCAGCATCCGGGACTGGGTGGCCGCGGCCGCCCGGTCCAGGTGGATCCGGCTGACCTCGCCGGTGGTGCCACTGGAGGTGAGCACCCGGATCACCTCGTCGTCGGGCACGCTGGACAGCTTGCGGGTCTTGAACAACCGCACCGGCAGCCAGGGCAGGTCGGCCAGCGTCGCCGGCTCACCGTCCTGGTCGAGGGCGTCCAGGATCCGGGCGTACGGCGGGCAGTGGCGCCGGTGGTGTCCGAGCAGCTCGACCAGCTCGCCGCGTAGCCGTTCCTCCTTTTCCGGCTGGGTGAGGGTGAACACGTCGGTCAGCACTGTGCCTCCAGCGCGCGGTAGTCGGGCTTGCCGGCGGGCGTCAGCGGCAGCGCGTCGACGCTGCGCACCTGGACGCCGGACGAGTGGGTGCCCAGCGCCGCCGCGACCTCGGTGCGGATCCGGGCGAGCTGGTCGGCGTCGGCCCCCTCGGCCACCACCACCAGCCGGTCCGCCCCGGCGATCGCGGCGAGCGGACCGTGGTGGCCGAGCGACCGTTCCACGTCGTCGAGGTTGACCCGGACGCCGAACACCTTGGCGATCCGCTTGATCCGGCCGGTGACGAACAGGAAGCCCTCCGGGTCCAGCCGCCCCAGGTCGCCGGTGGCCAGCGTGCCGCCCAGCTCGTCGGGGCGGGCCAGGTCGGCGGCGCTCTCGGCGTAGCCCATCATCACGTTCGGCCCGCGGTAGACGATCTCGCCCACCCGGGCCGCCTCGGTGGTCTCCACGCCCTCGTCGGTACGGATCGACACTGTGCCCCCGGGCACCGCCAGGCCGACCGACCCGAGCTTCGCCGGCAGCCGGTCGGACGGCAGGACGGTCATCCGGGCGGTCGCCTCGGTCTGCCCGTACATCACGAAGAACCGGCCCTCGACCTCGGTCATCCGGCCGTGGAAGTCGGTCACCAGGTCGGGGTGCAGCCGGCCGCCGGCCTGGGTGAGCGTCCGCAGCCGCTCGTACCGGCCGGGCGCGAAGCGCAGCCGGCGCAGCATCTCGTACTGGTAGGGCACGGCGGCGAGCGAGGTGACCCGGTGCCGGTCGACCGCGGACCAGAAGTCGCGGGAGGTGAGGCCGGAGCGTTCCAGCAGCACGGTGGCGCCGGCGTGCAGGTGGCTGGTGAGCACCGAGAGCCCGTAGGTGTAGTGCAGCGGCAGCGTGGTGGGCGCCACCTCGTCGCCGTCGAGGTCCAGCGCGGCGGCGATCGCCGCCGCGTTGGCCCGCACGGCCGAGCGGGACAGCCGGACCAGCTTGGGGTTGCCGGTCGAGCCCGACGTGGTGAGCAGCAGCGCCAGGTCGGGGTGCGGGGTGGGACCGGAGGGCCCGGTGCGCCGCCAGGCCGGGCCCGGCCCGACCTCTGCCGCCCGGTAGCCGTCCGGCGATGTCGGGTGCGTCAGCAGCAGGGCCGGGCGGAACCGGTCGACCAGGTCCCGCAGCGTGGCCGCGGGGATCTGTGGATCGAGCAGCGCCACCGGGCGGCCCGCCTGCCAGGCGGCGAGGACGCGCACCACGGCGTCGATGTCGGCGGGCACGGTGGCGAAGACCACGCCCGGAGGTTCCCGGTCGAGCGACGTCGCGAGGTCGGCGACCCGGGCGGCGAGGTCCGGGCCACCCAGTTGCCGTCCGGTGCCCGCGTCCACCAGCCGGGCGTCGGCGTGCAGCAGGTCGCTCACAGCGTCAACCCGCCGTCCACCCCGACCACCTGGCCGGTGACGAAGGCCGCGGCCGGCGAGAGCAGGAACGCGACCACCTCGGCCACCTCGGCCGGCTCGCCGAGCCGGCGCAGTGGGGTGGCGGCGGCGCGGGCCTGTCGGCCGGCGTCGTCCAGGTCGGCGAGCAGATCGGTGCGGATGAAGCCGGGCGCGACCGCGTTGACCCGGATGCCGGCGGGACCGAGTTCCTTCGCGGCGGCCCGGGTCAGCCCCTCGATCGCGGCCTTGCTGGCCGCGTAGACCGTCTGGCCGGCGGCCCCGGCCGAGCCGACCAGGGAGGCGGTGAGCACCACCGCGGGGCGCTCGCCCCGGCGCAGCAGGCGGACTCCCTGCTGCAGGGTGTGCGCCGCACCGGCGGCGTTCACCGCGAAGAGCCTGGTCACGGTCTCGTCCGACACCCCGCCCAGCAGCCCCGCCGCGTGCACGCCGGCGTTGACGACCAGGGCGTCCAGGCCGCGCCACCGCTCGAACAGGACGCGGGTCAGGGCGCGGATCTGGTCGGGGTCGGCCACGTCGCCGTGCACCGCCAGGTGCGGCCCACCGGGCAGGACGGCGACCGCCTCGGCGGCGGAGCCGGGCGACCGGCCGTGCACGGCGACCACGCAGCCCTGCTCGGCGAGCCGCCGGGCGACGGCCAGACCGATGCCCCGGGTGGATCCGGTGACCAGCACCCGGCGGGCCGGCGGATCAGTCGGTGAAGACGACACCGTGCTTCTCCAGGATCTGGCGAGCGCGGTCGAAGGAACTGAGATCAATGACCTCGTCGGTGTCCAACATGACACCGAACTCGTCCTCGATCGCGGCCACCAGGGACATGTGCGCGAGTGAGTCCCACTTCTCGATCCCGCGATATTCGAGACTGTCCACCGCGGCGTTGTCGGGCAGTTCCAACGCCGTGCGGAAGACGACTCTCAGTCGCTGCAGTTCCACTGGTCTTTCCTCCGTAACTGGTATGCACGACCGGCGTGCCGGCCGAGTGTAGCCGAGGTTCTGAACTGCTCAGCCAGGCCCCGAACGAGCGAAAAGTGTTTGCCTGCAAGGCATTCCGCATTCACTTCCCACGCGGCATCAGTTCACCAGGGTGCGTCGGGTTGTTAACCCGCCGGGTCTAGCGTCTCGATCCGGTTGGCCAGCCGAATGCCACCGCGGAAACAACCACGACCATGGGAGCACCAATTGAGCGAGCTGAATGGGTCCTCCATTCTTGTCACCGGGGGAACGGGTTCCTTCGGCAGGACCTTCCTCCGGCACGTCCTCGCCGAGGCCGACCCGGCGAGGGTCGTGGTGTTCTCCCGCGACGAGCTCAAGCAGTACGAGCTACGCCAGCAGCTCGGTGACGACCCCCGGCTGCGCTGGTTCATCGGCGACATCCGGGACCGGCACCGGCTGACCCGGGCGATGCACGGGGTGGACCACGTCGTGCACGCCGCGGCTCTCAAGCAGGTGGACACCGCCGAGTACAACCCCTCGGAGTACATCGCCACCAACATCACCGGCTCCCAGCACGTCGTCGACGCGGCGATCGAGGCTGGCGTCAAGAAGGTCATCGCGCTCTCGACCGACAAGGCGTCCAGCCCGATCAACCTGTACGGCGCGACGAAGCTGGTCGGCGACAAGCTCTTCGTCTCGGCCAACCACTACGCCGCCCATCACCCGACCCGGTTCGCCGTGGTGCGCTACGGCAACGTCGTGGGCAGCCGCGGCTCGGTGGTCCCGCTGTTCCGCCGGCTGGCCGCCGAGGGCAAGAGCCTGCCGGTCACCGACAAGCGGATGACCCGCTTCTGGATCACCCTGGACCAGGCCGTCCAGTTCGTCATGGACTCGTTCGACCAGATGCAGGGCGGCGAGCTGTACGTGCCCCGGATCCCCAGCATGCGGATCCTCGACCTGGTCGAGGCGGTCGCCCCGGACGCCACCACGCACGAGATCGGCATCCGCCCCGGCGAGAAGCTGCACGAGGAGATGATCGCGCCGGACGACAGCCGCCGGACGGTGCGCGCCGCGGACCGGTACATCGTCCAGCCGACCATCGCCGGCTGGGGCTACCAGCCGCCGGTCGACTGCGAGCCGGTGCCGGACGGCTTCGCCTACCAGTCGGACACCAACGACGAGTGGCTCAGCGTCGAGCGGTTGCGCGACATGCTCGGCCTCACCGCGTGATGGCGATGCTCCCCTACGGCCGGCACTCGGTCAGCGAGGACGACGTCGCGGCCGTCGCCGACGTGCTGCGCGGCGACTGGCTCACCACCGGCCCCCAGGTCGACGGGTTCGAGGCGGACCTGGCCAAGGTGACCGGTGGAGCCGGCTGCGCGGCGGTCTCCAACGGCACCGCCGCGCTGCACGTGGCGTACGCGGCGGCCGGTGTCGGCCCTGGCGACGAGGTGGTCGTCCCGCCGATGACCTTCGTGGCCACCGCGAGCAGCGCCGCGCTGCTCGGCGCGAAGATCGTCTTCGCGGACGTCGAGGAGGAGACCTTCACCCTCGACCCGGCCGCGGCGGCCGCCGCGACGACGTCGCGCACCAGGGTCGTCTCGGCCGTGGACTACGCCGGCCACCCGGCCGACTACGACGCGCTGCGAACCGCTCTGAGCGGCTCGGACGCGCTGCTGCTGGCCGACGCCGCGCACTCCATCGGCGCCACCTACCAGGGCCGGCCGGTCGGCTCGCTCGCCGACCTGACCACCTTCTCGTTCTTCCCGACGAAGCACCTCACCACCGGAGAGGGTGGCGCGGTCGCCAGCACCGACGCCGAGCTGCTCAAGCGGGCCCGCCGGTTCCGCAACATCGGGCTGGTCCGCGAGCGCGACGAGCAGCGCTGGCCGGACGAGGGCGGCTGGCACCAGGAGGTGCACGAGTTCGGGCTGAACTACCGGCTGCCGGACGTGCTCTGCGCCCTGGGCCGCAGCCAGCTGCGCCAGCTCGACGCCTTCCTCGCCCGGCGGGCCGAGCTGGTCGCCCGCTACAACGAGGCGCTGGCCGATCTGGACGGGGTGCGGCTACCGGTCCAGAAGTCGTGGGCCGAACCGGCCTGGCACCTCTACCCGATCCGGGTGCTCGACGGCCGCCGCCGCGAGGTGTACGACGCGATGCGCGCCGCCGGCGTCGGCGTGCAGGTCAACTACATCCCCGTGCACTGGCACCCGGTCTTCGCCGACCTGGGCTACCGGCGCGGATCCTGCCCGGTCGCCGAGTCGTTCTACCGTCAGCAACTCTCGCTGCCGCTCTACCCGACGTTGAGCGACGCCGACCAGGACCGCGTCATCGACGCGCTCGGTGCGGCGCTGCGGGGCCGCCCGGCGCGGCCCGTCGCCGCCTGATGGGACGCTGATGCACCACGCCAACCACTTCTACGGCCACGCCCACGTGCTGGCCCGCTACGCCGGGCTGGGCGACGACCACCCGCCGCGGATCAACGGGTACGTCCAGCACGGCTGGAACATCGGCGACGGGCTCGCCCCCGGCCACCCGTACGCCGAGGGCACGCCGAGCCTGCTCTGGTCGGAGCAGACCCGGCGGCGGGCCTGGTCGGTCGGGCGGCGCAACGTCGTCGTCATCGGCGCGCCCTTCGAGTACCTGCTGGCCCTGCGGCCCGAGGACCCGCCGGAGTCGCAGCGGCAGGGCACCATCTGGTATCCGTTCCACGGCTGGGAGGGTCAGCACGTCCGCGGCGACCACAGGGAGCTCATCGCCCGGATCCGCGACACCGAGCCGGGCCCGGTGACCGTCTGCCTCTACTGGCACGAGTACGGCATGCGGCGGGTCCGCCGGCTCTACGAGAACGCCGGCTTCCGTGTGATCTGCCACGGCTACCGCGGGCACTGGTGGAAGGACACCGACCCGCTCTTTCTCGACAAGCAGCTCACCGAGCTGCGTCGGCACCGCCGGGTGGCGTCGAACCGGCTGACCAGCGCGATCTTCTACGGCATCGCCGCCGGCTGCGAACCGGCGGTGTACGGCGACCCGATGGTGCTCGCCGACGAGGACCCGACCTTCGGCGGGACCGCCCGGATCCGCCGCCAGTGGCCGGAGCTGCACGGCGAGTCGGTGGACCTGCCGACCGCCGTCGCGATCGCGCGCGCCGAGCTGGGCACCGACCACCGCTGCACGCCGGCCGAGCTGCGCGAGCTGCTCGGGTGGGCGAACCTCCAGGAGGAACCAGTTGACCATTGAGACGGCACCCGTCGACCGGATCGCGCTGCCGGGCGGGGAGATGCTGGCCTGGTCCGACCTGCCGGAGCAGCGCCCCGCCGACGGTGGAGCCCTGGCCGCGCTGGCGGCGCGGATCGTGCCGCCCGGCGCCCGGGTGCTGCTGGCCGGCCCGCACGATCCGGGGATGCTCGACCGGCTCGCGCACGCCGAGGTCACCTGCCTGCTGCGCAGCTACCCGGACGCGGTGGCGATGGCCGCGCGTACCGCCCGGGTAGTGGTGGGCGGGCCGGCCGGCCTGCCGCAGGACGAGCGGTTCGACGTGGTCATCGCCGGCGCGGGCCTGGATCCGGTGGAGTCGGTGGAGGGCGCCCGGCAAGGCTGGGATGGCGTGCTGGGCCGACTGGCCGACGCGCTGTCCCCCGGCGGCACTCTGCTGCTGCGGGTGGACAACCCGCTCGGGCTGCACCGGCTGGTCGACACCGCCCCCTGGTACGCCCGACGCGACGACGCCGCCTGGACCATCGGCGGCGTCCTCGACACCGACCGTCCCGCGAACCGGGAGCAGGTGCGCGCCCGCCTGACCGACGTCGGGCTGCGCCCGGGCGCCTGCTTCGCCGCCTACCCGACCGCGCTGCTCGACGCCGACCAACTCGACCGGCGTACCACCTCCGGGTTCTTCGACGCGGTCCTGCACCACGCCTGCACGGGAGGCTTCACCGCCGCGACGGTGCTCCAGGACCCCGCCCGGCTGGCCGTGGACGCGCTGCACGCCGGGCACGGCGCCGCGCTGGCCCCGGGCTGGCTGGTGCTGGCCCGCAAGGCCCCGGCATCCGACGCCGCCCCGGCCCTCGGGTCGCCGGGCGACCTTCCGGTGGCGCTGCTGCAGACCGGCCCGCCCGGCTCCGACGTGGTGGAGGTGGTCGACGGGCCGGACGGCTGGCGGTGGCAGGCCACCGCCGGCGCCGACCGCACCGGCACGGCCGCCGCGCCGTTCGCCAGCCGCAAGGCGGCGTATCGGGACCCGTCCGCGCTCATCGGGCAACCGGTGCCCGACGGGCGGCTGCTGCGCACCCTGCTGCTCGACGCCGCCCTGCGGCGGGACCTGGAAACGCTGCGGGCGCTGCTGCACGGGTACGCGGACTGGCTCGCCGGGCAGGCCGGTGACGACGGCCGGATCGCCGGCGCCGCCGCGCTGGCCGGCACCGACAACGTGGTGGTCTCCGCCGGCCGGTACGCCGTGCTCGACCTCAGCTGGCGGGCCACCGAGGCGCTCCCCCGCGACGTGGTGCTCGCCCGGGGTCTGTGGCGGTTCGCCGTCGCGCTGCTCACCGGCGGGTACGCCCATCCCTGGGCGTCCACGCTGGACGTCGCGGGACTGACCGTGGTGCTGGGCGGCCTCGCCGGCCACGACCTCGACCGGGCGACGGTGTCGGCCGCGGTGGAGGCGGAGGCGGCGGTCACCGCCGCGCTCCGGGGGCTGGACGCCGACGGGCGGGTCACCCTCGTCGCCGAGCTGCGGTCGGTCGAGCCGACCGACCCGCCGGCCGGGCCGGGCGGCTACCAGCAACTGCACGAGGCGTGGCTGCGCCAGCGCGACGAGCTGACCCGGATGTCCGCGTCGCTGAGGTGGACCGAGGACCTGCTCACCTCGCGGGAGCGGGCGCTACGCCGGGCCGACGCGACCATCAACCTGCTCAGCGGATCGCTGAGCTACCGGGTCGGACGGCTGGCTCTCACCCCGGCGCGGCTGGCCCGGCGCGGGGCCCGCGTGGCCAAGCGGCGGGCCCGCCAGGCGCTGGCGCCGAAGCGGCAGGAGCAGCAGTGAGCGGCCGTGGCGGCACCGGACGGGGGTGCCGGTGATGCGGATCGTTGGGATCGTGCAGGCCCGGATGGGCTCGTCCCGGTTGCCGGGCAAGGTGCTGCGACCGCTCGCCGGCCGCAGCGTGCTGGGCCGGGTGGTCCGGGCCGCCCGGGACAGCGGGGTGCTCGCCGACCTGGTGGTGGCGACCAGCACGGACACGGTCGACGACGCGGTGGCCGCCGAGTGCGACCGGCTCGGCGTGCCGTGCCACCGCGGCCCGGTCGACGACGTGCTGAGCCGGTTCATCGGCGCGCTGGACGCGCACCCCGGGGACGCGGTCATGCGGTTCACCGCCGACTGCCCGCTGCTCGACCCGGAGATCATCACGCTGGTGGCCTCGGTCTACCGGGCGGTACCCGGGCTGGACTACGCGAGCACGTCGATCGCGCGCACACTGCCACGCGGACTGGACGTCGAGATCATCCGCGCCGACGCGCTGCGGACGCTGGACCGGCTCGCCACCGAGCACCACCGGGTGCACGTCACCTCGTACGCGTACACCCACCCGGAGCTGTTCCGGGTGCTCGGGGTGACGCTCACACCGGACCGGTCCGGACTCCGGCTCACCCTCGACACCGAGCAGGACTGGACGCTGGTGCGCGCGGTGACCGACCATTTCGGCGACGTCAGCGTGCCGCTGGCCAAGCTCGCCGACTGGCTCGACGAGCAGCCGGCGCTGCGCGCGCTCAACGCGGGCGTACGACAGAAGCGACTGGAGGAGTCCTGAGCACGTTACGCGTCGGGTTGCGCTGCGACGCCGGGCCGCGGCGCGGCGTCGGCCACCTGGTCCGCTCGCTGGCGTTGGGCGAGGAGTTCCTGGCCCGCGGCAGCCGCGTCGACATGTTCGGCGCCGTCGAGGGGGTCGGCTGGGCCGCCGCACAGCTCGCGGCGCGGGGCATCCCACTGCACCCGGGTCCGCGGACTGTCGCCGACCTGGTCGAGACGGCCCGCCGGCACCAGCTCGACGTCATGGTCGTCGACTCTTACGACCTCGAACCAACCGCGGCGGGCGCGCTGCGCGCGGCGGGTGTCCTGACCCTCGCCGTGGTCGACGGCGACACCCGGGGTCAGGACGCCGACCTGTACCTCGACCAGAACTTCGGCACGGACATCGCCGTGCCTCCGCGGCGGCTGCTCGCCGGCGCCCGGTACACGCTGCTGCGGGACTCGGTGGTGGCGGCCCGGCCGCCGGCGCCACCGCCCGCGGCATCGGTGAGCCGTCCCCGGGTGCTGGCCTTCTTCGGCGGCACCGACGCGGTCGGCGCCGCACCCGTGCTCGCCAGGGTGCTGCTGTCCACCGGACACCCGATGGACCTGACCGTCGTGGTGGGTCGGCCCGAGGTGGAGGCCGAGCTGGCGACCGTGACGACGGGCCGGGGGCAGTCGCTGCGCCCGGTGCCGCCCACCGACGAGCTGCCGGCCCTGATCGGCGCGGCGGACCTGGTGGTCAGCGCCGCCGGCACCTCCACCTGGGAGCTGTGCTGCCTCGGTGCGGCCGCCGCGCTGGTCTGCGTGGTGGACAACCAGCGCGAGTCGTACCGCCGGGTGGTGGAGCACGGCCTGGTCGCCGGCCTCGGTGAGCTGCCGGAACTGGCCGCCGGCGGGATGGCCGGGCGGGCGGCGCGGACGGCCGCCGCGCGGACCCTGACCGCGCTGCTCACCTCCCCGGCCCGCCGTGCGACCCTCTCCGCCCGGGCCTGGTCCACGGTGGATGGGCTGGGCCGACGCCGGGTGGCCGACGCCGTGCTGCAGGCCCGCGCCGCCACACCGGCCTGACCGGCACCGCGCGACCTCGCCGGGTCGCCGTACCTGCTCTCGTTGCGGCGACCCGGGTCAGCGCAGCGGTTCGAGTGTCACCCGGGAACGCAGCTCCGGACGTTCGGCGAGCAGCCGCTCGACCACCGCCGCGGCCTCCGGCCCGGTGGTCAGGAAGCGGATCGGCCGCCGCTCCCGATCGACCACCGCCGCGGCGCGGGCCGGTTCAGCGAGCGGCAGGTTGTAGAACGCCGGCGCGGACGCGCCGTGGGTGCCCTGCAGGGTGGCGAGGAAGAGTGTCTCCAGGTAGCCCTCCCGCCGGTGGTCGCTGACCACCACGGTCACCTCGCCGTCACGTACCGGCGCCTGGGCCAGCGCGCGGGCCGTCACGTCGGCCTGCCGGGGCCGCGCCAGCAGCCCCGACCACCAGGCGGCCGACCAGGTGGTGCTGCGGTTGCCGAACGGCTGGGCGAAGATCCCGCCGCCGCGCGCCAGACCGGCGATCCCCGCCGTCCCGACCACCAGCGAGAGCGCGACGAGCACCCGGGCGAGGACCACCGGGAGGGCGCCGGGGCGGCGGGCCGCCGCGACGCGCGCCGGCGGTGGCCGCAGCAGCAGCCCCGCCCCCGCGCCGATGAGCAGGACGACCAGCAACAGGTGCAGGGTCTTGCCGTAGTAGTAGCGCGGATCGGTGCCGAGCGCCCGGAAGTAGACGAGGAAACCGACGGCGAAGGCCAGCGCCGCGGCCAACGCACCCGCGTACCGGCGCCACACCGGCAACCGCAGGCCGCCGGCGAACAACCCGGCGCCGATCACCGCGGTCAGCGCCAGGTAGGCGTCGTAGCGCGGAAACACCCCGCCACCGGTGGCGACGTTGTCGACCTGGTCGGTGAAGAGGAGGCCGGCCACACTGGGCAGCGGGGTGAGCACGGCGGTCACCACCGCGACCGTGACGAGCAGCCACGGTCGCCGGCGCACCGCCCGCCGGTGCCGGACCAGCCAGGCCAGCACCAGCACGCCGACCACCGGCAGGAACATCAGGTACGCGAAGCCCACGCCGACGCAGAGCGCCCCGAGCAGGCAGAGCTGGGTGCCGGTCCGGGCCACCGGCCGGCAGACCAGCGCGATGAGGATCGCGGTGAGCGCCAGGCCGAGGCTCTCGCCCGGGTAGCCGTAGACCACGAACCGGGTGAGCTCGGAGCCGAGTGCGAGCGCGGTGACCGCGCCGGCCAGGCCGAACGCGCGGACCGGGTTCAGCAGCCGGCCGGCGATCCGGCCGGCGGCCCAGACCACGGCCAGCACCAGCAGCGCGTACGCGGAGATCGCCCAACCCAGGTAGTGGTCGAGGGTGCTCGCCGGTCCCCCGGCGGCGGTCGACGAGCGCAGGAAGGTGTCCAGCAACGCGGCCGTGACGTGGAAGCCCTGCGGGTAGTAGACCATCGCCTCCGGTGCGATCCGGGCCGCGGCGTCGGGGTCGGCGAAGAGGTAGCCGCCCACCGCCCGGATTCCCTCGACGGCCGCCAGGTGCCGGCTGTTGTCCTCGCCGACCATGGCGTACGCCAGCCGGCCGGCCAGACCGTCGGCGCGCAGATAGGGCCACGCCAGCGCCAGGCCGGACAGCACCGCGGCGGCCACCGGCGCCAGGTCGGCCGGGACCGGCCGGGGAAGGCGCGGCCGGCGGCCGGTGAGCAGGCCGAGCCCGAGCAGCGCGGTCAGGGCCGTGCCGGCGACGGGCACCGGGTGCAGACCCCACGGCCAGAACGAGAAGAGCAGCGCCGCGGCGCAGACCGCGCCGACCAGCAGCGCCACGGCCAGCACCAGCCGGTCGAGCAGGGTGCGCCCGACGCGCAGCAACCCGGCCGTCAGCAGCAGCACGAGCGGCGGCAGCAGCCCGGCGAGCCCGAGGGCGTACGCCAGCACCGGGACGACCCAGGCGGCGGCGAGCCCCGCCGCGATCAGGAGCGCCCGCCGGCGGGCCGGGACCGGTGGCGGCTCCACCGGCGAAGCCGTCGATCGGTCCGCCACCGACAGGCTGGTGGAACTGCTCTGCACTGGTCGTCTCCTCGCGACACCGCCCGCCCGGACCGGACGGAGCCGCCTCACGCTAGGGCCGCTCCGACGATGTCCGACGACACCGACATGTGCGCGAGGTGACCAGCGGGCGAAAAGACTCCCCGGTCGTACACCTGTACCAACACGGCGGGTAGGGTGAGCGTGTGTCCGGGCCCGCCTACCAGCCGTCGATGCTGGATCTCGCCGCCGCGGAGCCGTCGCTCGGCCCGCTGGCCGGGCAACTGCGTCGGCGACAGCTCTCCCGGGGCGCCTGGGTGGACCACCTGCCCGGCTGGGTCTCCGGCTCGGACGCCATCTTCGACACCCTGCTGCGGGACGTGCCCTGGCGGGGCGAACGACGGACGATGTACGACACCGAGGTGGCGGTGCCCCGCCTGCTCTCCTGGTACGGGCCGGACCGGCCGCTGCCGCACCCGCTGCTGACCGAGGCGCGCACCGCGCTCACCCGCCACTACGCCCCCGAGTTGGGCGAGCCGTTCGTCACCGCCGGCATGTGCCTCTACCGCTCGGGTCGGGACAGCGTCGCCTGGCACGGCGACACCCATGGCCGCTCCGCGCACACCGACACGATGGTCGCCATCGTCTCCTTCGGCGCGCCGCGGCCGCTGCTGCTGCGCCCGCGCGGCGGGGGCGCGAGCCTACGGTTCCCGCTCGGGCACGGCGACCTGGTGGTGATGGGCGGCTCCTGCCAGCGCACCTGGGAACATGCGATCCCCAAGACCGCCCGGCCCGTCGGCCCCCGGGTCAGCGTCCAGTTCCGGCCCGTCGGCGTCGCCTGAGACGCGCAGCGGCGGCGCGCGAGAGGCAGGCCGAGCGGATCGACGAGATCGTCCGCTCGGCCGCCCGGCCCAGCCGTTCGGCCCGGGGTCCCCAGGGGCGGGTGGTGCTCCCGTCGGCCACCGCGATCGCGCTCGGCGTGGTGGTGCTCTTCTCCGGGCTGGTCGGCAGTCTCCTCACGCTCCGCCCGGCCTACCCTGCGCCGACAATCGTCCGGCAGCCCGGGGCTGAGCGGGAGCGGGAGCGAGTCCCCAGCGGCACCTGATCCACCCCCGCCCCGACCCCCCTCGGGTGGGGGGTCGGGTCAGGCAGGAGGCGGGTCAGTCGCGTTCGACCAGGTGGCCGACCACCGTCGGGCCGAGCATCACGGCGAAGCCGGAGCCGTCGCGGCGCGGGTCGGCGGCGGGCAGCTCGACCGGTTCACCGGTGCCGGTCGCGCCCACCGGACGCGGCCCCACCCAGGCGACGACCACGTCCGTCTCGTCCTTGAGGAAACGGTGCGCGCGCACGCCGCCGGTCGCCCGACCCTTCGCCGGGTACGCCTTGAACGGCGTCACCTTGACCGTCGCCCCGGTGGAGGTGACCACCATCGGCTCACCGTGCCCCGGGTCGTCGGTGCGCACCGCGCTGAAGAAGACCACCCGGGCTCCGGCGGGCAGGTTGATGCCGGCCATGCCGCCACCCTTGAGGCCCTGCGGGCGGACCAGCCCGACGGCGAAACGCAGCAGCGACGCCTCCGAGGTGACGAAGGTCAGCGTCTCGACGCCGTCGGTCAGCCAGGTCGCCCCGACCACCTCGTCGCCGTCCCGCAGGCCGATCACCTCGAACTCGTCGGAGCGCACCGGCCACTCCGGCGCACAGATCTTCACCACGCCCTGCCGGGTGCCGAGCGCCAACCCCGGCGAACCGTCCGCCGGCCCGCCGAGCGGGGCCAGGCCGACCACCGTCTCCCCCGCCTCCAGCGGCACCAGCTCGGCGGCGGACATCCCACCCCGCAGCGACACCGTGCCCGCCTGCTCGGGCAGCACCGGCAACGGCAGTACGTCGATCTTGAACGCCCGGCCGGCGCTGGTCACCAGCAACACCCGACCACGGGCGGTGGAGTGCACGATCGCGCGGACCGTGTCGTGCTTGACCCGGCCGTTGCGGCGACGCCGCTCGGCGCTCTCCTCCGACTCGGCCGCGGTGCGGGCGACCAGCCCGGTCGCGGAGAGGATCACCTGACACGGGTCGTCGGCGACCTCCAGCGGCCCGGCCGGCGCGGACGCGGCCAGCACCTCCTTGAGGTCGCCGTCGACCAGCGTGGTCCGCCGCTCGGTGCTGAACTGCTTGACCACGGCCGCCAGCTCGTCAGAGACCAGCTTCTTGAGCACCCTGTCGTCGTCGAGGATCGTGGACAGCTCGGCGATCTCCGTACGCAGCCGCTCCTGCTCGGTCTCCAGCTCGATCCGGTCGAACTTGGTCAGGCGGCGCAGCGGAGTGTCCAGGATGTAGGTGGCCTGGATATCGGAGAGGCCGAACTGGCTCATCAGACCGTCCTTGGCGGCCTGCGCGTCGTCACTGCCCCGGATCAGCCGGACCACCCGGTCGATGTCCAGCAGTGCGATCAGCAGGCCGTCGACCAGGTGCAGCCGCTCCTGACGCTTGCGGCGGCGGTACGAGCTGCGCCGGGTGACCACCTCGTACCGGTGGGCCAGGAACACCTCCAGCAGCGCCTTCAACCCGAGGGTGCGGGGCTGCCCGTCCACCAGCACCAGGTTGTTGACGCCGAACGACTGCTCCAGCGGGGTGAGTCGGTACAGGTCGGCGAGCAGGGCCTGCGGGTTGACCCCCACCTTGCACTCGACGACGAGCCGGGTGCCGCTCTCCCGGTCGGTGAGGTCCTTGACGTCGGCGATGCCGGTCAGCCGCTTGGTCTTGGTGACCTCGTTGGTGATCGCCGCGATGACCTTCTCCGCGCCGACGCCGTACGGCAGCTCGACCACGGTGATCGCCTGGCGCCCCCGGCTGCCCTCGAGGGGGCCGATCTCCACCTTGCCGCGCATCCGCACCACACCGCGCCCGGTCTCGTACGCCCGGCGCACCTCGTCCAGGCCGAGCAGCACGCCGCCGGTGGGCAGGTCGGGGCCGGGAACGAACTCCATGAGCTTGTCCAGAGTGGCGTCCGGGTGGTTGATCAGCCAGCGGGCGGCGGTGACCACCTCGGCCAGGTTGTGCGGGATCATGTTGGTGGCCATCCCGACCGCGATCCCGGACGCGCCGTTGACCAGCAGGTTGGGGAAGGCGGCCGGCAGCACGGTCGGCTGGGTCAGCGAGCCGTCGTAGTTGGGCTCGACGTCGACGGTGTCCTCGCCCAGCTCACCGACGAGCAGCATCGCCTCGCGCGACATCCGCGCTTCCGTGTTGTGGTTTACGAAACCGCCGGCGATGAAGGAATGGTCCTCGGAATTGACACGCACCGAGTAGACCTCGGCCGGCTCGCTAGGCGTCACCTCGGTGACGCGCTCGAACCGGTACCCAGAGTCCATGATCGGAAGGATGGTCGCCAGGAGCTCTGGATTCTTGATGCGATCGATGATGCGGAGGCGCTCGGTCTCCCATCGCTCGACGCGATCGAAGTTGTGGGTCGTAAGCCACTTGCGTCCGCTACCGCGGCGGTCGAAGTCCAAGGTGTCTCGCACGTACGTGGCAACGAACGGAACGTGGTCTTTGCTGAGCCGATGCGGACGCAGCGGTGCGTGTCGCAGAACCTTGTCCAGCTTTGCCTGCTTAGTGCGGAGGAATCCCACGCGGTTGGCGAATGCTTTGATGTTTCGCAGACCGGAAATCACCAAACGGTGCTCGACCGAGCCGCTGGGACGTGTGTAGCGGCGCCAGCAGGCAACGACACCGAATTCCGCGAGCAGCTCTTGGGCCTCCCTGGTGAGTCGCTCACTGTAGCTGGTGTACTGGACGGTGAAGCTGTCCTTGGCGACGCGCACCCCGCCGTCCCCCTCGAAGAGGGCCATGAGGAAGGCACGCTTGACGCCCCAGCCACCGTTCCAGACGAACTGCGGGACGAACTTGTCCCGGGCCTGATGCCCGATGAACTCGGCCAACGGACTTGCGCGGAACGCGTCCATACCGCCGGCATAAAGCTGAACATCAATTTCCTGAATGCGCTTTCGGTCGCGACGGGTCTCTCTCTCGCTGACGTAACGCCGCCCACCAACCACTTGGTCGTACGCGTGCAGGACCTCACCGAAGAAGTGCTCGTCGGTGTTGTTGAATCCGGCTCTGGACTCATTCGCGAAGCCCTCGGACGCCCACGCCCCGCCGAGAACGCCCAGCGAATACTCACGAGCTGTGGGAATGACCTGGGACCAGGCATTTCGTGCCACACAGACGATCGAGTCAACTGCGAGTTCGTCGAGCCGTCGCCACTGGAAGAGGGGAACACCCATGGGTGACTCAAGACAGAGCACCAGGTGATTCTCGCTGCCTCGGAGCGAGAATCCGGCTTCCGTGGCGATCCGGATCGTCGGATGGACGCCCGAGTTGAACACCTTGTCAACATGGACGGCTTTACCGTCCTTGTCGAGCACCTCGAAGTCGGCTTCGGCTTCGCTGTCTGACGGGAGGTTCACCAGGTCAGCGATCCGAGGGCTGGTGCCGTCCGCAAGTCGGATGCGGGTGTCTCCGGTAATGCAGTATCTCGAGGCGGCCGGGCCATCGTCTGGAGATCCAAAATTTCCATGCCCGTCGATGAGCGGCACGTTGAGCGAGAAGTCCTGCGCGAGACGCACCATGGCGTCGTAAATCGCCGTGTCGCCGTGTGGATGGTACTTGCCCATCGCATCACCGACAATTCGGGCAGACTTCACATGCGCGCGGTCGGGGCGGTAGCCCTGCTCGTACATCGACCAGAGAATGCGCCGGTGCACCGGCTTGAGGCCGTCGCGGGCGTCGGGCAGGGCACGGGAGTGGATGACCGAGAACGCGTACTCCAGGTAGGAGTCCGAGACCTCGGTGACCAGCGGATTGTCGAAGACCCGCGCGCCGGCCTGGTCGAACGAGGAGAGATCGACCTTGTTTTCCTTGCGGCGTGCCATGACTCAGCTTTCCCCTCGGACGGTACGCGTGCTCATGCGTCGATCGCCTCACGGTCGACCCGGTCGGCGGAGTCGATCAGCCAGTTGCGGCGCGGCTCGACCTTCTCCCCCATCAGCAGTTCGAGGATCCGCTCGGCGGCGTCCACGTCGTCGAGGGTGATCCGGCGGACGGCGCGGGTGGCCGGGTTCATCGTGGTGTCCCACAGTTCGTCGGCGTCCATCTCACCGAGGCCCTTGAACCGCGGGATCGGGGTGACGATCTGCTTGCCGGACTTCTCCAGCTTGCGGACCGTCGCCTCCATCTCGGCCTGGGTGTAGGTGTAGGTGGTCTGCGGGTTGCGCCCCTTGGTGGTGATCTTGTGCAGGGGTGGCATCGCGGCGTAGAGCCGACCGGCCTCGATCAACGGCCGCATGTACCGGGCGAAGAGGGTGATCAGGAGCGTACGGATGTGCGCGCCGTCCACGTCCGCGTCGGCCATGATCAGCACCCGGCCGTAGCGCAGTGCGGACAGGTCGAAGGTGCGCCCCGAACCGGCGCCGAGCACCTGGACGATCGCCGCGCACTCGGCATTGTCCAACACCTGCTGGAGGTTGGCCTTCTGTACGTTGAGGATCTTGCCCCGGATCGGCAGCAGCGCCTGGTATTCCGAGGAGCGGGCCATCCGGCTCGTCCCGAGGGCGCTGTCGCCCTCGACGATGAAGAGCTCGCTTCGGTCGATGCCGATGGCCCGGCAGTCGACCAGCTTCGGCGGCATCGACGCGCCCTCCAGGGCGGTCTTGCGCCGCGCGGCGTCCTTCTGCTGCTTCTGGGTGAGCCGCACCCGCGCCGCGTCCACGATCTTCTGCAGCACGGTGCGCGCCTCGGCCTTGGTGCGCTTGTCTTCCAGCCACGCCTTGATGTGTGCGTCGACCAGGGTCTGGATCACCTTGGTGATGCCGGTGGTGGACAGCTCGTCCTTGGTCTGCGAGGTGAACTGCGGCTCGGGGAGCCGCACGTGCACCACCGCCGTCATCCCCTCCAGGACGTCGTCCAGGGTGGGCGGCTCCTCCTTGGCCTTGAGCAGCCCGCGGGTGTTGCGGACGGCGTCGGCGAGGGTGCGCGCCAGGGCCCGCTCGAAGCCCTTGCGGTGCGTGCCGCCGTGTGCGTTGCGGATGGTGTTGGTGAAGCACTCGACGGTGCGCTCGTAGCCGGTGCCCCAACGGAACGCCACCTCGACCTCGGCGCGGCGCTGCACGTTGGACTGCATGACGCCGTTGGCGTCGGCGGCGTTCTCCCGGTACGTCCCCTCGCCGGTGACCAGCAGGGTGCCGGAGACCGGGCGGTCGCCGGCCGGGGCGAGGAATTCCACCATGTCGCTGAGCCCGTTGGGGTAGTGGAACGTCTCCTCGGCGGGCGCCTCGCCGGTGAGGTCGCGCAGCAGGTATCGCACGCCGGGGACCAGGAAGGCGGTGTTGCGCAGCTTCATCCGGACCGCGTCGACGTCGAGTGCCGCGCCGGTCTCGAAGTAGCGGGTGTCGTGCCACCAGCGGATCGAGGTGCCGGTGGACTGCCTGCGCTTCATGGCGCCGACCACCTGGAGCCCAGGGCCGGCGGTGAACGGCGCGTCCGGCCCGTCGCCGTCGAAGATCCCCGGCACGCCGTGCCGGAAGGACATCGAGTGGATCTTGCCGGCGCGGCGGACGGTCACGTCGAACCGGCGGGACAGCGCGTTGACCGCGGACGCGCCGACGCCGTGCAGGCCGCCGGAGGTCTTGTAGCCGGAGCCGCCGAACTTGCCCCCGGCATGCAGCCGGGTGAGCACCAGCTCGACGCCGGAGATGCCGGACTTGGCGTGCACGTCGGTGGGGATGCCCCGGCCGTCGTCGTCGACCTGCACCGAGCCGTCGGCGTGCAGCGTCACCTCGACGTTGGTGGCGTGACCGGCCACACCCTCGTCGGTGGAGTTGTCGAGGATCTCGTTGACGAGGTGACCCACGCCACGGCTGTCGGTGGAACCGATGTACATGCCGGGCCGCTTGCGGACGGCGTCCAGCCCCTCAAGGTGGGTGAGGTCATCGGCCCCGTACAGGGTGTCAGGCTCTGCGGTCAACTGGTCGTACTCCCCGGTCTCGGCGGTGTGCTGCCGGTCACCGGCGACATCAGCCGGCGTGGCGCGCCGCAGCGAGCCTAGCCCGAGGCTAGGACAACTCCCGGAGGACCTACGCGACCCGCCGTGCCTCGGGCCGCGGACGTGAGCCAACGAACAGCCCGCAGTGGTCCCGACCGGTCGGCCGGCGGCGGTCGCGGGGCCACGGAGGGGCCGTTCGGTCGGTACGCTGACCGGCGATCGCGCCCGGCACGCGCCGGCGCGGGGCGGGAGCCGCATGGACGAGGACAAGACGACTCGCGACACTTCCCGGCGCGCCATCGGCACGCGGGCCCGACGGTGGCTGCTCGCGGGCACCCTGCTGGCGGGGCTGCTCGCCGCCGTGGCCGTGACCCCCGCGATGGACCCCGCCGACCGCACGTTCGCCGGTCTCTCGGACACGGTCCAGAGCCTGATGTCGGTCATGACGCCGCTCTTCGGCATCCTCCTGGTGCGCGACCTGCGACGGGCGCCCGACGCCGTCCGGGTCATCCCCACGGTGCTCGCGGTGGGGCTGCCGGCCGTCGTCATCGGCGTCGTCGGGGTGCTGATCTGCGCGGCGACGCTCGCTCTCACCCCGGCCGACGTGGCCGACGACCCGTGGCGGCACGTCGGAACGATCGCGGTGGGCAGCGTGCTGGTACAGGTCGTCGCCGGGCTGGTGGGCACCGGGCTGGGCCTGCTGCTGCGGTCGACGGTGGTCGCGTTCCTCGCCACGATCGTCCTGCCGTTGGGTCTGTTCGGGCTGCTGGGCGCGGTGGACGCTCTCCGTCCGGCGCAGGTGTGGCTCACCCCGTTCGGCAGCGTGCGCAACCTGCTCTCGGGGGAGATGAGCGTGCTGCGGTGGGCGCAGTGGTTCTGCGTACTGCTGGTGTGGGGTGTCGGTCTGAACGCCGTCGGTGCGGTGGCGCTGAGGCGTCGCGAGCAGCCCGACCGTGCGCTCAGTGCGGCAGCAGACGGGGACGGGTGAGGTTGGTGTTGTCCACGATCGCGTCGACCTGTGAGAGCGGGTCGGCTTCGGCGAGGTAGACGCTTGCGGCGGCAAGGTAGCGGAGGTCGTCCAGCTCGGGGCGGAACGCGAACACACCGTCCACGATGAGCACGGCGTCGGGGGGCGCCTCGGTGACGACGTCGGTGTGCGTGCGCTGCGTGAGTGGGTCGCGCAGGCAGAGCACGCAGGCTCCGGATCCGGCCGGCCCGGCGGGTTCCAGCAGCAGGGCCCGGATCGCCGGCAGGTCGAACGCGTTGCGGTGGTAGCCGGGCCCGGAGGTCCGGTCGTACCGGTGCCGGTCCGACCAGGGGCGTTTGAAGTCGTCCAGGCTGGCGCGCAGCACCTGTCGACCAGTGGCGGCGACGCGCTGGGCCAGCTCGTGTCCGAGGCTGGTCTTGCCGGCGGCGGTCAGGCCGTCGACGCCGACCCGGAGGCGACCGGGTCCGATGGCGAGGATCCGGTCGGTCAGCTCGTCGACCAGCGCGGTCCGGGTGGCCAACGCGGGCGCCGGTAGGGGTTGCTGCCAGGTGGAGACCGAACGGTGCACCGGGGCGGGCGTGTCTTTCATCGAGCGATTTCGCTACGAGCCATTGACGCCCATCGCACGGGGGTGATCTGATCGCGCTCTCAGAGAATCTTTCATCTTTCGATGGAAGGGAGCCCCATGGCCAGGTTCCGGCGTACCGCGCTCGCCGCGGCACTCACGATTGTCACGGCGGCGCTGTCGACCGCCGTCGCGCTGCCCGCCCCCGCGTCCGCCGCGCTCCCCACCGCCGCCGTGGCGCTCGGTGACAGCTTCATCAGCGGCGAGGGCGCCGGGGCGTACACCCCGGTCGTCGACGTCAACGGTGTCGCCCAGGGCTTCCCCGGCTGGACGGCGCCGAACAACAACGCGTTCTTCTGCCACCGTTCGGCGAACGCCTCGTTGAACCAGGCCAACCTGCCGGGCATCCAGAACCGGTTCAACCTGGCCTGCTCCGGCGGGCAGCCACACGACATCGCCAACGCCTCCCAGGCACGGGCCAACGGCCGTACCGTGGCCTCGCAGCTCAACCAGCTCCGTGCCGTCGCGCAGACCCAGGACATCGACCTGGTGCTGATCGGCCTGGGTTCCAACAACAGCTCGTTCACGTTCGGCAGCGTGGCGGAGAAGTGCGCCAACCGCCTCATCGCCGACGCCTGGACGGGCTGGTGGGAGTTCTGGGCGTACCTGGGCGGCCCGGCGGAGCAGAAGCCGTGCACCGACGCCGACCTGGCCACCGCCGCGCAGCTCAGCGCCGCGACCGCGGAGACCACCGCCGCGGTACGACAGCTGCTGACCACCCTCGACCAGGTGGACGCGGACGGGCAGCACCGGATCGTGTTCCAGGACTACACCAACCCGCTGCCGATGGACCTGAACCCGACGTTCCACACCGAGGACGGCCGGGACGACACCCGGGACAAGTTCCGTGACCTGGGAGCCGAGCGGTACGCGGCCGGTTGCCCGATCCACCGGGCCAGCCTGATGCCCGGACACCGCTTCTCGCAGGGCCTCGGCACCCTGGTGAAGTCCACCCGGGACACCCTGGCCGCCGAGTTCCCCGCCGCCGACCTGGTCTACCTCAACGTGCAGCGGGCCTTCGACGGCGCGCGGCTCTGTGAGTCGTCGACCAGCCCGACCGGCGCGCTGGCCACCCCGATCCGACTCCAGGACAGCCCGAACGGCACCTTCGTCACCAGCCTCTCCGGCAAGGACAAGATCGCGATCCAGCGAATCGCCAACACCTGCGTCAGCTACTTCCAGACCTGCCAGGAGTCGTGGCACCCGAACGCCACCGGGCACCAGGTGCTCGGCCAGTGCCTCAGCGGCGCCGCCACCACCAGCGCCCGGGCGGTGGCCTGCGTGCGGGCGAGCAACGGGACGATCTCGGTGTCCTGACCGGAATCGTCCCCGGAGGCCCCGCCATCCGGCGGGGCCTCCGTCGCGTCGGACGGACGGGAGCCGGCAGCGGCGGCTACCCGCCGGTAATGTCGGCCCGTAAGCTGGGCCCGTGAACGGGGACACGGAGTACGCGCAGGAATTCGTCGACGTCGACGGCGGTCGCCTCGGCGTGCAGGTGTATCCGGAGCCGGCCGGTCCGGCGGGTGCGCCGGTGGTGGTGATCTGGCCGGCGATGGGGGTCCGGGCCCGCTACTACCGGCCGTTCGCGGCCGCGCTGCGCGCCGCCGGGCTGGCGGTGGTCGTCGTCGACCTTCGCGGCACCGGGACGAGCACCCCCGCGCCGAGCCGCGCCGACCGGCACGGCTACAGCGAGCTGGCCAGCGACGTCGGCACCGTACTGGCCGCGCTCAAGCCGCGGCTGGACGGGCGTACCCGACTGCTGCTGGGGCACTCGCTCGGCGGGCAGGCCGCACTGCTGCACCTCGCCCTGCACGGTGGTGACTCGGTGGACGGGCTGGCGCTGGTCGCGGTCGGCGTCCCCTACTGGCGAAGCTATCCGGGCCGGCGCGGCCTCGGCGTGCTGCCGTACACCCAGGGGATCGCCGCGACCGCGGCGCTGCTCGGGGTCTGGCCGGGCTGGGGTTTCGGCGGCCGGCAGGCCCGCGGCGTGATCAGAGACTGGGCGTACACCGCGCGGACCGGCCGGTTCCCCCAACTGGACGGCACGGACACCGAGACGGCGGTGCGCGCGGTACGAACACCGGTGCTGGCGGTCAGCGTGGACGACGACCAGTACACACCGCACGAGTCCATGGACCACCTCTGCGCGAAGCTCACCGCGGCGCCGCTGACCCGCGAGCGGTACACAGTGGCCCAGGCCGGCGCGGCGCTGGACCACTTCACCTGGGTCCGCGCGGGCAACCCGCTGGCACAGCGGGTTGCCCGCTTCGCCGGCGAACTGCCGCGCCGCTGAGAGGTGCCGGCCGGCCGTCATGCGGCCCGGCCGGCCCGCTCACTCCTCCTGATCCAGCGGCACCAGGTCGCCGTCGCGCTCCACCCGGACCTCACCGTGGTCCTTGCGCGGCGGCACCTCCGCGGTGCTCTTGTGCGGATCGTTGTCGGGGTGCATGAGCACCGCGTCGGTACTGGCGGTCTTCTCCCGGCTCTCCTCCGGCTGCGACATCCCGTTCCCCTCTCCTCAGCGTCGGTCGAGATCTACCCACCACGGACCGAACGACTCCTGCCGGCGACGAGGCGGCAACCCAGGGCCCGGACGTCCTTGGAGTACCGGATTCGGCGCGGACCGGCCGGCCAGGGACGGGGTTAGCCGCCCGGGCGGCGGGTAAGCCGCAGCGCCCGACACGGCGGAAGGGGATCAGATGTCCGAACGGCATACCGCACTGCGCTCGATGCACGATCTGGGTCTCGCGGCCTGGTTCGGCGGCTCCCTCATGGGAGCGCTCGGCGTCAACGGCGCGGCGGCGAAGATCAGTGACTCCACACAGCGGCTCCCGGTCGCCTCGGCCGGATGGTCCAAATGGACCCCGGTCAACGCGGCCGCCATCGGCGCCCACCTGGCCGGAGCGGTCGGCGAACTGGTGACGGAGAGTCCACGGGTGGCCGGTCAGTCCGGTGTCGCCCGCGCCAGCACCATCAAGACCGCGCTGACGATCGGCGCGCTCGCGGTGACCGGCTACAGCCGGTTGATCGGCATGCGGTTGGAAAAGGCGGGCGCCCCACCGGTGAACGGCGCCACCGAGCCGAACCACCAGACACCGGCCAGAGTTGCCGCCTCGCAGCGGCAGATGAGGCTGCTCCAGTGGGCCATCCCGGCGCTGACCGGGACCCTGGTGGTGGTCACCTCGTACATGGGTGAGCAGCAGAAACCCGGCCAGGTGTTCCGGGGGATGCTCGGCCGGGCCGGCATGCTGATGAGCGCCCCGAAGGGGATGGCGAAGATGGCGGGCATGAACGCCGGCAAGCGGCAGATGGCGATGGCCGGGCGCTGAGCGCCGGGCTGGCCGGCGTCCCGCCGGCACCTCGACGGCGGGGCGCCGGCCGGCTCGGCGCCGCCGTTACGACCGGGCACGGCGGGCGGCCGCGACCGGGCGAGCCGGACGGCCCGGGGAGGGCAATCGTCCGCCGGTAGCGGCGGACCCGACGAGCGGGGTGGCCATGACGGCGCACGAGGGACCCAGTGGCAGCGGCGACCGGTTGGAGCCGGAGGCGGTCGAGCCGTGGAAGGCCGAGGACGGCTTCGACGCCGAGCCGCCCTGGGGCGTGGATGAGCACTCGCCGATGGACGAGGGCAGCGAGGAGACGGCGGTGCCCGAGGGGCAGCGGGGTGATCGCCGCGCCGGCGCCCCGGCGGGTCGGTCCGGCCCGGCCGGCCGGCACGGCTTCGGCTCGGTGGAACCGACCCGTACCACCGAGGCCGGACCCGGCGCGCCCCCGGACCCGGCACCCAGCCGCCGCTCCTTCCCGGACGATGCGGACATCGACGAGCGGGCCCAGGACGCGCTGCGGACCCGAGGCCGGCGCTCCTGACGGCACCACCTGACGTCGCCCGGACCGGGACCCCCGGGCGCCGGCGCCCGACCCTCAGCCGGTCGACGTGGCGCGGGCCGGGACGGTCTGGCGTTCCGGCCCGGCTCCGAGAATGTTCTCGGCGAGCAGTTGCGCCAGCCGGGTGGCGTCGCGCTGTGCCTGACCCGCGCAGCAGTTGTTGAACAGCACGTGCAGCTCGTCGGCCGGGCCGGCCAGCTCGGCCAGCAGCCCGGCCCAGTGCCGCAGCTCCTGCTCGGCGTACGCGTAGCGGAACTTGTCCTGCTTGTCGCCGTCGCGCCAGGCATCGCTGTGGCCGTGGAACCGGACGATCGCCGGCTCCGCCGTGGTGGTCAGGATCGGCGGCACCGATGACGGGTGGCCCTGCGGCATGTCGACGCAGACCAGCGAGAGGTCGCGCGCGCGCAGCAGATCCATCGTGGCCGGTGCCGCCGCTTCGTCGAACCAGGACCCGTGCCGCAGCTCCACGGCGACCCGCCACGGCCGGCATCGCCGCACCAGCTCGGCGATCCGGCGTTCGGCGGCAGCGCCGCGTACCAGCCACGGCGGGAACTGCAGCAGCACGACACCCAGCTTGCCGGCCGCCGCGATCGGATCCAGCGCCGCCCGGAACCGGGACCACAACTCGTCGTACGCCCGCTCCGGCAGGTCGCGGCGACGGATCCGGCTCGGGCCGGCGGCCGGGCGCAGGTCGCGAGGCAGCGCGGTGACCGGCGTCGGGTGACCGGTGAAGAGGCTGAACGCCTTGACGTCGAAGGTGAACTCGGCCGGTGTGGCGTCGACCCAGCCCTGCGTGACCTCCGGCGCGGGGATCGCGTAGTAGGAGGTGTCCACCTCGACCAGTGGGAACCGGCCGGCGTAGTAGGCGAGTCGGCCGGCGGGGGTGTTGGCCGAGCGCGGGTACCACCCGGAGCGCAGCAGCGACTGATCGGCCCAGGACGACGTGCCCACCTTAATCACACCCATGTCATTCAGTGGACCGCTCCGCGCCGGGATCGGCAACCGCTGGCGGCCCGCGCCGCCGTCGTTTCGGATCCGGGATTGTCGGTGCCGACTCCTACGCTGGCGCCGAGCGGACATCGACGGAGAGGTGGCACCATGACCAGCACCGAGCAGCTGACCGGGGAGCGGGCCGACCTGCTGCAGACACTGCGCCGACACCGGGGTTTCCTCCTGCACACCGTCGACGGGCTGACCGACGAACAGGCGTCCACCTGCAGCACGGTCAGCGAGCTCTGCCTCGGCGGCCTCATCAAGCACGTGGCCGGCACCGAGCAACGGTGGATGCTCTTCGCCGTCGGCGGCGCGGAGGCGATGCAACGCGAGGAGATCGACTGGGCGGGCCAGTTCCGGACGACGCAGGGCGAGACCCTTGCCGGGCTCGTCGAGCGGTTCCGGCAGGTTGCCGACCAGACCGACGAGCTGATCGCCACCCTCGACCTGGACGCGGCGCACCCGCTGCCGCAGGCACCCTGGTTCGAGCCGGGGGCGAGCTGGACGGTCCGTCGGGTGCTGCTGCACCTGATCGCCGAGACGTCTCAGCACGCCGGGCACGCCGACATCCTGCGCGAGGCGATCGACGGCACCAAGACCATGGGCTGAGCGGGCCGACCGGCCACCGGCGTTCGCCAGCGGTCCCCGTCGTCCACCTCGCGTGTCACCCCGGTTCCGCCCCGCGCGGGCGGATGTGACACCGCGCAGGTGGGCGGCGCTGAGGGACACGAGATGAACGCAGACCGGATGAACCAGGAGACCGCCGAGCGGCTGCTCGGCGGGTCCGTCGAGCCATCGGCCGGGCCACGACCGGTCGTGCTGCTGCTGACCGCGGCACGCGCCGCGCCGCGCCCCGCGGAGCTGGCCGGTGAGGACGTCGCCGTGCTGGCCTTCCGTCGGGAGCGCCACGGCCGCCTCCGTGGCGAGTCCGCCCAGCAGGCCGGGGAGGGCGTCGCACCGGCCGGTTCCCGACCGACCGCCGGCCGTTCACGCCGCCTCGCCCTGTTCGGCGGCAGGGCCGCCGTGGCGGCCCTCGCCCTGGCCGTTGGCGGCGGGGTGGCGTTGGCGGCCACCAACGGCGCTGCGCCCCGTCCACCGCGCCCGCCCATGGTCACCGTGCCGGCGCTCACCGGTCCACCCGCCGTGCCCGCCCCCGCCACGGGTGGTGGGCAGCTCATATCGGGCGCACCGGACACGAGCGGGCCGGTGCCGCCCACCTCGGTCGCCGCTGAGGTGGCGGGCCTGTGCCGGGCGTACCAGGCGGGCGCCGGGGACGACCACGGCCGGGCCCTCGACAACCCGGCCTTCTCCGGCCTGATCGCCGCCGCCGGTGACCGGCAGCGGGTGGCCGACTACTGCGTGCGGGTCCTGGCCGCCGAGCCGGCGCCGGGCCGGGCGACCGACAAGCGACCAGGGACCACGCCGAGTCGGCGCCCACAGCCGCCCGGCCCCCGGGACAACCGACCCACCGCTGCCGGACCGGACCGCACCCCACCGGGCAACGGCCGGCACTCCCCGCCGGGCGGCCCACCGACCTGACCGGCCGGGACGCCCGCTGGCGACTCCCCCGCCTCGTACGGCTCGTCCAGCTGAGCACGGGTCGCCCGTGGACTGATAACTTGCCCCGATGAGTCTGCGGCGGCGACGCGCGGCGGCGGTCCTGCGCCTGGTGGTGGTGCTCAGCGTGCTGGCCGGGATCGCACTCACCGCGCTCGGCCCGGCCACCCTCACCGGGCTCCTGCCGTACTTCACCATCCAGAGCAACGTCGCGATCGGCGCTCTCGCGGCGTACGCAGGCCTCAGCGCATGGCGGGACCGACCCGATCCACCGTCGGCGCTACGCGGCGCGGTCACGCTCTACATCACCATCACCGGCGTGGTCTACCACCTGGTGCTTGCCAACCCGGCCAGCCCGTTCGCGATGGCCCAGCCGGACCGGGCCGCCGGCGAGGCACTCGGCAACCAGTTGCTGCACACGGTGGTGCCGCTGCTGGCGGTCGCCGACTGGGTGCTCTTCGACCAGCGCGGCCGGCTGCGCCTGCGGTACGCGGCCTGGTGGCTGGCGTTTCCACTGGGCTACCTCGGTTTCGCCCTCCTGCGGGGGCTGGTCGTGCACGGCTACCCGTACCCGTTCCTGGACGCGGGCGAGCTGGGCTACGCCGGGGTGGCGATCAGCGCGCTCTCCTTCGCCGTCGCGTTCTGGCTGCTCGGCCTGCTCTTCGTCGGCATCGACCGCACATTCGCTCGGCGCACCGCCACCCGACCCACACCGACCGTGCACGGTACGCAGGAAGTAGGCGTCACCGCCGACGGCGTGCCCTGATGCACCTTCCGCGATCACCGAAGTCGGCGATGGGCGATGGTCATGGGGGAACGGTCTCCGGCGTACGCGTCGGTGAGACCCCAACGGCCCGGGATGTCCAGCAGCTCGACCCTGCCGAAGCCCGCTGGCAGGGCCGGATTGACCAGAAGGTTGTCGCCGGTGGGCCGCAGCCCCAGCAGGGTGCCCAGCAGCATCAGCAGCGCACCCGAGGACCACGACTGCGGACGACCGGCCGCCGGCAGCTGGACGGGGTACTTCGTGGTGCTGCGCTCGTAGCCGGCGATCAGCTCCGGCACCGCCCCGCCGAGCGTCTGCGCCATGTCGAAGATGCCGGCCGCGATCCGGCCCGCGTGCGTGTCGAAGCGGTAATGCCGCAACCCCGCCGCGATCAGGGCGTTGTCCGACGGCCACACCGCCCCCAGGTGTGAGCCCACCGGGTTGTACGGCTGCTGCCCGGTGGCGAAGGTGCGCACCCCCCAGCCGCTGAACAGTCGCGGGCCGAGCAGGTGCTCGGCGACCGCCTCGGCGCGGTCGTCCGCGACGATCCCGCTCCACAGCAGGTGCCCGATGTTGGATGACAGCGCGTCGGTCGGCTCGCCGTACGGGTCCAGCGCCAACGCGTAGTACTCCCGTTCCGGCAACCAGAAGTCCCGGTTGAACCGGTCCTTCAGCTCGGCCGCCTCCCGCTCCAGCCGGTCGGCGTACCCGGGGTCACCCCAGAATTCCCGGGCCAGCCGCGCGCCGCGCCGTTTCGCGTCGTAGGCGTAGCCCTGCAACTCGCAGGTGGCCCGGGGAAGCGCCGGTTGCCGGCCACAGGCGTCGGTGATCGCGTCCGGGGAGTTCTTCCAACACTGGTTGATCAGGCCGTGCCGCTCGTTGCGGCGCTGGTAGCGCATGTACCCGTCGCCGGTCAGGTCGCCGTACTCGTCGATCCAGTCCAGGGCCATCCGGGTCGGGTGGCGCAGCTCGCGGACCAGGTCCACGTCGCCGGACCAGCGCTCGTACTCGTCGAGCAGGACGACGAACAGCGGAGTGGTGTCCGCCGCGCCGTAGTACAGCGCGTCCGGCCGGTCGGCGAACGCGGCCGACTCGCCGTAGCGGAGCTGGGCGACAATCTTGCCCGGCTCCTCCTCGTGCTCGTCGTCGAGCTGGCCGCCCTGCAACAGCGCCAGCAACCGCAGCGTCGCGGGGGTCAGCTCGGGGGTGAACGCCATGGTCTGCAGGCAGGTGAAGATGCTGTCCCGCCCGCAGAGCCCCATCGCCCAGGGCAGGCCGCCGACCGGCACCCGGGTGTCGTGCGCCAGCGGCAGGTAGCGCAGCGCCGCCAGGTCGGCCAGGCTGCCCCGGTAGGTCTTCTCCAAGCCGTCCCGTTCGGCCACCAACTGTGGGGCACGGTCCATCCAGGCCGCCAGCTCCTCACGCATCCCTCCGTGTACGTGCTCCCGGTGTGACTCCAGGTCCTTGCGCAGGTCCCGGCCGCCCTCGCCCTGGATGTTCATGGTGACGTGCAGGTCGGTCTCCCACTTCCCCTCGGGCTCGATCCGGATCCGGAACGTCATTCCCCGCTCGTCGACGTCGGCGGGAGCCGTGCTGCTGATGGTGGTTGCGCGGACGAACCGCTCCCGCTCGTACCGCAGCACGAGCTGCCCGCGCGCGGAGTCGGCGGCGACGCCGACGTCCCGTCGCCGCAGCTCCAGGCCCTGAGCGACGTCGGCCAGGTCGGCCAGGTCGGCGAAGTCGTTGCCCATGTCCATCCGCACGGTGAACTCGGCCGGCTCCGCCGAGTGGTTCAGCAACGTGATGCGCTCGTTGAAGCTGTCGTTGATCGAGCGGTGCCGGATGACCGACACGTCGGCGTCGACGTAGTGACTCGCCGCGCCCGGGACCAGGAAGAACCGGGTCTCGAAGTACGTCATGTCGTCGCGGGAGAGCACGTTCAGCTCTTCCCCGCCGACCTTGAGCACCCAGCGCGACAGGAAGCGGGTGTCGAACGAGAAGAGCCCGACCGGACTTCCCGGGTCCTCCGCCACGTCGCCCTGCCCGTCGCTGATCGCGAAGGCGTTGCCCGCGATCACGTGCACCCGTTCGCGGCTCACTGTCGCCCCTTCCGCCCGGCCATCGCGGCCCGACCCAGCTCGCGCGGATGGCGGGCACCGGCCGGCCCGGGGAAGATGCGCCGCAGCAGCAGCAGCAGCTGCAGGTTTCCCTGCACGGTCAGCTCGTTGCGCAGCAGCGCCGTCGCCACGTGGGTCTCCCCGCTCGCCAACCGGTCGAAGACCGCCGGGTCGGCGCGGATGACCAGGTCCGCGTCGTCGCTCGACTGGGTCACCCGCACGTGCTGGTCGGCGACGGTCAGGTACCAGTGCTCGGTGCGGCCGTCCTCGCGCGCGTCCAGCCGGAGTGTCCCGGAGGTCGTCTCCGGCAGGTCGGTACGCCGGCCGGAGTCCAGCTGTCGCAGGTATTCCGCCACCGTCACACCCATCACGTCCCCTCCTTCGCTTCCCCGCAGGATCCCCCGCAACGGGGTGAGGCCGGCTCACCCGGACCGGGTGACGACCACACCGGCGCGACTCCGGGCAGCGGCCGCACGGCACATCGTGCCGCTGCCGGCCGGGATGGATCCGGTGGACGCCGCGCCACTGACCGACGCCGGGCTCACCCCGTACCGGCAGATGCGCGATGGCACGCTGGACGGCCGGGCCGTGATCGTGCCCTGAGCCCGGCGGTCGCCGCCGGTCAGTCGGCTCCGATCAGGCCGCGGACATAGCTGGCCTGGCCGACGTGTTGCAGGTCGTCGTGGGCGACGCTGACCAGCCGGACGCCGAGGGTGACCGGTGGATCCCACGCCTCGTCGACCACGCGGTCCAGGTCCGCCGGGCGCAGACCGGCCAGGAACGGGCGGGTCCGCCCCGAGACCGCCTCGTAGTAGTCGATCAGCGCCTGCGCGCTCTCCGGCCGCACCGCGGCGACCTGCGCGGGCGAGTGGCCGTAGCCGGTGTCGTCCGGGTCGGCGGTGAGCCCGAACCGGCCCGCCCAGTCGCCACTGACCCAGATCTGGTCGGTGTCGAGCAGGTCGGCGACGTGATCGTCCTGGATGCGGGTCAGGTGCCAGACCAGCCAGCCGATCGTGTTGGCGCCGAGACCGGGCGCCCGATGCAGCTGCTCGGGGGTGAGGCCGTCGACCGCCGCGCGGACGAGGTCGGGCAGGCGGTCGTACGCCTCGGTCAGCAGATCACTCACGTCCACGGGTCACGCCTCCTGGTCTGTTTCCGATCAGGTACCGCCTGAGTCGTCGGGCAAACCTCTGCCGTTACGGTGATCAGGTGGTCGCCGCGTTGGAGCTGTATCTGGATCCGGACGCCACCCGGCGGATCCGGGTGCTCTGGGACGCGCTGGAGGCCGAGGGCGTGCAGAGCATGCGTTCGCTGTTGGAGCAGCGCCACCGCCCGCACGTCTCGCTCGCGGTGGCGCCCCGCTTCGACCCCGAGCAGGTCGCCGCGGCGCTGCGCGGCACGGTCGTGGCCGCACCGCTGCGGCTCGACTTCCAGCACGCCGGCCAGTTCGTCGGCCGGGTGCTGTGGCTCGGCCCGACGGTCACCCCGGAGCTGCTGGCGCACCACCGGCTGGTGCACGACCGGCTGGCCGCTGCCGGCATCACCCTGGTCGAGCACTACCAGCCGGGACGCTGGGTTCCGCACTGCACGCTCTCCATGCGCGTACCGAACGTGCTGATGGCCGCCGCGGTGCGCCGCTGCCTGGAGGTGCTGCCGGTTGCCGCGACCGTGGTCGGCGCGGCGCTCACCGACCACGCCCGCGGCATCGCCCACCCGCTGCCCTGACCCCGCTGCCACAAGCCACCGGCGCACCGGCGTTGGAGACACGAGCCCTCTGCAATCCGTCGGGGCCCAACTGACCGAAGCCGGACAGTCTGGCATCGCTGTTTCCCATGGGTGGCAACATCGGGCTTCCTGTACGCCCACATTCCTCAATATCCCGCGCGGACAACGCAGCCCGGAGGGCAGATGTCCTGGGTCCCGACCGCACTCGCCCGCACCGTCAGGCGCGCGGAACGTATTGCCTGTGTCGCTGTGCCCGAAATCGGCTCATCGTCCAACGAGGCCAGCCGCGCGGTCGCCGAGAAGCTGGACGCTCACCTCAACGACAAAGACGGAAATGCGCGAGTCGACAACGCCCCCGCGTTCCAACTTCTGAGCTATCTCGAGGCGCTCACCGCTCTGGACCGCGGGGACCACCACAAGGCCGTGTTGGGGTTGTTTCCCACTGCGGCGGCGCGATACGTGGAGCGCGGTTTCGGCAGTGGCAACGGGCGGCCTGATCCGTTGCTCGCCAACGCGCTCTTCCTATTCGGGCGCGAATACCTTCGTTACGCCCAGTGGTCGCTCTCAGGGGAGTTCTTCTACCACGCGACCACCGCGACCAACAAACCCGAGCTCGCGAGCCGCAATGCGACATTGGCGTTGATCTGCCTCTACAATTCCGACGATCCGGGGACCTACCGAGAGCTGCGATCTCAGATGGACGAGGCGGCGGAAATCAACGAGGCCCTGCGCCGCGTCATCGCCGCCATGGACATCATTCAGATGGGCGATCAACTGCCGAGCGACCTTGACTGGTTCATGCCGTTGTGGAACTTTGGCAGGCTGGCCGGGTCGCTGATCACCGAACGGGCCATCATGGCTCTCAACGACGCGGGCCGCCATGAAGAGGCGCTGGTCCACTGCGACATCACCCAGGAAATCCTGGCGGACACTCCCTCCGAGCAGTGGATACACGCAGCGATTCGGCAGCAGCGCGCGCGGGCGCTCTACGGGACAGGTACTGTTGAGGAGTCGCTGAGCGAGGCCCTGGCAGCGTGGGACCTTTCGGAGGACCTCCGTTATGGAGCCTGTGATCATCCTCTGCGCGAGTCGATGTGGATGCGCTACCTGCCGGCCCGCCAGATCGCGCTGGGCTGCGCGGTGCGGAAAGGCAAGCCGGAATTGGTCGCCGCGTTCATCGAAAAGGACCGTCTCCGCGCCTCGCTCGCCGCGACACTTGAGACGGTCAGCTCGCCCGGTCCGGTGACCGAGGTCAAGGCGACGAGCCCGGCAGGGTCGGGTGAGGCGTCCGCCGCCGGTCCATCGGAGAGCACGGCACCGGCTGCGTTCTTCTCGGCGCTCGAGGACGCCATGAACGCCACGACGCTGGTCCCGCCAGCCGCCGCAGGCGGACATCACTTCCAGGACAGCGTGCCGTGGTGGTTCGGCATCTCCCGATACGGATCATCCGTCTACTGGTCCGTACTGCAGCACGGCGTTCCCCTCGAATGTGGCGTGATCGACCTGACCAGCGACCACAGTCTCAACGATGTGCTCCTCGGCATCGACGCAGATGTGGGAGGGTTCGCCTTCGGCGTCACGTCGGACGGTGCTCCACCAACCTTCGACCCGATACACCACCTCTCCGAATGGGGGACCGCCGACGAACGGATCGCGTCGTTGTCGCTCGGCCGCCTGCTGCCACCGTCCCTCGTCACGGCAATGACGGCGGCGTCCGTCGAGCAACCCGTTGAGCTCGTCATCGCGGCCGGGTCGGGGCTGAGCGGCGTCCCGTGGCCGATCGCGCAGGTCGGCGGAACGGATCGCGACGGGTTCCGGCTCGTGGAACGGGCACGCATCCGACACTCGATCTCGCAGCAGGTCGACGAGCGACGCGCGACCCAATCGCCGAGCGCGCCACTCGACCTCCTCGTGGCTGTCGATGACCCGCAGGGCGATCTCAGCGGATCAAGCGCTTTCCTCGCCTCCAACGCACGCCAATACTTCGGAGCCACGTCCGTCCCTCGCAGCGACGCCAAGGCGGCGCTGCGGGAAGCACTACATGAGGAGTGCGCCGGGCATCCGCCTGGAATTTTCTACTACCGTGGGCACGCCCACTCCTGGAGCGACCCCGCGCGCGCATGCCTCGACCTACCAAAATCGCTCGAACCAGGGGAAGACTCTCTCGCGATCTACGCCGGCGAGTTCTTCGGCCGCTTCGAGGATGGCAGCGCGTACCTGCCTCTGCCATCCCGTGTCGTGCTGTCCTGCTGTTCGAGCGCAGGGCGGTCACTGTTCGGCGGCGAAGCGGTGGGCCTGGCCGCGGCCTGCATTCTCGGAGGCGGGGCACGCGAGGTCGTCGCGACCGGATACGACATTCCGGACAGCTCCTTCGCGACAGCCTTTGACGACCTTCTCGCGGAGGCGATGACCTGTCCGCTCCCCCATGACCTTGCGCTGCGACGACTTCAGCTGCGGATGTACGACGAGTGGCGGATCTTCTCCGTCCGTGGCGGTGTCACCTCGGACGAGGACATCACTCATCCACACCCCATGGTCTGGGCGATGTATCAGGCGATCTAGGGAGCGAAACATGATCTACCTTTGCGTGCCGTCGGAGTTGGCGAGCGAGCTGGTCACGTCCGGGGCTGCCCGCCAGAGGCCCAAGCCGAGGGGCAGCATCGTCGAACTCATCGTGACGGGCGCCACCGGCGCGGCGACATTCGTCTCGCTCCTGCAGGGACCAGAAACTGTGCTGCGGATCGCCCGCGCGTTCCGCGCTGTCGCGCTGAAGCGGCCGGACAAGCGGATCGAAGTTCACATCAAGGGGCCGAAGGGCGAAGTGCATCTTTTTGACTGCGACCGCGACACCCCACTCGAGGAACTGGCCGCACTCGTCAAGAGGGATCTCCTGGGCTGACCGTGGTTCAGCCGGGCCTCGGGGCGGGCGCAGCCGCACCACTGGTGAGCCTCCCCCCGGGGCGGCGAGAGTCGGGAAATTGAAAACCAGGGGTACGGACGAGCCCGGGCGTGGGATGGTGCGAGATGGCTGCTGTACCGGTGGAGATCTGCCCGCACGCGGGCGGCCCGGCCGGAGGCGCGGGCGCACGTCGCGCCGCCCGGGGCGGCTTCGACGAGGAGAGGCAGTGCCCATGCAGGCTCAGCGCAGGCCACCGCGTACGGAGCGGAACCAGACCCGGGACGACCAGACCGGCGGCGGCATGACCGGAGCGGCCACGCCCCTGACCATCTGGGCCGCCGCCGTGCTGCTCGGCCGGATCAGTGCTGGCGACGACGACAGCGAGGACGAACGGCACATCCTGCGCGGCATCGAGTGACCCTCGCCGGTCCGGTCACAGCCAGCCGCGCCGCTTGAAGATCAGGTAGAGGCTGCCGCAGACCAGGGCCATCAGCAGGAGCGCGAACAGGTAGCCGTAGCGCCAGTTCAGCTCCGGCATGTGCGCGAAGTTCATCCCGTACACCGTGCCGATGAGCGTGGGGGCGAACAGGATCGCCGCCCACGAGGAGACCTTCTTCAGCTCCTCGTTCTGCGCGTAGCTGGCCGCGGTGAGACTGCGCATCTCCTCGTTCTGCTGCTGCGAGACGAGGGTGGCGTTGACGGTGAGGATGTTCTGCAGCAGATGCCGGAAGCCGTCCACCCGCTCCACCACCTGGGTGAGGTGGTCCGTCACGTCCCGCAGGTAGCGGCGCAGTTCCTCGTCGGTGCCGTAACTGCCGGCGCCGGCCGCCAGCGCGTCGAGCACGGCGAGCAGCGGACGGGCGGCCCGCTGGAACTGGATGACCTCGCGGCTGAGCCCGTAGATGCGCCGGCTGGCGTTCGGGTCGCCGCCGAAGACCTCGGTCTCGATCTCGTCGATGTCGTTCTCCAACCCGGCCACCACCGGTGCGTACCCGTCGACCACCTGGTCGAGGATCGCGTACAGGATCACCTCCGGGCCCTGGGCGAGCATCTGCGCGTCCGCCTCCAGCCGCCGCCGCACCGCGGCCAGGTCCGGTGCCTCACCGTGCCGGACGGTGACCACGAACCCGGGCCCGATGAACAGGTGCAGCTCGGAGAACTCGACCTCTTCCCGCAGGTCGTCGTAACGGGCGGCGCGCAGCACCACGAAGAGCGTGTGCCCGTACCGTTCCAGCTTGGGCCGTTGGTGGGCGTTGATCGCGTCCTCCACCGCCAGGTCGTGCAGCCGGAACTCCCGGGCCAGCGAGGTGATCTGGTCGATGTCGGGCCGGTACAACCCGATCCAGGCCATCGCGTCGCTCTGCTCCTGCAGGCAGCGGTACGTCTCGGCGAGGCCGACCGGCGACGCGAACCGGTGCCCGCGGATGTAGACGGCACTGTCCACCAGGCCGCCGGTGGGCGGCGTGGGCGGCTCTACCCGCGGCGGCTGGCCGACGCGGACCTCGTGCTCGTCGAGCCGGCGGCCGAAGCCACCGCCCGGGCGGAACCGACGGCCGCCGACCATGACCCGCTCCCTCCCCGGACGCACCAACCGGCGACTGCCCGAACCGCCCGGGGCATGTTCGGGGCGGGACGCCGGGAGGCGCTGCTTCCCCCGTGACCACGACCCGAAACCCCGCGACGCGCCGTCCGCCCGGGTGCCCGGGCGGGCGAGTTCCCCGCACTGGCGGACTGGCCCGGGTCCGCTGGCGGATACTCGCGGTGACCGTGGGCGGACGACGGGGGAAGCGCCGATGGAGGTCGACAGGCGCGCCGGCCGCCGGGCCGGTCGACTGCGGGCCTGGCTGATCGACGGCGGTTCGGAGCAGGCGGCGCAGCGGCACGGCCCGCACGGGCGCCCGCCGGAACATCGCCACCACTCGTGGTGGAAGGTGATGTGCCTGACCGGCGTCGACTACTTCTCGACGCTCGGCTACCAACCGGGCATCGCCGCGCTGGCCGCCGGCGCGCTCTCCCCGGTGGCGACCCTGGTGCTGGTGCTGGTGACCCTGCTGGGTGCGCTGCCGGTCTACCGGCGGGTGGCGGTGGAGAGCCCGCACGGCGAGGGCTCCATCGCGATGCTGGTACGCCTGCTGAGCTACTGGCCGGGCAAGCTGTTCGTGCTGGTGCTGCTCGGTTTCGCGGCCACCGACTTCATCATCACCATCACCCTCTCGGCGGCCGACGCGACCGCGCACATCGACGAGAACCCGTTCTGGCCCAGCGCGCTCAGGGGACACGAGGTCCTGGTCACGCTGCTGCTGGTGGCGCTGCTCGGCGCGGTGTTCCTCAAGGGGTTCGGTGAGGCCATCGGGATCGCCGTCGTCCTGGTCGCGGTCTACCTGGCACTGAACGCGGTGGTGATCGCCGACGGTCTGTGGCGGGTGGTGACGCACCCGAGCGCGGTCGCGGACTGGACCAGCGCGCTGACCACCAGCCACGGGGATCCCCTGCTGGTGATCGGGTTCTCGCTGCTGGTGTTCCCGAAGTTGGCGCTGGGCCTGTCCGGCTTCGAGACCGGGGTGGCGGTCATGCCGCACATCCGCGGGGACCGGCGGGACTCGGAGGACCGCCCGCTGGGCCGCATCCGCGGCGCCCGCCGGCTGCTCACCACCGCGGCCGCGATCATGAGTGTCTTCCTGATCACCAGCAGCGTGACCACCGCCGTCCTGATCCCGCCCGAGGCGTTCCAGCCGGGCGGGCCGGCGAACGGCCGGGCGCTGTCCTACCTGGCGCACGAGAACCTCGGTGAGGTGTTCGGCACGGTCTACGACCTGTCCACCATCGGCATCCTCTGGTTCGCGGGGGCCTCGGCGATGGCCGGGCTGCTCAACCTCGTACCCCGCTACCTGCCCCGCTACGGCATGGCGCCGACCTGGGCCCGGGCCGTACGGCCACTGGTGCTGGTCTTCACCGGGGTGGCGTTTCTGATCACGGTCGCCTTCGGGGCGAGCGTGGACGCGCAGGGCGGCGCGTACGCCACCGGGGTCCTGGTGTTGATCACCTCGGCGGCGACGGCGGTGACCCTCGCGGCGCGGCGGCGGCGCCAGCGTGGCCGGACGGTCGCGTTCGGGATCATCGCGATCGCCTTCGTCTACACCACCGCGGCGAACGTGGTGGAACGTCCCGACGGCGTGAAGATCGCGGCCTGCTTCATCGGCGGGATGATCGTGGTGTCGCTGCTGTCCCGGTTGTTCCGCGCCTTCGAGTTGCGGGTCGACCGGGTGGAGCTGGACGCCGAGGCCACCCGGTTGATCGACGAGTGCAGCGGGCGCCGCGTCCGCCTCATCGCGCACGAGCCGGCCACCCGGGACCGTGCGGAGTACCGCGACAAGCTCGCCCAGACCGTGGCGGACAACGACTTCCCGGCCGACAGCGCGGTGATCTTCGTCGAGGTGACGGTGACCGACCCGTCGGACTTCGAGACCGAGCTGCTGATCCGTGGCAGCGTGGAGCACGACCGGTACCCGGTGCTGAGCCTCGCCAGTTCCGCGGTGCCCAGCGCGGTGGCCGCCCTGCTGCTGGATATCCGCGACCGGGCGGGGCGGTGCCCGCACATCTACTTCGAGTGGACCGAGGGCAACCCGGGCGGCAACTTGCTGCGCTACCTGGCGTTCGGCCACGGCGAGATCGCCCCGGTCACCCGGGAGATCCTGCGCCGCCAGGAACCCGACCCGCGCCGCCGTCCGCACGTGCACGCCAGCTGACCTGCCGACCGGACGCCAGTCGCGGACGGTGAGCGTGGTCATAACGACTGGACGATCCGCCTCCCCGGGCTGCTAGCCTCGGCGCAGGTCATGAGCGCCAGCGCGAAGCCCCGGCTCGCTGGCCGGCAACCCTCCTCCGCGGTGGGGTGCCCCGGGTGAAGACCAGGCACCGGCACGACGTCGGTGCAAGCGTGGCCTGGCACCCAGGTCAGCACAGACCCGGGAGAGCCATGCGCATCCTCAGCACCACACCATCAGCCGACGCCGCGGATTCCCGCACCGGCTGGCCGACACCGGCACTGACCCGCAGGCGGCACGTGGACCTGATGCGGGTGTGCAGCGCCGCCTGTCGCGGCCGCGCGTACTAGCGCACCCCTTCCCGAACCCATCCCAGCGGTACGCCCACCGGGCGCACCGTCGGCGGCGCACATCTGCGTCCGCCGCTGCGCAAACTTCGGAGACACCTGTGCGATTCCTTCCTGCCCTGACCCGCGCCGCGGCCCTCGGCGCGGCCACGATCCTGGCCGCCACCGCGCTCACCGCGTGCGGCGACGACACCTCGTCCGACGCCGCCGCCAACCCGTACGGTCTGGCGCAGCCGGGCGTGCTGCGCGCCGGCACGCTGACCGACGCGCCACCGAACGTGTACCTCAAGGACGGCAAGTTCACCGGCTTCGACAACGACCTGCTGACCGCAGTGGCCAGCAAGCTCGGCCTGAAGGTGGAGTTCGTCGGCACCGACTTCTCCGCGCTGCTCTCCCAGGTCAACAACCACAAGTTCGACGTCGGCAGCTCCTCGATCACCATCACCGAGGCGCGCAAGAAGACGGTCGACTTCGGCAACGGCTACGACTTCGGCTACTTCGGCCTGGACGTGCCGGCCGGCTCGCCGATCACCGGCTTCGACCAGCTCGCCGGCAAGCGGGTCGTGGTGGTGCAGGGCACCGTCCAGGACGACTACGCCACCGGCGAGCAGCTCAACCCGGTCCGGGTGCCGGACTACAACGGCGCGATCAACCAGCTCAAGGCGGGCACCGCCGACGCGTGGATCGCCCCGGCCGAGATCGGCGAGACGTCGGCGGCCGACAGCAACGGCAAGATCACTGTGGCGGCCAAGCAGCTCAGCCCGGCACCGACCGCGTACGCCGTCGCCAAGGGCGGCGACAAACTGCGGGAGGCGCTGAACAAGGGCCTCGACGAGGTGATCGCGGACGGCACCTGGAGCCGGTTGCAGGCGCAGTACTACCCGGGTCGGCCCGTACCGGCGGACTTCCGCCCGGGCAGCGGCACGGTGACCGTGCCGGCCGCACCGTCGGCGTCGGCGTCGGCGTCGGCGTCGGCGTCGGCATCGGCCGCGTCCTGAGACACCCGGTGACGAGCGAGCGGGGCGGTAGGAGAGGCGACCAATGGATCCGTTGAGCACCCTGTGGGAGACCTTCTTCGACTGGGACGCGATGCGCGAGGCGCTGCCCGAGATGCTGACCGTCGGGTTGCCCAACACGCTGATCCTGGCGGTCTCCGCCGCCCTGCTCGGCTCGGTGCTGGGCCTGCTGCTGGCCGTCGCCGGCATCTCCCGCAGCCGGTGGCTGCGCTGGCCGGCGCGGGTCTACACCGACGTGTTCCGGGGGCTGCCGGCCGCGGCGACGATCCTGCTGATCGGCGTCGGGCTCGCGCCGCTGGGCATGCAGGTCTGGGGACCTGACCCCTACCCGCTGGGCATTCTGGCGCTGTCGCTGATCGCGGCGGCGTACATCGGGGAGATCTTCCGCTCCGGCATCCAGTCGGTGGAGGCCGCACAGTTGGAGGGAGCCCGGGCGCTCGGTTTCTCCTGGGGCGAGGCGATGCGGATGGTGATCATTCCGCAGGGCATCCGGCGGGTGCTCCCGGCCTGGGTGAACCAGCTCATCGCGCTGATCAAGGACTCCAGCCTCGTCTACTTCCTCGGCCTGGTGGCCAGCCAGCGGGAGCTGTTCCGGATCGGGCAGGACTACGCGGCCACCACCGGCAACGAGTCCGCGCTGCTGCTGGCCGGGCTCTGCTACCTGGCGCTGACCGTTCCGCTGACGCACGCGGTCAACTGGATCGACCGGCGGCTGCGCCACGGCCGGCCGGCCACCGCGCCGGCCGACGAGGACGACACCGAGTCGGCGCTGACCGGCGCGACGGAAGGGGACCGGCGATGACCGCCAGCACGACCACCTCGGTCAGCCTCGACGTACGCGACGTGCACCTCGCGTTCGGACCGAACCGGGTGCTGCGCGGCGTCGACCTGGCCGTGCCACGGGGCGCGACGGCCTGCGTGATCGGGCCGTCCGGGTCGGGCAAGTCCACTCTGCTGCGCACCATCAACCGGCTGATCGAGCCGGACCGCGGCGACGTGCTGCTGGACGGGCGCAGCGTGCTACGCGACGACCCGGACGCGCTGCGGCAGCGGGTGGGCATGGTCTTCCAGCAGTTCAACCTCTTCCCGCACATGAGCGTGGTGCGCAACGTCACCCTGGCGTTGCGCCGGCTGCGCAAGCTCGGGGAGGACGAGGCGGAGGCCGTCGCGCGGGCCCAGCTGGAGCTGGTGGGGCTGGCCGGCAAGGCCGACGCCCGGCCGGCGCAACTCTCCGGCGGCCAGCAGCAGCGGGTGGCGATCGCCCGGGCGCTGGCCCTGCGGCCGGAGGTGATGCTCTTCGACGAGGCCACCTCGGCGCTCGACCCGGAGCTGGTCAAGGGGGTGCTCGGGGTGATGGCCGACCTGTCCGCCGGGGGCATGACCATGGTGGTGGTCACCCACGAAATGGGCTTCGCCCGGCAGGTCGCCGACACCGTGGCCTTCATGGACCGGGGCGTGGTGCTGGAGTCGGGGCCGCCGGAGGCGATCTTCGAGCGGGCCGAGCATCCCCGGCTGCGCCGGTTCCTCGCCCAGGTGCTCTGAACCGTTAGGAAGGGGCCCTTCCTATACACGAGGCGTTAACAAGGTGCCCTTCCTTCGCGTCAGGCGGCCTGGCGGCGCAGGTGTGCGGCGAACGCCTTCAGGTCGCCGAGCAGCACCAGGATGGCGTTGCGGTAGGCGACCGACGCCCACAGGTGCAGCTCCTCGTCGTCCAGCCCGCCGAAAGCCAGCGACAACGCCTTGCGGTGACGCCGGTCGAGCACCTTGTGCGGGCGGGCGAGCAGGTCACCCTCCCGGCGCAGGACCTGCAGGTAGGCGGCCACCGCCTCCTGGTAGTGCCGGCCGGCCACCCGCTTTAACAGGGTGAACTCGAAGACGTTCAACGCCGCCTCGGATTCCCAGTAGGCGTCGTCCCGCTCCGGCGCGCTGGCGACGTGCCGGCCCATCGCGTGCCGGGCCTCGTAGAGCAGCAGCACGCCCCGGCCGGTGGTGCTCAGCGGCCGGCGTGGCGCCGGCAGCCGCAGCGTGCGCACCGGCGCCGCACCGGTCAGGTCCAGCGCGCCGGAGTACGACGGCATCCGCTGCGCCCCCGGTGCCGGCTCCGGCACCAGGCAGGCCCGCTCCTGATACGCCACCCGTCCGCCGGTTGGCAGCGCGCGTACCGCCGCGGCGTGCAGCTCGGCCAGCGGTCGGTCGTCCGGGGTCCGGCCCGGCGGGAGGGTGAGGACGAGACCCTTGGCACCGGGCACCGGCACGCCCAGGACGCAGGAGTTGCGCAGGAACGCCCAGGTCGCCGCCGCCGCACGGACCCCGCTCGCGACGGCCTGCGCGTCGGCCCGCCAGTCCTGGGCGATCCGCAGCCGCTGCTGGAGGTCCGCCGTCGCGGCGGCGTCGTGCGGGTACAGCTGCCGGATCGCCCGGGGCAGCGACTCGAGGCGCAGATCCAGCGGGTCGCCGCTCGGTGCGGGCACGGCGTGCCGCGAGCAGTCGGCGTCGGTGTGCGGGTCGCCGGTGACCGCGTGGCAGTCGGCGAGCCAGCTCCCCCCGGGCTGGCCAACCGGCCGGGCGAACGCCAGGTGGGGCAGCCGGCCGGTGCGTAGCACCGTCTCGTAGTGCGGTCGGGTGCGGGCGGTCCGCATCAGGTCCAGTGGCAGCACGGGCGACAGCGCCAGCACCGCTTCGAAGATGGCAGTGCGGGCAGGCCGGGCCGCCGGGGTCGCGCACCCGGTAGCGGCGCAGATGGTCGACGCCGGGCTGCTCCCACTGCACCCCGATGACGCCGTCACCCTGCGCCATCAGGTAGAGGAATTCTGTGCCGCCGCGCTCCCGGGTGACCGAGGTCAGCTCGTCGAGGAACTCCCGTTCGGTGACCACCCGCAGGTCGGCCTCCGTCCCCCCGCTGGTCATGAGCACCCCCTCGCGGGCCGAACGCATCGACGAACGCCGAATCGGTTCCACCGTACCCGGCGGCGGGGTGGCCACCCGCCCCGTGCGCGGCCCGGGAAGTGTCGCCAATCCGTCGCTCCGCCGCCCATCGCGGCGGCCGCGATCATTCTGTGGACTCGCGGCCCAGCAGCCGGATCTCTTCGTTGTCCAGCGCGGCCTGAAGGTCGAGCAGCACAAGGTCGTCGATCTCCCGACGGTCGCGCAACCGGGTGATCTCCCGCCGTTTGTGGTCGAGGACGGCGAGGCGCAGTTGGCGTTCCAGACGGAGTTCCTCCGCGGTACGCCCAGAGCCCTCGTTGGCGTCCTCCAGGTGCCGCTGGTACTCGTCCTGTAGCCGGCGGACCGCCTCCTCGTCGGCGCCGACCTCGGCGGCGGCCTGGGGCAGCGCGGCCAGGCCCACCTCGGTGGCCCGCACGCGTGCCTGCCGCAACTCGTCGGCCCGCTCGGGATCGCCGGCGAGCCCCGCCCAGCGCACCACCACCGGCAGGGTGGTGCCCTGAACGAGCATGATCAGCACGATCACCAGCGAGGTGACGAAGATGATCAGGTCGCGTTCGGCCACCGGTTGACCGGAGACCGTCGTCGCCGGGACCGCCAGGGCGGCGGCGAGCGAGACGGCACCCCGGAAACCCGACCAGCCGGCGACGGTGCCGACCCGCCAGCCGCCCCGACCCTGGCTCACGTTCATCACCACTCGCCGGTTTACGAGCTTCACCGATTCCGCCGTCAGGTAGACGAAGAGCAGCCGGGTGACGAGGACGACCACGGTGACCAGCAGCACGATCGTCAACGCGCGCTGCGGCGAGGCGCTGGTGATGCTCCTCACCGCCCGGGGGATCTGGGTGCCGAGCAGGACGAACAGCCCACCGTTGATCAGGAACGTGGACAGGTCCCAGAACGCGTACGCCAGCACCCGCGACCGGGCGCGGATCACCCGGGGGCCGGCGTAGGCCAGCATCAGGCCGGCGACCACGACCGCCAGCACCCCGCTGGCGTGCACCGCGTCGGCGAGCAGGAACGCGGCGAACGGCGTCAGCACGCTGAGCGCGCCCTCGCGCAGGGGATCGTCGAGCCGTTTGCGGATCAGCACCACGGCGGCGCCGACCAGCAGGCCGGCGATCACTCCCCCGGCGCTGGCCCCGACGAACTCCTCGCCGATCCCGAGCGCGCCGGGTTCCGCTTCCTTGGTGAGCAGGCCCACGGTCACCGCGAAGAGCACCAGCGCGGTGCCGTCGTTGATCAGGCTCTCCGCGTGCAGCGTGGTCAGGAGCTTCCGGGGCAGCCGCTTGGCCAGCCCGGTGACCGCGGCGGCGTCGGTCGGCGCGAGGACCGCCCCGAGCACCCAGGCGGCGGCGGGGTTCACGCCGAACGCCTGCGCGGTCAGCGACACCGTGACCATGGTGAGCACCACCAGCACCACGGCGAGCAGCCCGATCACCGGGAAGTTGGCCCGGATCTCGCGCAGGCTGATGGTGAGACTCTCCCGGTAGAGGATCGCCGGCAGGAAGATCAGCAGTACCAGGTCCGGCTCCAGGGTCAGCTCGGACAGCGGCGGCGCCAGCCCGAGCAGCACCCCGAACGCGATGAGCAGGACCGGTGGCGCGACCCTGTACCGGCCGCCGAGCGTGGTGCCGACCAGGACGGTGACGCCCAGCACCACGATCAGGACGAGCACCTCCACGCGTACCCCCTTGATCCACGGCGGACGGCGGCGGCGCCGCTGGTTTCCATCTGACCGCACCCTGCCGGTCGGTTCCCGGGGAACCGCCAAGTCGCCCCGGCCGGCGGTGACTCCGCCGCCCGTGGTCAGGCCGGGGAGGTGGCGGCGCGGGCCCGGGCGGTGACCGCGCGGGCGGTACGGCGGTGCCCGGCCGCCTCGTCGTCGCGGCCCAACGCGGCGGCCAGGTCGGCGAGGTACCCGGCCACCGGGCCGACGGTGAGCACCCCGCTGCCGGCGGCCAGTTCCTCGGCGGCCGGCCGGAGTTCGGCGGCGACGCGCTCCATCGTGGCCCGGTCGCCCAGGGCGAGCGCCGCGCGGGCGGTGACGCAGAGCCGTGCCTCCCGCAGCAGGTCGTGCGGTCCGTCCGGGAGGGCCCGCAGGGCCGCTCCGGCGGCGTCCCGGTCACCGGCGGCGACGAGCAGCAGCGGTCGGACCCACGGCTCGTGGGGGCCCCAGTCCAGGCCCGCCCAGTCCTCGCCCTGGAGCCCGGGGACGGGCCGGTCGACGACGCCGTCCGGCCCGGCTGCTGACCGCTCGGCGTCGACGGCGGCGGTGAGGCGCAGCCCGAGCAGGGCGAGCGGGAGCAGCCCCCGGGTCAGGCCCGGCATCGCGTCGGTGGGCAGCCGGTCGACCGCCGCCCGGTACGCGTCCGCCGCATCGGCATACTCGCCGGCCAGCGCCAACCGCAGCGCGGCGTACCACCGGGTGAAGACACCGACCAGCGGTAGCTCGTACCGCTCCGCGAGGCGGTCGGCGGCGCGGGCGTGCGCGTCGGCGCCGGCGCGGTCGGCCAGCGCGCAGCGGGCCTGCACGAGGACGAGGTGGCCCAGCACCTCGAAGGTCACCAGCTGGTGCCGCGCGGCCAGGTCGACCAGCTCGGCGCCGATCCGGGCCCGCTCACCGGCCAGGCCGGCGCGGTGGAAGGCGTGCATGAAGCGGGCATTGAGCGCGAAGGCCAGCAGCCCCGGGTCCGCGGCGGCCCGGGCGATCCCCTCGGCCTCCTGGGCTGCCCGGCGGCCACGGTCGGTGGTGGTGCCGCGCAGCTCCAGCGCGAGGGTGCTGAGCAGCCGGCTACGCTGCGTCGAGCCGGTCGGGCCGAGGGCGGTCAGGGCGTGCTCGGCGGCCTGGACGATCCGCCCGGAGAGCCGGTCGTCGTCGTTGCGGGTCCAGATGGCGGGCACGTCGAAGCCGGCCAGCACCTCCGCGACCAGGCGAGGGTCGCCGACCGACTCGGCGTCGGCGATCGCCTCGGCCCGGCGCCGTCGCGCCTCGGCCAGCCGGCCCGTCACGGCCAGCGCGCGACCCAGGCCGAGCACGGCGCCCAGCCGCTCGCGTCGCTTGCTCCCGCCGGCGCGGTCGTACGCGTCGACCACCTGCGTCCACAGCCGGACCGCCTCGTGCGGGTTGCCGGCCCGCTCGGCGTGTTCCGCGGCGGTACGGGCGTAGCCGGCGGCCCGCCGGGCGGCTGCCGGTCCACCGGCGTGCAGCAGGTGGTGCGCCAGCGCGGCGGGATCAGTGGGTTGGCGCGTTCGCAGCGCCTCCGCCACGGCCGCGTGCAGGGCTGCGCGGCGCGGCGCGGACAGGTCGGCGTAGAGCGTGTCGCGGACGAGAATGTGGGTGAACCGCAGCCGCCCGTCGGGGTCCTGTTCGCTGAGGAAGCCGGCCTGCAACGCACGGTCCACGGCGTCCAGCAGGGTCGCGGGGTCGCCGGCCAGCGCGCCGAGCACCTCCGGGTCGAGGTCCCGGCCGAGCACCGCCGCCTGCCGCAGCACCGTGCGGGTCGGCGCGGGTAGCTGCGCCAGCCGATGCCGGATGACGTCGCGCACCCCGGGCGGCACCGCAGCGAGGGCTCCGCCGCCCTCGGCCGCGTACAGCTGGGCCAGCTCCCGCACGAAGAAGGGGTTGCCGCCGCTGCGGTGGTGGATCAACCGCACGGTGGGCGGGTCCAGCTCGGTCCCGGCGACGACGCGGGCCAGTTCACCGGTCGCCGACGTGGACAGGCCGGCGAGGTATTCCCGTACCGGCTCCAGCCGGGCCGCCCGGGCCAGTGCGGCGGTCAGCTCCGGGCTGATCTCGGTGGCCCGGTAGGTGCCGAGGATCAGCACCGGTCCGGTGGCCGGTTGCGGGCCGGTGAGCAGCGCGGTCAGCAGGTCCAGGGTGTCCCCGTCCGCGCGGTGCAGGTCGTCGAGGACCAGCAGCACCGGCCGCCGGTCGGCGACCGCCGAGACCAGCGACGCCACCGCGCGGTGCCGGCGGAACCGGGCGACGGCGGGATCGCTCGCCGCCCCGGTGCCATCGACCGCGCCGCCGGAGCCAGCGCCCCCGCTGGGGTCGGTCGGTCCGGCGAGCGCATCCGTGATCTGGGTCCACGGCCAGGCTGCCGGGGCGCCCTCGTACTCCGGGCTGCGGCCCCACGCCGTCGCCCAACCCTCGGCGGCGAGCCGTCGGGTCAGCGTCTCGGCCAGTGCCGTCTTGCCGGCGCCCGGGTCCCCGCTGAGCAGGACGAGGGTCGGCTGGCCGCGCAGGGCGGCGGTCTCAGCGGCCCGGCGCAGCCGGTCCAGCTCGGTGTCGCGGCCGACGAACGGACGCTCCCACACCGGTCCCGGGCCGCCGGGTCGAACGGGGACGGCCACCTCCAGGTTGGGCGGGGTGAGGTGCGGCGCCTGGGCCAGGATGTCGGCCTCAAGCCGCCGCAGCTCGGGCCCGGGGTCCACGCCCAGTTCGGTCACCAGGACGTCCCGGGCCTGGCGCAGCGCGGCCAGCGCGTCGCCCTGTCGACCGGAGCGGTACCGGGCCACCGCGAGCAGCCGCCAGGCGTCCTCGCGCAGCGGATGGCTGGCGAGGTGGGCCGGCAGTTCGGCGGCGGCTTCGTCCGGCCGACCGAGCGCCAACAGCGCCTCCGCCCGCCGCTCGACGGCGAGCATCCGCAGCTCCTCCAGCCGGTTGATCTCCGCGACCGCCCAGACCTCACCCGCGCAGTCGGCGTACGCGGGCCCCCGCCAGAGCCCGAGCGCCGCGTCCAGCGCGGTCAGAGCCGGTGCGGGCAGTCCCGCCGCCAGCAGCTGGGCCGCCTCGCTGACCGCCGCCTCGAACCGTCCGGCGTCCACCGCGTCCGGGGCGGCTCGCAGCACGTACCCCGGTGGTTCGGTGACCAGGAGCCGGGGCGGTTGCCGGGGCGGCCGGTCGGGCTCCAGTGCCCGGCGCAGGTCGGCGACGAAGGTCCGGATCGCGCCGACCGCGCCCTCCGGGGGTACCTCCCACAGGTCGTCGACGAGCCGGTCCACCGGCACGACCCGGCCCCGGGCGATCAGCAGCCGGCCCAGCACCGTGCGCTGGCGGGGCCCCTTGAGCGGGACCGGGCCACTCTCGGTCGCGGCGGTCACCGGCCCGAGGACGCCGAAGGTCACCGCCACGGGTGCCGCCGCCTGGTCATGGCACCAATCTAGGTGGGTCGACCCGGCCGGCCCCGGCCTGTCGGCACTGATTCGCCGCTGACCGCCTGCTGATCACCCGGGGGCAGGCTCGACCAGGTACGACGGCGTCGGGCCACCGCCCCCGCCGGCCCCTGCTCACCAGAGAGGTTCACCGTGGACCTGAGGATCAACGGATTCGACTACCGGCGGGTCAACGTCGCCGAGGGCGTCACGCTCAACGTCGCCGTGGGCGGCTCCGGGCCCGCGATCGTGCTGCTGCACGGTTTCCCGCAGACCCACCTGATGTGGCGGCACGTCGCGGCCGACCTGGCCGCCGACCACACGGTCATCTGCCCGGACCTGCGCGGCTACGGCGACAGCGACAAACCCGTCGACGTCGACGGCAGCGGGTACGCCAAACGCACCATGGCCGCCGACATCGTGGCGCTGGCCCGGGCGCTCGGCCACGAGCGTTTCGCGCTGGCCGGGCACGACCGGGGCGCCCTGGTCGCGTTCCGCGCCGGTCTCGACCATCCGGACGCGGTCAGCCAGCTGGCCCTGCTCGACGTGCTGCCCACCCTGGACATGTGGGACGTGCTGCACGGCGCCACCGCCGCCGTCGCCTTCCACCTGTATCTGATGGCGCAGCCGCCCGGCCTGCCGGAGGAGCTGATCGGCGGCAGCCCGGACGCCTTCTTCGGCCACTTCCTGGACGCCTGGACCCGCGATCCCGGGGCCCTGCCGGCGGACGTGCGGGCCGCGTACCTGGGCGCGTCCCGGGCCGCGGTCACCTCGATCGTCGCCGACTACCGGGCGTCCGCCGGGATCGACGTCGCCCACGACACCGCCGACCGGGCGGCCGGCAACCGGCTGCGGATGCCGGTGACGGTGCTGCAGCAGGACTGGGGCGCGGCGCTCGGCTACGACGCGGCCGGCTTGTGGCGGGCCTGGGCGCCGAACCTGTCACACCAGACCGTCACCTGCGGGCACTTCATGGCCGAGGAGGCGCCCGCGGAGGTGGTCCGGGCGCTACGCGCGCTGCTCGCACGGTAGCGACGGGTCGACCGCAGCCATGTGACGGAACGTAAGATATTCGACACTTATCGTCACTCGTCGACATGGCCCGGTCGACCGGGGGCCCGCACCGCGCCACCCGGGCCGACAGCCACCGAAATGGGCTCTGACCTGCGGATATATGACGTTACACAAAGTGGACGCCAGCGGTTCATCGGTGCTACACAGGCAGATATCGGCCAGCCAACGACGGCGAGTCGCTCACCTCCTCGACCATCGACCGTCCACACGCACCCTCACCACCGTCGGGCTTCGCCGCACGGACCGCAGCGCGGTCACCATCGATCCACCGGCACCCAACGGCCGCTGGTGGTTGACGACGGTTATCGACCAAGGAGTCGCCGTGGGGTACCTGCGTATCCGGCCCCGGCACCAACCCTTCGAGGTGGCCGCCCTGGCCATGGCTCCCGTCTGCGGTGTTCTGCTGCTCCTGCTCGGGGGCCGGCCGACCTCGGTCCGGATGGCCATGCCGGTCCCGATCCAGATCGGTTGGGAGCTCGGTCTGGTCCTGGTCGGCGTCGGAGGCCTGCTGGGCATCCTGTGGCCCGGCCGGCTCGCCACCGGGCTCGGCATCGAGCTCGCGTCGGTCGTGGTGTTCGGCACCATCAGCGGCATGTACACGATGGCGCTGCTGGTCGTGTCGGGCCGGCAGGCCATCGCCGCGGCGTCGTTCATCACCGCGCTCGCCGTCGGGTCGCTGTGGCGGGCCGCTCAGATCGCCATCGACCTGCGCCGGCTGGCCCAGGCCAGCCAGTGCGTCGCTGTCGAACCGGCAGAAGGCGGTGTCACGTGATCTCCACACCGGCGCCCGACGCACCCCCGTGGCTGCAGGTGGCGCTCAGCGTGTTCGGCATCCTCGGCGGAAGCACCGGCCTGGTCGCCATCGCCACCGTCGTGGTGCAGCGGGGCAAGTTCAAGGCCGACGCCGCCGACACCCTCACCGAGGCCGCCCTCACCCTGGTACAGCCACTACAGACCCGGATCACCGAGCTGGAGGAGGAGGCGCTGAGCGCCCGGTCGGAGCTGGGGTGCTGCGCGAGCAGGTCAACCAGTTGCAGTTCGTGGTCCGGGTGCTCACCCGGACGCTGGACCGGTGGCGTGCCGCGATCCGCTCCCCCGACGCCACCCTGCGCAAGGTCCGTGCCGTGGTCGCGGAGTCCGAACGGCTGCCGGAGGACCGGTGAGGGCCGACCCCGAACGGCCCGGATCCATCGGCGACCGCTCAGTCACCGTCCTGGTCGCGTAGTCGACCGGCGAGTTCGCGCACCGCTGCCCGGAACTCGGGGTCGGACTCGCCCGGGTGGTGCCCCCGCAGCGGCGGCGCCCGGCGCTCCCCTGGCCGCGCCGGCAGGTCCCGAGGATCCCGCAGCCGCCGATCGACCCGCGTGGCGGGGTTGGTCACGTCGAGCGGCGGATCGCCGGGCCGGTGCGCGGCGAAGATCCAGCCACCGATCGGGTCGGTGTCCCGCCACAGGTTCAACCACCGCCACCCGACCCGCTCCCCCACCTGGCGCAGCACCTCCTCGCTCAGGTACGCCGGGAACAGCCGGGCGTACAGGCGGTCCAGCGGGGACCCGTAGGTGAGCAGCGCGACCCGCTGACGCACGCCCGGCGGGAGCCGCAGCACCGCGAGGGCCAGCAGCGCGGAGCCGTGGCTGTGCCCGCAGAGCACCACCCCGGCGTGCCGCTGCGTGAGCTGGGTGATCCGGTCGACCAGCTCGGGCACCGCGCGGTCGGCGTAGCTCGCGGGCGCGAACGGGTGGGCGGCCCGGGGCCAGAACGTGCCCAGGTCCCACAGCACCCCGACGTACCGGCGGAACCACGCCGTCCGGTACGCGAACAGCCCGCCCAAAAGCAGGGCGAGCAGCAGGGCGGCGACGAAGTAGCTGCCCACGGCGAGGCCGACGCCGACGGACCCGGCTGGCAGCCCGAGGAGCTCCCGCCCCAGCTGGTCCGGTTCGAGCCGGAACTGTCCCAGCAGGCTGGTGGTCAGACCGATGACCGCCAGCGCCGCATAGGTCGCGGCGAGCAGCCCCAGCCACTCGGTGAAGCGGGCCCGGGCAATCATCTTCGTCACCCTGTGTAGATAATCGGCTGCTCCCGGCGGTGCCGTCGGGAAGTCCCGGGCGGTGATCGTCGCCGCGGCACGCCACCGGCGGCCACGCGAGAGCAGCGTCATCGCACCACACAGCACCACCGCCGCAACGACGTGCAGGAAGAAGGCCAGGATGGTCCAGTTGTACGCCAGCGGCTGACCGGCGATGCCGCCAAGCAAGTTCCCGGCCCAGTAGACCAGGGCTGCGGAGAACGCTCCGGCCAGGCCGACCGCGATGGCCGCGATGACCGCCGCGCCCAGCCCGTGCCGCGGTGCGCCGCGAGGGACCCCTCGACCGTGGTCCCACAGCACCAGCCCGCCCAGCGCCACGAGCAGCGACATCTGGACGAGCGACACCGAGCCGAGGATCCGCCCGTACCCCGGCAGCCCGGTCGACGACGGCCAGCCCCGCGAATCCAGGGCCACGATGGCGAGGGTGGCCACGCTCAGGCCGTACGCCACCAGGCGCAGCGCGCCGGCGACCCGGCCGGCGGGCAGGGCGGTCGCCGAGCCGTCCACCAGCCCCGGCACGCCGAGCAGAACGACGGAGGCGAGCAGCACCGCCCCGGTGAGCGCGAGCAGCACGGTCGTCGCGGTCGTCCGGCCGCCGGCCGACCGGGCGACGAGCAGCACCAGGTCGACCACGGCGAGCGCGGCGGCGACGTGGGTCGCCCGCAGCCGTCCGACGAGTGGCTCGACGGCCCACAGCGAGTTGTCGACGGGACGGCGCCGACGGGCGCCGAGCAGCCGGAGAAGTCCGACGGCGGCAATCGGCAGCAGAGCCAGCACCGCCAGTCGCTGCCCGATCGACCAGTCGTCGAGCCCGGCGAGCCCTCCACGCCCCGCCGGGCAGCGGGCCATGCCGAGACAGCGCCAAGCGAGCAGGTCGAGCGCGACACCGGCCGTCGACAGCACGTAGAGCACCGTGAGGTCGAGCGCGACGAGCCGGCACAGGACGGTGACGCCGGGGCCGCTCCACCGACCCGTCGGCCTCATCCAGACCGCCAGGTTGCTGAGCATGAACGGCAGCAGGAAGACCAGGGAGAGCGTCCGGGCCACGGTGCCCGAGGGCAGATCGCCCCACCGGTACGCCTCCAGCGTGACCCCGTCCGGGTCGGTGTCGTCGGCCTGGGGGGCCCGACGGTGGAACCCGCCACTGCGGTCACCGGCGACCTGCCGCACGTGTGCCTGGTCGAGCACCCGCTCCGGTCCCGCCCCGGAGACGCCATGCACCCGCAACTCCACGACGTCGTCGTGCCGCCGCCCCGGAAGCCCGTTCGCCATCGCCATCCTTCCAGGCCCCCGGTGTCGCCGCCTCCAGTCGTACCACCCGCAGGGCCGGAGCCGGGTCGGTTTCCCGGGCCCGCCAGTCCGTCTGTCGCGGCGGGTCGGGCTGCCTGGGTCAGCCGGCCGCCCGCTCGCCGACCACCACCGAGATGCCGTCCAGGACCCTTTGCAGGCCGAACTCGAAGGCGTACTCCGGCCCGTACGCGGCGCCGTGCTGCTGGCCCGCCGCGGTGCCGACCCGGGCGGCGGTCGGGTAGCTGCCGGCCGTCATGACCCTCTCCAGGAAGGGCGCGTGCGACTGCCACCACTGGCCGTCGGTCATGCCGGTCTCCCGCTCCAGGTCGACCACCTCGGACGCGGCGCGCGCGGCACTCTTCACGTGCCCGAGGACGAGGGTGAGCACCGCGTCCATCTCCACGTCGGTCAGCCCGATGTCGGCGACGGCGCTCAGCTCGTGGTCGTACTTGCCCACCAGGTGGGGGCCGAGCACGGGTCGGGTCGTCTCGGCCCGCAGCATCCAGAGGTGTCGCCGGTAGAGGGCGAGATTGTCCCGGGCGATCCGCTCCAGCCGGGCCCGCCAGTCGCCGGCGACGGCGGCGCGGGGCATCTCGCCGTACACGGTGTCGATCATGACGTCGACGAGTTCGGCCTTGCCCGGCACGTAGGTGTAGACGGACATCGTGCCGACGCCCAGCGCCTCGGCGACCCGGCGCATGGTCAGCGCGTCGAGGCCCTCGGCGTCCGCGATGGCGACGGCGGCCCGGACGATCCGGTCGACACTGAGCCCCGGCCCCGCGCTGCGGCTGGTCGGCTCGCCGGTGCGCCACAGGATGGCCAGGCTGCGGGCCGGATCCGCGGTCGCCTTGCGCTCACTCGCCATGGTGCGGCCATCCTAGCAACGCGGCCGTACGTCGTACGCCACCTGCCGACCGCTGCCAACGTCAGAGCGCCTGCCGGTCGTCGGTCAGCGTCGGGCCGGCTGCGGCCGGCACCAGGTGACGCACCTCCGGTTCGCCGTCGGTCAGCTCCCGGGCCCGCTCCTCGGCCTCGCGGTCCTCGCTCGTCAACCGGCCGCCGTGCTGACGCAGGTGCTCGCCCCAGGACGGCACCATGTACACCTCGACGAACCGGTCCGTGGTCTCGGCCGGCCGGAACAGCCCCCAACGCATCGCGCCGGTCCGCTGGCGGGCGCCGCGCACCAGATCCATCGCCGCCAGGAACGGCTGTGTCCGCTCCGGCCGGACGGTGTACTCCACGATCACCAGCACCGGCCCGACCCGGGGGTCCGGGTCGTGCGCCAGGTGCAGCTGGGGCCAGTAGCTGGCCGGATCCCGGTTCACCGTCGGCAGGTCCGGCAGCGGCCAGACCCGACTGGTCACGGTGCCGACCAGCATGAACACCGCCGCGGCGACGAAGGCCGCCACCAGCCCGGCCAGGTCGGCCACCAGACCCCAGACGAACGCGCCCACCGCCTGCCCGCCGGCGAAGAAGATCTGGTAGACGGCCAACCCTCGGGCTCGCACCCAGCTCGGCAGGAAGACCTGCATCTCGGCGTTGACGTTGGCCAGCACCGTCACCCAGGCCAACCCGGCGGGCAGCAGGGCGATGAGCACCAGCGGCACCACCCGCACCGTGCCGACCACCGTCAGCGCGGCGGTGAACAGCACCCCGGCGATGAACAGCAACTGGTTGGCCGACAGCCGGGTCCGGATCACAGCCAGCAGCACGCCACCCGCGATGGCTCCCACCCCGAGGGCTGCCAGCAGCAGACCGTACCCACCGGAACCCAGCCCGAGTCGGCGGTTGGCCACCAGCGGAAGCAGCGCCCACAGTGCGCTGGCCGGGATCACGAAGACCAGCGCGCGGCGCAGCAACCGGCGGACAGTCGGCGAGTGCCGTACGTAGCGGCTGCCGGCACGCAGCGCCGCGGTGAACCGCTCGGGCACCTCGACCGCGCGGGCGTTGCCCGGTTTCCAGCGCGCCAACGCGTACGTGAAGATCAGAAACGCGATGGCGTTGAGCGCGAAGACCGGGGCGACGCCGGTCTGGGCGATCAACACGCCGGCCACCGCCGGCCCGACCGCCCGCGCCATGTTCACGCTGATCGAACCGAGCGCGGAGGCCGCCCGGAGCTGGTCCTGCGGCACCAGCTCCGGGATCACCGCCGCCCAGGCCGGCAGGGTGAGCGCCTGCCCGACCCCGAACGCGAACGTGAGGGTGAGCAGCAGCGCGGGCGGCATCCGGTCGGTGACGGTGAGCAGGGTCAACGCCACCGCCACCACCACCAGGAACAGCTGTACGGCGATCAGCAGGTGCCGGCGGTCGAAGTTGTCGGCCAGCACGCCGGCGGGCAGTGCCAGCAGCAGCACCGGCAGCAGGCTCGCGGTCTGGACCAGGGCGACCAGGGTGGAGGCGTTGGAGTGGTGGATCAGCAGCCACTGCGCGCCGACCGTCTGCATCCAGGTGCCGATGTTGGCGGCGAGCAGAGCCAGCCACAGGTTGCGGTAGACGGCGGTCCGCAGGGGCGCCCACACCGAGGTCGGACGGTCGGCGGGTCCGGCCGCCGCCGTCACCACCGCCCGTCCGCGCGCAGCACGCGCTCTCCCGAGACGTAGAGATCGCCGGGTTCGAGCAGCAGCAGCCGGACGACTTCGGTGGCGACCTGATCGGGACGGGCGTACACCTCGTCCAGGAACTCGGCGCCGACCCGTTCCTGCAGCCGGGTCGGCATCGGCCCGGGATGCAGCTGCATCACCTTGATCTGGTTGCTGTGCTGGGCCTCGGCCAGCGACTCGACCAGGCTGCTGCCGTAGCTCTTGGTCGCCCGGTAGACCGGGATGCCGGGCCGGGGGGACGTCACCGCCATCGCGCCGATGTACACGATGTTCCCGTGGCCCTGCCGGTGCAGGTGCTGCAACGCCTCCCGGAGTACGTACGTGACGCCCAGAACGTTGATCTCCACGGCCCGCCGGATGTGCTCCACGGAGAGGTCCGCCAGGTCGCCACCCGCCCACATCGACGCACAGGCCGCCACCCCGTCGATCGTGCCGTAACGCTCGACAACCTCGGCGAACGTGTCGCGAACCTGCTCGTGGGAGGAGACGTCACACACCGCCCCGGCGCAGCCCAGCTCGTCGGTCACCGTGGCGATCTCGGCCGCGACGTCACCGAGCACCACCACCCGGTGCTCGTCGACCAGCAGCCGGGCCACCGCGAGGCCGAGCCCGCTGGTAGCGCCGACCACCACGAAGGTTCTGGCACCCATGTCTCTCCAGCCACCGCCAGCACACGTCACGCGGATCGCGCGACGGCGCGTTCTTCCCGTTTCCGGCCACACCACACCCCGTCGCAGCCCGCCTCGGTCCGGGCGGCGACGGTAGGGCTGGGCATACCCCAGGAGTGGATCTGGACGGCTGGGTCGACCCGGGCGCGGCGATTAGCGTCTGCGTCATGACCCCGGAACACCCCTGCCACCTGGCCGAGGCGCTGCGCCGCCGCGGCTGGCTGGTCTCCGCCTGGCCCTGGCGCGCGCTGGTCTACCTGGTCAGCACCGTGCCGGTCGCCGGTGTGCTCGCCGTCGGGCTGCTCGTCGTCGTCGCGCCCCTGCTGGCAGCCGTCAACGGCGTACGACTGCAGGGCCGGCCGCCGGAGGTCCCGCTCCTGCTGTTCCTGACGGTCGGCAGCCTCGTCCTGCTGACGCTGGCGCCGCTTGTGAGCTTCCCGGTGGCCGCCGTCGAGCGATGGCGGCTCGGCCTCGTGGACGGCCGCCCGCTGCCCGCGTCGCCGTGGCCGGGCCTGGCCGCCCGCTACCGCACCGCCGCCGGGTGGCGGGAGGTGGCGTACCTGTTCTGGCTGGGCGGGTTCGTGCCGATCGCGTACTGGGTGCTGCTGCTGGTGGTGCTGCTCGACCTCGGGATGGTCACCAGCCCCTGGCTGGCCGGTGACGCCAACCAGCCCGTCGTCATCTGGCGCACGGTGGACAGCCCCGGCGAGGCGGTCCCGTACGCGATCGTGGGTGTGCTCCTCATCCCGGTGCTCTGGTACGCGGCCGGGCTGCTCGCCGCCGCCCAGGCCGCCGTGACCCGATGGGCGCTGGCTTGGCCGGTCGACGCGGCGGCGCTTCGCGAGGTCGCCCGGTCCCGGACCCGGCTGGTCGGCGCGTACGAGGCCGAACGGCGGCGGATCGAGCGCGACCTGCACGACGGCGCCCAACCCCGGTTGACCAGCCTCACCCTCCAGCTGGGCCTGGCCCGGCTGGACGTGCCCGAGGACTCCCCCGCGGCCCGGCCCCTGGCCGTCGCGCACGACCAGGCCCGGGGCCTGATGGTGATGCTCCGGCAGTTGGTGCACGGCATCCGGCCGCAGAGCCTCACCGACCTCGGTCTCGCCGGTGCGGCACGCGAGCTGGCCGACGCGACCACCGTCGCGGTCACCGTACGGGCCGATCTCGACGGCGAGCTACCGGAGATCGTCGAGACCACCGCCTACTTCGTGGTGTCGGAGGCGCTGGGCAACGTGGCGCGGCACGCCCGGGCGACCCGCGCCGAGGTACGCCTCGCCCGGACCGGCGGAGACCTCGTCGTCGAGGTGTCCGACGACGGCCGCGGCGGCGCCGACCCCACCCGGGGCACCGGCCTGACCGGCCTCGCCGACCGGGTCGCCGCCGCCGACGGCCGGCTGCTGCTCTCCAGCCCACCCGGCGGGCCTACCCTGGTCCGGGTGGAGCTGCCATGTCGTCCTTGACCCGGGTGGTGCTCGCCGAGGACGAGGTGCTGCTGCGCGAGGGGCTGGTCGGGCTGCTCACCCGATTCGACTTCACGGTGTGTGCCGCCGTCGGCTCGGCTCCGGAGCTGCTGGACGCGGCCCGCACGCACCGGCCGGACCTGGTGCTGACCGACATCCGGATGCCGCCCGGCCGGCGAGACGACGGGTTGCGGGCCGCCGTGGCGTTGCGCGCCGAGCGACCCCAGCTCCCGGTCGTGGTCCTGAGCCAGTACGTGCAGACCGGGTACGCCGCGGCGCTGCTGGACAGCGGCGACGGCCAGCGGGTGGGTTACCTGCTCAAGGACCGGGTGGCCGAGGTCGCCGAGTTCGTCGACACGCTGCACCGGGTCACGGCCGGCGGCACCGCCATCGACCCGGACGTCGTCCGGCAGCTGCTGCACCGCCCGCGTGACCCGCTCGCCGCGCTCTCCGCCCGGGAACGTGAGGTGCTGGCGCTGCTGGCCGAGGGCCGGTCCAACGCGTCGATCGCCGCCCGGCTGCACGTCACGGAGGCGGCGGTCGGCAAGCACGTCGGCAACATCCTGCTGAAGCTCGACCTGCCGCCCAGCGACGACACCAACCGCCGGGTGCTCGCGGTGCTCACCTACCTGCGCGCCGACCCGGCCAGCTGAGCAGCGCCGGGCGCGGGCCGGACCGGGCCGACCGGGGCGTAGATTCGATCACCGGGACCGCCGCCACCAGGGCGCGGACCGGGAGACGGGAGCACGGCATGGCGGAGGCGCTGCGGGTCGGTCTGCTGGGGTACGGGCTGGCGGGCCGGGTGTTCCACGCACCGCTGATCGCCGCGACGCCCGGGCTGCGGCTGGACGCCATCATGACCCGCGATCCGCAGAAGCGTGAGCAGGCCCGGCAGCACCACCCGGACGCCCGCCTGGTCGACGACGCCGACGAGTTGTGGCGTACGCCCGACGCGCTGGACCTGGTCGTGGTGGCGACGCCGAACCGGCTGCACGTGCCGATGGCCCGGGCGGCGGTGGCGGCCGGCCTGCCGGTCGTCGTCGACAAGCCGCTGGCACCCACCGCCGCCGACAGTCGGGCGCTGGTCGAGGACGCCGACCGCCGGGGAGTGCCGCTGACGGTGTTCCAGAACCGCCGGTGGGACGGCGACTTCCTGACCGCACGCCGCCTCGTGGAGCAGGGCGAGTTGGGGCGGGTGCTCCGCTTCGAGTCCCGGTTCGAGCGGTTCCGCCCGACCATCAAGCCGGGCTGGCGGGAGCTTGCCGGCCCCGAGGAGGCCGGAGGCGCCCTCTTCGACCTCGGCGCCCACCTCATCGACCAGGCCGTACAGCTCTTCGGTGCCGTCGACCGCGTCTACGCCGAGGTCGACCGCCGCCGCGAGGGCGCCGCGGTCGACGACGACGCGTTCGTGGCGTTGACCCACGCCAACGGGGTGCACTCGCACCTCTGGATGGGCGCGATCACCGCTCAGCTCGGGCCCCGGCTGCGGGTGCTCGGTGACCGGGCCGGCTACACGACGTACGGGCTGGACGTGCAGGAAGCGGCGCTGCACGACGGTGGCCGGCCGGACCAGCCGGGCTGGGGCGAGGTTCCGCCGGAGCGGTACGGCCTGCTCGGCGTCGACGGTGACCTGCGGCCGGTGCCCACCGAGCCCGGCTCGTACCAGAGCTTCTACCAGCAGGTGGCCGCGGCGCTGCGGGACGGCACCCCGATGCCGGTGGATCCGCGGGACTCGGTCGCCACCGTCGAGTTGATCGAGCTGGCGCACCGGTCGGCTGCCGAGGGCGTGGTGCTCCCGGTCCCGAAGGACCAGGCCGCCTGACCCCTGCCGTCGAGAGGGGCCGGCCCGGCTCGGGCCGGCTTCTCTGCCGGCGTTCTGCTCGGGCCGGCCCTAGCCGGCGTCCTGCTCGGTGCGGGCGTTATCCGACACCCGGGCCTCCTCGTCGGTCAGCGCGTCCTCGGACCGGTCGCCGAGCGCGGCCAGCCGGTGCTCGGCCTCCCGCGCCTCCTCCTCGATCCTCAGGTTCTCCTCGTCGGGACCCTGCGACATGGGCGACCTCCATCACGCGCGAACCGGCCGCCCCGGTGTACCCCGCCTGACGCGGGGGACACGGAATCGCACGGAACCGCTTGATCAGGTGAGTAGTCGCATCGACCCGTCGACGACTACACAGCATCAGGCGATCGAGAGGATCTGGGCTCAGCCGCCGATCAGGGACGAACGGCCGACCGCGGCCGGGTCCGTGAGCTTGCGGAGATTCTCCGGCTGCACGTAGATCTCCCGACGGGCGAACGCCTGGCCGGTCCGGTTCACCTGGTACCCGTCGAGCCACGCCCAGCCGTCGTAGGTGGTGGTGCGGTCCAGGACCCGGATCAGCCGGAATCTGATGGGCACCACGAACTGCGGGCTCGCGGACCGGTCAACCAGCACGAGGTCGGCCGCATGGAGCCTCATCTGATCGTCCGTTGCCGCCAGGCTGTCAGGCGTTCGGCGGCCTCGGCGAGCTTCGGGCACGTCCCGTCAGGCCGGCACAGGCGGCAGACGTTGCGGTGATGGAGGTCGATCACGTAACCGGCCATGATCACGAGGAACGGCGGCTCGGGCCGGTACTGCTCAATCATCGTCATCCCCTCCTGGTCGTCCGGCTGAGAGGGCTCGATCGGCCAGTAGAGGCCCGTCCACCAGCCCTGATACCTGTCACGATCCCGGGCCGGTGAATCCTCCTGCAACACTCGCCGTGAGATGTTCACTACGCACGGCACGTTTCGGGTGATGATGCGTGTGGCGTCCCAATCGACGCCGGATGACGTGTCAAGACGAGACGGAGAGGACGGCGCGAATGACCGAGGCTGGTTCGACGGTGCCGCGGCGGCAGCTCGGCCGGCTGCTGCGCCAGACCAGAGAGCAGGCAGGCATCGGGCTGGAGGCGGCTGCGTCCGACCTTGAGTGGTCCCGCGCCAAGATGTACCGCATCGAGTCCGGGCAGACCCCCGTGCGGGCGCTGGACGTCGACCAGATGTGCCGCCTCTACGGCGCCGCCGCGGACATGACCGAAGTCCTCGTGAGCCTGGCCAGCGAGTCCAAAAGCAAGGGCTGGTATCACGCCTACAGCGAGATCATCCCGAGGTGGTTCGAGCTGTACGTGGGGCTGGAGTCAGCGGCCAGCCGGATACGAACCTATGAACATGCCCTGGTACCCGGCCTGTTGCAGACGCCGGAGTACGCGGCTGAGGTAGGACGGACTCGACCAGAAACCTCGGACGACGAGGTGGCCAAGCTGGTGGAACTGCGGACCGAGCGTCAGCGAATCCTGGTCAGGAAGCGCCCGGCCGCGCCCACGTTGGACGTCATTCTTGAGGAGGCACTACTACACCGCGCCGTTCCCGGCATGGCTGGGCAGCTAGATCGGCTCATCGAGGCCGGCAACGCGTCCAACGTGTCCATCAGGCTTCTGCCGCTCGGCAGCAGGCTGAGTCAGGTGGCGGTGGCAGGGAATTTCGTCATCCTGGACTTCCCCACCACCGGTGCCAGGTCCGCAGAGCCCACGACGGTCTACAGCGAGGGACTGTCGGGAGCTCTGTACCTCGACCGGATCGAAGAGGTCCGCGCGTACGCCGAGGTCTGGAAGACGCTCACGTCAGAGGCGCTGAGCGTGCAGGAATCCCGCAAGCTCGTGCAGGACATCAAGGAGAGACACGATGGTTGATCTGACCGGCGCCGCTTGGCGCAAGAGCATCCGGAGCAGCGCTCAAGGCAACTGTGTCGAGGTGGCGGACAACCTGCCCGATGTCATCGGCGTTCGGGACAGCAAGGACGCGACCGGCCCCGCACTGCGGTTCCGCCCCGAGCAGTGGCGCACCTTCGTCGAAGCGACGCGCAGTGACCGGCTGACGTGACCCCGTCTCCGGCCGCCGCCGGGTGAGCCGTGCGCCGGGCCGGCCGGTGACCGCGCCGGGCTGGAGCCCTGGAGCGTTGCCGGCCCGGCCCGGTGCCGGATCAGCGCGTCAGTTCGCGCCAGGAAGGGTGGGTGCCGCGCCAGGCGTCGGCGAGGATGGCCGCCGAGGCCCGGCTGGGGCACTGCTGCACCCGCTCACGACCCGACGCCCCACCGATCTGGGCGCGGACCTCCCAACCCTGCCCGTCAGTACGGATGTACACGTCCCGGCGCCCGCGCGGGGTCGTGTCACCGTTCCACCAGTGTTCCTCCACCATCATTCGCCGACCGTATAGCAATTCCCCGGCAAGGGGTACGGCGCAGGTGGGCTCAGAGCGTGACAAGAGCCGCGATTCGGGCGCAGTTCGGGTCAACTCGAGACATGGAGGAGCCGCCGCGGCACTTCTCCCGTCCTGAGCAGCGGATCAGAACCGGGACGAGGCGCCTTCGGGCATGCCGGCCAGGGAGCCGGCTGGCACTCACCCCTGCGCGGTGAGCAGGTAGTCGTCCGCTTCGGGACTCCAGCGCAGGTCGACCACACCGCCGGTGGCGGCGGCCTTGCAGAACTGGAGGAAGCTGCGGTAGCCGAGCTTCTTCTCGCTGAAGTCGGGCCGGGCCCGGCGCAGCTGGTTCTTCAGCCCGGACAGGGCGACCGGGTTGCCCGCGCTGCCCAGGTCCGCCACAACGCCACGGAGCAGACCGAAGGCCACCTCACGATCGCCATGCTCCGGCAACGAGACCTCCGGGTCGCCCTTCGCGGGGCCCTCGGCCAGCTCGATCACGCTCTGCGCGGCGAGGTGACGCAGCAACTCGCCGAAGGTGCGGAACCCGTAGTCGGACTCGCTGAACGTCGGGTCCTTGCGCAGCAGGGTGCGCTTGAGCCGGGAGGCGGTCACCTCGCCGCTGGCGCTGCCCTGGAGCCCGGCCACCGTCTGGGCCACCAGCACGGCGAGGGCGTCCACGTCCCGGCCGGGCTCCTCCCCCGTCGGCTGCCGCTCCTCCTCCGGCTCCTGCTCCCGCTCCGGCTCGGGTGCACGCAGCTCCGGGCCCGGCTGCCGCACCGGACGGCCACGCCGGCCGTGGGTCGGCGGGATGTCCACACCCTCCAGCCGGTCGTAGTAGAGGAACTCGTCGCACGCCGGCGGGAGCAGCGCTGACGTGGACCCCTCGACGCCGACGCCGATGACCCGCTTGTTCAGCTCGCGGAGCTTGTGCACCAGCGGGGTGAAGTCGCTGTCGCCGCTACAGATCACGAAGGTGGAGATGTAGTCGCGTTCGAAGGCCAGCTCGATGGCATCCACGGCCATCTTGATGTCGGCCGCGTTCTTGCGGGAGGCGCCCATCCGCTGCGGGATCTCGATCAGCTCGACATGGGACCGGGTGAGCATCCGGCGGTCCTCGTCGAAGTAGGACCAGTCGGCGTACGCCCGGCGCACCACCACGCGCCCCCGCTCGGCCAGGGCGTCGGCGATGGGCCGGAAGTCGAAGGCCATGCCGCCGCGGTTGTCGCGAGCCCCCAGCGCGAGGTTCTCGTAGTCGAGGAACAGGGCGATCCGGTCTTCTTGATCCACGCGGTTCAGCCTACGCCCGTCGGGAGCCGCTCCGGTGGAGCTGGCCGACGGCGCGCATTGAAGCGTGTTGTCGGTTTCTTTCTGCTTCTCGGTCGTCACTTTTCATGTTTTCATCTTCCTCTTGCAACGTGACGCACGCCACTGGCATCATGGCGGTCGATGCTGAGCGCCGGTGAGAGCGCCCGCGGACCACAGAGGAGAGTCCATGTCCCGGAGCACGATCCCGGCGCGGCGACGCCCCCACCGGCCACTGACCGCGGGCGCGGTCGTGGCCGTGACCGCCCTCGCACTGCTGGGCGGTGGGCCCGCCGCAGCCGCCACCCGAGCATCCGGCGTGCAGCCGGTGGTCACCCGGGCCGCCCTCGACCCGGCGCTGGTCGCCGGGCGCGGCGCGAACGTCGGCTTTCTCGAGCAGGAGGCGGAGAACGCCCACACCAACGGCGAGATCATCGGCCCCGACCGGTCCGCCTACACGCTGCCCGCGGAGGCCTCCGGCCGCCGGGCGGTGCGGCTCACCCCCGGGGAGTACGTCGAGTTCGCCCTGCCCAGCGCGGCCAACGCGATCACCGTGCGGTACAGCATCCCGGACGCGCCGCGCGGCGGCGGGATCACCGCCCCGCTGGGCGTCGCGGTCAACGGCAAGCACGTCCGCAGCATGACGCTGACCTCGCAGTACTCATGGCTCTACAACCAGTACCCGTTCTCCAACGACCCCCAGGCCGGGCTGCTGAACCCGGACTGGTGGATCACCGAGTGCTCGTGCGTGCCGTCGGCCACCACGCCGTACCCGACCATCAGCACGCCGTTCCGGCCCACCCACTTCTACGACGAGCAGCGGCGCCTGCTCGGGCGCACCTACCGGGCCGGCGACCGGGTCCGGCTCACCGCGCCACCCGGCAGCGCGGCCGCCTGGACCGTCATCGACCTGCTCGACTCCGAACTGGTCGCGCCGCCGCACGTCCGGCTTCTCGCCGCGAACGTGCTGGCCTTCGGCGCCGACCCCACCGGCCGGCGGGACTCCGCCGCCGCCCTGGACCGGGCCATCGCCTTCGCCCGGCGGGCCCACCTGAAGGTGTACATCCCGCCGGGCACCTACCAGGTCAACCGGCACATCACCGTCGACGACGTGACCATCGAGGGCGCCGGCAGCTGGTACACCATCATCAAGGGCCGCGAGGTCGCCCTGCCGACGCCGGCCCCGGACGGCTCGGTGCACACCGGCGTCGGCTTCTACGGCCGCGACGCCGCTGACGGCGGCAGCCGCAACGTCCACCTCTCCGGCTTCGCCATCGAGGGGGACGTGCGGGAACGCATCGACACCGACCAGGTCAACGCGATCGGTGGGGCGATGAGTGACTCGACCATCGACGGGCTCTACCTGCACCACACCAAGGTGGGCCTGTGGTTCGACGGGCCGATGACGAACGTCCGCGTCACCAACAACATCATCGTCGACCAGATCGCGGACGCGCTCAACTTCCACACCGGCGTCACGAACTCGCTCGTCGCCCACAACTTCGTCCGCAACACCGGCGACGACGGCCTGGCGATGTGGTCGGAGACGACGGCCAACGCGCGGAACACGTTCGACCACAACACCGTGCAGTCGCCGACGTTGGCCAACGGCATCGCCATCTACGGCGGCAGGGACAACACCGTCTCGCACAACCTCATCGCCGATCCGGTGCGCGAGGGCAGCGGCATCCACGCCGGTTCGCGCTTCGGCGCGGAGCCGTTCACCGGTCACCTGCGGATCACCAACAACACCACCGCCCGCGCCGGCACGTACGAGCTGAACTGGAACATCGGGTTGGGCGCGATCTGGATCTTCGCCCTGGACCGGAGCATCGACGCGGCCATCGAGGTGGTCGGCGACGCATACCTCGACAACACCTACAACGCGATCATGGTGGTCAGCGACTGGCCGGTGAAGGACCTCTACTCGATCACCAACGTGCACTTCCGGAACGTCCGGGTCGACGGCACCGGCACCTCCGTGGTCAGCGCCCGCTCTTCCGGCTCGGCCTCGTTCGCCAACGTGGACGCCCGCAACGTGGGTGCGGTCGGCGTCAACAACTGCGGGTCGTTCCACTTCACCCCGGCCGGCTCGGAGTTCGCGCTGACCGACCTCGGCGGCAACGACGGCGGCTGGTTGGCCCCGTGGCTGTTGCCGAACACCATCACCTGCGACGACCGACCGCCCGTATCGCCGCCACCCCCACCGACTCGGTGGTGAAACGCGACGGGGGCCCGCTACCAGGCCCCCGTCGTCGTAGTTCGCCGCCTGTCAGCCGCCCAGCCGCTGCCGGGCCAGGAACTTCGGCACCACCATCCGCCACGCCTCGGTGACCAGCTCGGTCATGTACCCGTGCTCCAGCCGGGCGGTGTGGCAGCACACCCAGTGAAAGCGCAGGTCCGACTCGCCGGGCAGGAAGAACAGATCCGGCTCGGCGGCGACCAGCCCGGCCCGCTCCTGCTTGGGGAACCCGAAGCCCATCGTCGCCTCGTCACGGGAGAACGCGACGTACACGATGGACCCGACCCGGAACTTCACCCGATCCCGGATCAGATGCTCGCTGCTGCGGGGCAGCGTCCGGGCGAGGGCCCGCACGTCGGCGACGGTAATCACACCACGACCGTAACGCCCTGCCGGCCCGCCGTGGCGTCAGCGCGCTCGGGCGTACGCCAGCGGCACGGTCGTCGGCTGGCCGTTCCAGCTGCCACTGAGGACCGCCACGGCGGCATCGACCGCGCCGGCGCCGGGCCGACGTACGACGACCAACTCGACGGAATCGGTGACGATCAGCGAGGCGTCCTCATCGACCACCGGTACCGCGGCGTCGACCGGAAGCGGCGCGGCACCACTGCCGAGGATCGTCATGTTCGGCTCACGCAGCTCGCGTCGGCCGTCGACCTCGAAGTACTGCTCCGCCTGACCGGTGCCGGCGAGGATCGCGTCGGCCAGCGCCGTCGCGTACACCGGGTCCGCGCAGCCGTCGTACACCCAGCGCGGGCCGAGCACCGAGTGCTCGGTGGTGCCGACGAGCCAGTCGTCGGCGCCGTCGAGCGGCGCGGCGCGGTAGGTGAGCGGGACCTGGTGGACCGGCCCGTCGCCGGCGCCGACCAGGATCGTCTCGATGCCGACCGCGCCAGCGGGGTCGTCGAAGCGGTAGGCGCCCAGGGTCACCACGTCGGCGCCGGCCGGCCCCCGGTACCACGGTCGAGCGGGCAGCCAGGTCGCCAGCAGGTCGAGCTTCGAGGGGCGCAGGGTCGCCCGGTGCAGCAGTGCCATGCCGCCAGCCTAGGGACGACCGCCCGCCCGCATGCTCCCGGGTCGGGCCGTTGCCGGACGACCGCGAGAACCGGTGGACGCGGCACGATGGCCCTCCCCGCGCTCGGGCCGCCCGTCGCGGCCCGCGTTCACGTGCCCGCGCACGGATTGCCGTCCACCGTGCAGCCCTCCGGCTCCCTGGCCTTCGGCCGACTGTCGCGGACGTCGAACTGGAACGTCTTCGACCCGCCGGCCGGCACGGCCGGCCCGCTGAAGGTGAGCGTCCGCCCGTCCCGCTTCACGTCGGCGCCGTCGACGTCGTCGAAGGTGCTGCTCTCGGCGAGGGTCACCACCACGACCCAGTCCGCCACCGGTGCACCGCCCGGGTTCTCGACCACCACCTCGCCCGTGTAGCCGAACAGCCGGCTGGAGTCGGTGCGGTAGCTGGCGGTCAGCGGCGGTGATGCCGGGACCGAGGCGAGGGTGGGCGACGGCTTGACCGTCGGGGTGCGGCTCGGGCGGGCGGTCGCCGACGCGGCGGTCCGCGAGGGGCGCGCCGAGGGCGTCGCCCTCGGTGAGCCGGTGGGCACGACGGCCGCCTCGGACGCCGACGCCTGCGTCGGTGACGGTGTCGCCGGGGGTGGGGCGGCAGCGGTGTCCGGCTCGCCCGGCAACGCGACCCACGCCGCCAGCCCCGCGACCAGTACGGCGCCGGTCAGCACCGCGACCACCGTGCGGCGACGGCGGCGGGCCCGGGCGGGGCCCTCCCGGAGCGCGCCGATCGTCGGGAGTTCGGCCGTCATCCCGGCCTCACCGCGCCGCAGGTCGACCTGTTGGAAAGCGAGCCAGTCGAGAATGGCCGGCAGGCGCACGGTCAGCGCCTGCCGGAGCTGCTGCTCGCGTGGATCGTGCTGCTCGGCGGACCAGGTGCCGTGCGTCGTCACCTCGCGGACCGCCAGCCGGCAGCCCTGCTTCGTGGCGGTGACGGCACAGGTCACCTCGGTGAGCCGGCCCGCCTCGTCGCAGCGCATCGTGAGCAGCTCGGGCACACGCCGTTCGATCACCTCGACCTCGACGTTGGCGTCGAAGCCGGGCAACCCGGCCGTGTGCAGCACCAGCCGGTCCGGGACTTCCGCCACGTCGGCCTCGGCGAACCACCGGCCGAGCAGCTCCCGGTCCGTCAATGCGAGCCACACCCGGTCCGGCGGGTGGGACAGGTCGACCTGCGCGCCGATCTCGATCACGGCGAGACTCTACGGCTTCCGCCGCCATCCCGTCCGGGCCGGCCGGCGATCCGGTCAACCCCAGCGGGTCGCCCGCTCCGCCGCCGCCGCCAACGCGGTCCGGGCCCCGGCGCTGACCTCGCCAACCAGCTCGGCGGCCGGCAGGTCCCGGGCCAGGGGATGAGCCTGCCCAGCCCACAGGTTCGGCACCGACGCGTCCCCCTCGCGCCGGGCGGCTGACAGCAACGGACGGGTCAGGTGCAGCACCTGCGGGTAGCCGGCGGGCGCCGCGGCATCGTGGCGGCGCAGGAAGTCGTTGACCACGCCGCGAGCCCGCTTGCCGGTGTACGCCCGGGTCAGAGCGGTCGGCGCGGAGCTGGCCACCGCCGACCGGTGCATCGGCGAACTCCCCGCCTCCGGGCAGCGCAGGAACGCCGTGCCGAGCTGCACGGCGGCGGCGCCGGCGGCCAGCACCGCGGCCACCCCGGGGCCGTCGACGACGCCTCCGGCGGCCACCAGCGGGCGGTCACCACCGGCGGCGACCAGCCGGAGCAGCGGCAGCAGCGCGTAGTCGTCGTCGTCCGGCAGGCCACCGCGATGTCCACCAGCCTCGGTGCCCTGCACCACCACGGCGTCCACGCCGATCTCGGCGGCAGCCGTAGCGGCGTCCGGCCGGGTGATCGTGGCCCACACCTCGGTGCCCCGCTCCCGCAGGGCGGCCACCGCGGCCCGGTCGGGCAACCCGAAGGCGAAGGACACCACCGGGACCGGGTCGGCGAGCAGCATGGCCAGCTTGTCCGGGTATCCGTCGTCGCCGCCCACCGGCTCGCCCAGGGCCACCCCGCGCTGGCCGGCGTGCGGGGCGAGCCGGTCGGCGTACGCCCGGATGGCGGCCTCGTCGACGGTGCCGGAGCCGGGCAGGAAGACGTTGACACCGAACGGCCGGTCGGTGTGGGCACGGACCTCCGCGATGTCGGCGGCCAGCCGGCCGGTGTCGATCATCCCAGCGGCCAGGAAGCCCAATCCGCCGGCGGAGGAGACGGCCGACACGAGCGCCGGCGTGGACGGGCCGCCGGCCATCGGGGCGGCGACGATCGGGTGGCGCAACGCGGACAGCACGGACATCCCGTCACCGCCGGGCCGTGTGTCGCCGCCACAGCACACCGGCAAGCCCGACCAGCGCCAGCAGCGTCCCGGCGACGGCCACCAGCGGCCAGGTCCGATCGCCCGCGCCGCCCACGTCCGCCGCCGCCGGGCGGACCGCGCTGGGCGCCAGCGGGCCGGCGGTGGTGGACTCCATCGGGCTTGGGGTGGCGGCCGTCCCCGTCGTGGCGGGATACCGCAGGATCGCCGGGTAGGTGCCCTGCGGCTGGCCGGCGGACTCGGAGACGGTGAGCAACGACCGGCCGTCCCGGCTGTAGGTGATCGACTCGCCCTGGGGCTCGTCCGGCAGCGGGGTGACCCGCGGGACGCCCTTGGTCAGCGCGGCGACCAGGTCGCCGTCGGGCACGTCGTACTCGAAGGCGTCGGCGTAGCTGCGCAGCACCACCCGACGCCCGTCCGGCGCGCTCGCCGCGCCGGTGACCACACCCCGGCCGAGAAAGGAGAACGGGTTGCTGGTCGTGGAGGCCGGCAGGGCCACCTGACCGACCGAGGCCAGCGGCGTCGTCGCCGCGGGACGCAGCGCGGTGGTCGGCGCGTACAGGAAGACCGTGCCGCTGCCCCCCTTGGTCACGATCAGCGGCCGGCCATCCGCGTCGAGCAGCAACGCCTCCGCGTCGTGCGGGCGGTCCGGGTACGTCATCCGGTGCAGCACCGGCTGGTCCGCGTCCGGCGCGAGCCGCCACAGCGCGATCGTCTCCCGCGTGCGGTCGTTGTCGCCGATGTCGGCGACCCAGATGGTGCCGTCCGGGCCGACGGCCAGGTCCTCCGTGTCGCGTGGTTGGGACGGGTAGGCGACCGTCCGCACCACCGCGCAACGGCGGTCGAGAAAGAAGATCCGGCGGCGGGCCTCGTCGTCGGCGCCGTCGTTGACCACCACGTACCCGTCGTCCGTGGCGACCATCCCGGACATCTCCCGGAGCCGATCGTCGCGCACCTGGCAGACCGCCGTTCCGGCGCCCGGCGCGCCGGCCAGCGCCGCGCCCGGCGCGAGCACCAGTGCCAGCGGCACCGCCCAGACGAGCAGGGTGGCCAGCGCTGTTCCCGCCCGGGCGTGCCGCCCCCGGGTCACCCGCGCCCGCACCCGCATCGCCCGCCCTCCTCGCCACGGCCGTGGCCGGCCGCCTCGCCCATCCTGGCCGATCCCGGCCACCGGTGGTGGCTATCGCGGGGATGACACCCACATCCTTGCCCATCCATAAACGATCTATCTATAGTGCCGGCACCGGCTGCGCCGGCTCACCACCGCCGCCGAGGCGCGACTGCGGCACCTACGCCTCCCGCCCCGCCTGACGCCGGACCCGAAGGATGGCCATGCCGACGACCGACCTGTTGGCCCGCCGGTACTGGCGGCTGCTGCGCCGCCGGCTCGGCCGCCCCGCCAGTTACAGCGTCGTCGCCTGGGCCACGCTGGCCGCGCTCATCTGCGGCCTCTTCGCCGGCGCGCTGGCCAGCCGGGTCGCCTGGGAGACTTCCCGACCGCAGCCCGACCGCGCCGAGGCCGGCGCCATCCTGACCGAGGTCTTTCCCGGACATGACCTGGGCGAGATCGACACCCCACCCGCGCTCTTCGTCGTGTACGGGCACCCCCTGCGGCTGAGCAACCTCAAAACCGTGCTGCTCGGCGACGGCGGCGAGTACCAGGAGAGCGCCACCGGCGTCACCTCCGTCGGCGCACCATCGGTGCCGGCCGAGCAGATCGTCACGGTGGCCCGGCAGCGCCTGCGCGAAACCGGCTGGCGGCTGTACGACCCCGTGGTGGTCGAGGACACGATCTGCTCGGACAAGCTGTGCGCTACCCCGATGGTGAGCACCACGACCACCATGCTGGCTCGGCGCGGCGACACCATCCTGAACGCCTCCATCCCCTCACAGACCACCGGTGACGGCACGTACCTGTCGGTCGAACTGCACCGCGCGCCGCCGCCGGCGGTGGTCCCCGCCGGGGTGATCGGCGCGCTGCTGGGCGCGCTGGCCGGGTGGCTGGTCTTCGGTTGGGCCAGCCGACGCACCGAGGAACGCCTGGGCGGCGGCACGGCGAAATTCCTGTTCGGCGTCACCATGGTGCTGTGGTGGCTGCCGGTGCTCCTCGCCGCGCCCCAACTGCTCAAGCACCACCTCGACGAGCCGCACCCGGCGTGGCACCCGCTGTGGGAGTGGCTGGGCCAACTGGCGGCCTCGCTGCTCTTCCTGGTCGGCGCGGTGTGCGCGCTGCTGGCGCTGGGGCTGGCCGCCGCATCCCGCCGCGACCGGTCCCCGGTGACGCTCACCGACTGATCCGCCGCGACATCCACTGAGGACCCGACCGGCCAATGCCGGCTGACGCACTGCCCGCCGCGCGGTGCGGCGGGCAGTGCGGGGCCGTGACCTAAGGCCTTTCGGTCAGCGGGCGACGATCACGTTCGTCGGCTTCTGCACCCGCACCGGGACGCCGTAGTCGGACAGCTCCAGGGTCAGCCGCTGATGCGATTCCATGGTGAGCCCACTCTTGGGGCTCTTCACCCCAGCCTTGATCCGGGCCTTGTTCGACGACAGGTAGGTCACCGTCGCGACGCGGCCGTCCGCGCCGACGGTCACGTCCCCGACCAGCGTTCGGGTGCCGGCGCTGTGCTCGTCGTCGTAGGAGCGGGTGCTCTCGAAGTGGTACCGGCCGTCGCCGGTTCGGGTGATCTTGGCGTGCGCCTCCCGTAGCGCCGCGAACAACTCCTTCGGATCGGCCGACGCGCCGGCCGCGCCACCGAGGACGTCGCCGTACTCCAGATAGCCGTTGTTCGGCTCCTGCTTCCAGGTCGCCGAGCCACTCGATCCGACATAGAACGTCCCGTTGATCATCCGCTGGTAGTAGGCCCCTCCACCGGGTATGGAGGAGGTCAGCCAGCCGGTGGAACGGTCCGGGTCCCAGGCTGCCTCCGCGGTCCCCCCGGCGTCCGGGTCCTCCCTGCTGCCGACGGTGATCTTCAGGCGGTAGCTGACGGCCTCGCTGGCGGTGATCGCCGAGGCCAGCTGGAGCTGTGGCGAGTCGGCGCTGGCCACCGGCGGCGGGTTGCCACCCGGCGCCGAGGCACCCGGGGCGTTGCCTCCCGGCGCCGAGGCGCCGGGCCCACCGATCGCCACCACCGCGGCGAGCGCCCCGGCCAGGCCCATCACGCCAGCGGCGTACGAGGCTCGCCGCACGGTGACCCGTCGCCCGTGCCGCCGGGTCGCCGCGCCCAGCACGTCCGTGTCGAGCGCGAGGCCCGCCACCTCCTGGCGCATTCCGATGGTCAACTGCTCTTCGATGTCGCTGGTCATCATTTCGCTCCGTTCGAGGCCGGGACGTCGTCGACCGTCCAGGCGGCGGTCACCTCGCGGAGGCGGGACAACCCCCGGGAGGCGGTGGACTTGACGGTGCCGATCGAGCAACCGAGGATCTCGGCGGCCTCCGCCTCGCTGCACTGCTCCCAGTACCGCAGCACCAGCACCGCCCGCTGCCGGGGCGGCAGCGTGGCCAGCGCCTGCATCAGCGCCTGGCGCAGGTGCAGCGCCTCGGTGCCGTCCGGCTCGCCGGGCGGCTCCACCTGGGCCAGCACCTCCGGGCGGCGTCGGCGGCTGCGCCACTGGTCCACCGCGAGGTGGTACAGCGTCCGGCGCAGGTAGCCCTCCTTGTCACCGTGCACCCGGCTCCAGTGCCGCATCAGCCGTTCCAGCGCCGCCTGCACCAGGTCCTCGCCGGCGGCTCGGTTGCCGGTCAGCAGTACCGCCGTCGCGAGCAGGGCACTGCCGCGATCGGCGACGAGCGTGTCCAACCCCTCGAAGCGTTTCTTCCACCGCACGGGCTCTCCTTCCGTCGCAACCAAGGACGACGGCTCCGGGGCACAGGTTGACTGCCGTCCGCAACTTTCCGCACGCCGGGTGTCGGCCCACGCCGGGTGTCGGCCACCGCGCAGCGATGTGGCGTGAATCGGACGGTGACGGGTAGGCAGCGGCCCGGCGGCATGTCGACACCCGCCGGGTAGGAGACCGCGATGAGCACGTACCGGGACGAGCAGAGTGATCCAATTCCCCCGCCCGAGGCGGACGCCCTCGAGCAACGGCAGGACGCGATCGACACGGGGCCACCGGACCGCATGTCGGGTGATGTGGACCCGGAGGCGTCCGAGGCCGACCTGGCCGAGCAGGGCGCGCTACCGGCGGGCACGCTCGACGAGGCGACGTCGCTTCCGGCCGATGCCAACGCGGCGGACGCCCTCGAACAGCGTCAGGCGATCCCCACCCGCGACGAGGGTCGGCGGACGTGACCGGGCCGGCCGTGGCCGGTTGAGCCCCGCCCGGTCGCGGCTCAGCCGAGTGCCCGCAGCCTGCGGTTCCACCAGCCCGGCCGCTGGCCGGCGATCGCACGCAGCCGCCAGTGCTCGGCGTGCTGCGTGACGATGAGCAGCGGCACCAGGCCGAGCGCCAGCAGCGGCAGGTAGCGCGGGGCCGAACGGTTCTCCCGCAGCAGCGCGCCCAGGGCGGCCGCGCCCGACACGTACAGGATCGGGTTGTAGTACCGCATCAGCTCCGGCCCCATCCCCTCGCACTCGCGCAGCCAGGGCACGCCGAGGCGGGTCCGCCGGCCGGGCCAGCCGCGCAGGTGGGCGATCACCGCGGCCAGCCCGACGCCGTTGCCGACGGCGAAGATCCGGTCGCTGGACGCCGGGCGGGTACCGGCCGCCCGCCACAGCGTCCCGGCGCCAAGGGTCCACAGCCCGGCGGCGGGCACCGGGCCCAGGACGGAGGCCGCCGGCATGCCGACACCGGAGCCCAACTCGAAGAAGACGTGCGCCGCCAGCCCCGCCGTGGCGAGCCTGGTCAGCGGCCGCCGGGCCGCCCGATCCGGTCGTACCCGGCCTCCGCCCGTCCACCCGATCCGGTACGACCCCACGGCAGGACCCTTCCCCAGTACGGCAGCTCGGCTCGTCACCGGTCACTCCCCCGGACCAGCCCGATCGCGGTACCCGCTCCGACCCGGCCTACACGCCACGGTCGGCACCCGCCCGACCGGCTCAGCCGGTGACGACCTGCCAGAGCAGGAAGGCGTTGAGTGCGACGACCAGGGCGGCCACCAGGGACGCGGCGGCGGTGGTGAGCGGATGGTTGACCAGGTTGCCCATCAGGTCCCGGCGGCGGGTGAAGGCGACCACCGGGATCAGCGCGAACGGGATGCCGAAGCTGAGGATGACCTGGGACAGCACCAGGGCCTGGGTCGGGTCGAGGCCGATGGCGAGCACGGCCAGCGCGGGCAGCAGGGTGACCAGCCGGCGCAGCAGCAGCGGGATCCGGCGGCGCAGGAAGCCCTGCATGATCACCTCACCCGCGTAGGTGCCGACACTGGTGGACGCGAGCCCGGAGACCAGCAGGGCGATGGCGAAGCCGAACGCCGCGGCGGTGCCGATGGTCTGGCCGAGGCCGGCGTGCACGCCCTCCAGGCTGTCGGCGCCGACCGGGCCGCCGCCGCGGAAGCTGGCCGCGGCGATCAGCAGCATGGCGAGGTTGACCGCGCCGGCGGCGGTCAGCGCGAGCAGCACGTCGGCGCGTTGACCGCGGAAGAGCGTACGACGCTCGGTGTCGTCGGTGGCCGGGATGCGGTCACGGGTGAGCGCGGAGTGCACGTAGATGACGTGCGGCATGACGGTGGCGCCGAGGATGCCGGCGGCCAGCAGCACGCTGTCGGTGCCCTGGAGCCGGGGCACCAGGCCGGCCACGGCGGAGCCCGGGTCGGAGCCGGCGGCGAGCAGGTTCGCCGCGAAGGCCAGGACGATGACGCCGAGCCCCACGGCGATGGCGATCTCGAAGGCGCGGAATCCACGCGAGCGCAGGGCGAGCACGGCGAACGCGGCGGTGCCGATGATGATCCCACCGGGCAGCAGGGGGATGCCGAAGAGCAGGTACAGGGCGACGGCGCCGCCGATCACCTCGGCCAGGTCGGTGGCCATGGCAACCAGCTCGGCCTGCACCCACATGACCCGGTTCACCGGCTTCGGCAGGCGTTCCCGGCACAGCTCGGGCAGGCTGCGCCCGGTGGCCAGGCCGAGCTTGGCGGTGAGCGTCTGCACGAGCATCGCCATGAGGTTGGCCACCACCACGACCCAGACCAGCAGGTAGCCGTAGCGGGCGCCGGCGGCCGAGTTGGTGGCGAAGTTGCCGGGGTCGACGTAGGCGACGGCGGCGACGAAGGCCGGGCCGAGCAGGATGAGCCGTCCGCGTAGCCGGCCCCGAGCGCGGGCTACCTGGAGCGGCGTCGGTCTCGACGTCGTCAGTTCGCTGGTGACCATCGAACACCTCCTCATCCAGACGGATCACGTGCCCGTTCCCTTCCCGGCCGGTTGACCCGTCGGTGCCACCTCCTGGCCTTCCGGTGCCAACACCCCCCGACCAGCCCGGCGACCCACGCGTTCGGGGCAACTCCGCGGGCCTCTCTTGACAGCGGTCCGGCTCCCGGTGAAGCTGTCTATTAGTCCTACTGTCGTAGGACAACAGGGAGGATCGTCTCGAGTGATCGAGTTTGTGCTGGACAGCCGGTCGAAGGTGAACACCTACATGCAGCTCGTGCAGCAGGTGAAACAGGCGCTGCGGGTCGGCCTGCTGGTGCCGGGCGACCAGTTGCCAAAGGTCAGGGACGTCGCGCAGTCGCTGGCGATCAACCCGAACACGGTGCTGAAGGCGTACCGGGAGTTGGAGATCGAAGGTCTGGTCGGCGGCCGACCCGGGGTGGGCACGTTCGTCCAGCGCACCCTGGCCGGCGCGTCCCTGCCCAACCAGGCCGAGCTGCGCGAAGACCTCGTCGCGTGGCTGCACCGGGCGCAGTCGGCCGGCCTCACGGCCGAGGACGTCGTCGCCCTGGTGGAGACCACGCTGCGAGCCACCCTCGCCGACGACGCCCCTCAGAAGGAGCCCGCGTGAGAGGAACGAGAGGACAGAGGATGGACATGGTCTTGGAGGCCGACCGGCTGGGCAAGCGGTACGGCAGCACCTGGGCGCTGCGGGACTGCTCGCTGCACCTGCCGGCCGGCCGCATCGCCGCACTGGTCGGGCCGAACGGGGCGGGCAAGAGCACGCTGCTGCACCTGGCCGTCGGGCTGCTCAAGCCCGACGCGGGCACGGTACGGGTGTTCGGCAGATCGCCGTACGGAGACACGGAGGGCCTGGCGGACATCGGGTTCGTCGCTCAGGACACCCCGCTGTACCGGGACTTCACCGCCGCCGAACTGGTCACCGCCGGCGGCAAGCTGAACCGCCGGTGGGACGCGCCGCTGGCCCGTACCCGGCTGGCGCAACTCGGCATACCGCCGGACCGGCCGGTCGGGAAACTCTCCGGCGGGCAACGCGCCCAGGTGGCGCTCGCCCTGGCGCTGGCCAAACAGCCCCGGCTGCTGCTGCTCGACGAGCCGGTCGCCAGCCTCGACCCCCTCGCCCGACGGGAGTTCCTCCAGTCACTGATGGGCAGCGTCGCGGACTCCGGCACCACCGTCCTGCTCTCCTCACACCTGCTGGCCGACCTGGAACGCGTCTGCGACTACCTGATCGTGCTCAACGCCGCCGAGGTGCAGCTCGCCGACACGGTCGACGATCTGGTGGCCGGCCACCGGCAGCTGATCGGACCCCGGCACGAGGGCGGCCCGATCGGGGGCGTCGCCGCCGTCGTCCGGGCCAGCCACACCGACCGGCAGTCCACGCTGCTCGTGCGCACCGACGGCCCGGTCACCGATCCGGCCTGGACGGTCCGCGAGGTCGGCCTGGAGGACGTCGTCCTGGCCTACCTGGCCGACGGCAACACGCAGACCAGTCACAGCGAGTGGGGGGTGCCGGCATGATCTGGCTGACCTGGCGGCAACACCGCAAGCAGGCGTTCTTCACCCTGCTGGGCTTCGCGGCGCTCGCCGCCCTGATGGTGCCCATCGGCCTGTCGATGCGGCACACATACGCCGACCTCGGCTTGGCCGACTGCGCGCGCCAGCTGGCTGACCCGAACGTGGCCGCGGCCACCCGGGACGGCTGCGACGCGGGCTTCCACCGCTTCAGCAACCGCTACGGCAGCCTGAACCTGGTGGCCGTGCTGCTGCTCACCCTGCCGGTGCTGGTCGGCCTGTTCTGGGGCGCCCCGCTGGTCGCACGCGAGGTGGAACACGGCACCCACCGCTTCGTCTGGACCCAGGGCGTCGGCCGGATCCGCTGGGCGCTGGTGAAGTTCGGGCTGGTCGGCGGGGCGACGTTGCTCGCGGCGGTCTGCTACGGCCTGGGCATGTCGTGGTGGGTCGACCCGCTGACCCAGACCGCCCACGAGGGTCGGCTGGGCGTGATCGTCTTCGACCTGCAGGGCGTCGCCCCGATCGGGTACACCCTCTTCGCCGTGGCGCTCGGCATTTTCGCGGGCACGGTGTGGAAGCGGATGCTGCCCGCCATGGGCATCACCCTGGCCGGGTTCATTGGCGTACGGGCAGCCGTGGCGGTCCTGGCACGACCGCACTACCAACCCGCCAAGACCCTCACCTTCCCGATCGAAGGGGTCACCGAGCCGCAGACCGAGCGCGGCGGTTGGATCCTCGCCCAGGGCGTCCGCAACGCCGACGGGACGATGGTGGCACCGGACACCCGGATCCAGTGCCCGCCGGGTGGCAAGGGACCGGACGGGCGGGCCTGCGGCTCCGAGCTGGGCATCGAGCCGGGCGCGTACAACTGGCAGCTCTACCAGCCGGCGGACCGGTTCTGGCTGTTCCAGGGCATCGAGACCGGCATCTTCGTGGCGCTGGCCCTGCTCCTGCTCTACCTCGCCGTCCGCCGGGTGCGCCGCATCGCGTAGCTCGGGTCGGGTGGTCGCCGGGCCACGGGGCCGGCGACCACCCGTCAGCGCAGGCCCTCGGCGGTCAGCTCGAGCCAGCCCGCGAGGTCGTGCAGCTCGTCGTGCACGGCCCGGGTCACGTCCCGGCTGAACGGCAGGTCCTCGTGGATGGCGTGCACCGTGAGGGCGCCGCGCCGGCGGTCCGCCGTGGCGTCGACCTTTCCGACCAGCCGGTCGCCGTGCAGGATCGGCAACGCGAAGTAGCCCCACCGTCGGCTGGCCTTCGGCTTGTACATCTCCAGCACGTACTCGTACTCGAACAGCTCCGCGAGGCGGACCCGGTCGTGCACCAGCCGGTCGAAGGGCGACAGCACCGCGGTACGCCCGGTGAAGGGCTGCCCGAGCGCGGCCGGGTCCACCCGCCAGACCCCCGGAACACCCTCGACAACCGCCTGTTCACCGGCCGCGCCGACATCCGCCGGCTCGCCGGGGACGACCACCGCCCGCCCCCGGGCGATGCCCAACGCCCGCAGCCGCCGCTCGTTGCGGAGCCGCAGCGCCTGTTCCAGCGGGACGACGGGGGTGTCGGGCGGGTAGACCCGCTCCGCCACGTCCCAGAGTCGCTGCCGACCCTGACGGCCGGCGATCGCGACCTCCCCGCGCAGGACCAGGAACTCCAGCATCTGGGTGACGTTGCGGTTGTTGGTCCACCCCGACGACGGCCACGGCGCCACGCACGTGTCCGGGATGTCACGGGAGAGCAGCGGCCCGGACCGGCCGAGCAGATCGAGCACGTCGCGGCGGAACGAGTCGTTGGCGCGCAGCCACTCACGCTGCCGCTCGTGACTCGGCGAAGCCGCCATGGCGGCGAGGTAGAGCCCCAGATCGTCCATCGGCCGCACCATCGCGTGATGCTCGAAGAGCGACCGGTCCCGCTCCAGCGCCCGCGGCAACTCGGCCGGCTGGTAGGACGAGCCGAGCCGGCTCCAGGCGACCAGGTCCGCGTTCGGCGCCACGGCAGCCGTCGGGTCGATCTGCAACAGCGTCAGCTGACGCACCACGGCCAGCAGGTCGGTCGGCCGCGGCGCGGCGAGCAGCTGGGCCCGGACGGCGATCCGTCGCGCCTGCGCCCGGTCGAGTTGGTGTACCACCACGCCGCCGAGCCTAGCGGCGCCCTCCGACGAAGTCGGATTCCGGCCCGTCGCCAACGCGACTGAACGTGCCGGTCCGATCACGATCAGTGCTCCGATGTGGACCGCAGGGCCCGCGTCCCGCGGGCCGCAGGGATGGGAGCGTACGCGTGAAGTCCAGAATCCTCCGTCGGGTCGCCGCGTCGGCCGTGGCGCTCGCCTGCGCCGCGCTGGGCGCGGTGGCACTGCCGGCCGCCCCGGCGGCCGCCAGCCCGATCCGCAACGCGACCGCCTGGTCGGTGCTGCTGTGCAAGTTCAGCGACAAGCCGGCCGAGCCGAAGACGCCGGCGCACTTCGCCAACTTCCTCACCGCCGCCGGGATTGGCACCGGCGGGGTGGCGGACTACCTGGCCGACCAGTCCGGTGGGCGCGTCTCGCTGGTCGGCTCAGTGGTCCGGGGCTGGTACACGATGCCGTACACCCTCGCGCAGTTCCAGTCGATCGACCGGTGGACCCGGATCCAACGCTGCGTGGACACCGCCGCGGCCGCCGGCTACGGGGTGCCCGCCGGCAACCGGATCGCGGTCATGCTCAACGACTGGGTGGACTCCGGGGCGGCCGGCGGCCGGGTGCTGCTCGACCCGGGCGCCTGGAACGTCGACTTCGCCGCGCACGAGATGCTGCACGGCTACAACCTGGGCCACTCGTTCTCCAACGACACCACGTACCAGAACGCGCCGTGGTCCCAGCCCGGCGAGTACGACGACCCGTGGGACGAGATGAGCGCGATGCACATCTACGCCTTCGGCACCGCGAACTACGGCACCAGCGCGGTCGGGCTCAACGGGCCGCACCGTGACGAGCTGGGCTGGCTGCCGAAGAACCGGGTGTTCACCATGGCCGCCGACGGGGTGGGCTCGCGCACCCTCACCCTGGCGCCGCTGGAGGTGCCCGCGGCGAGCGGCCCGCAGCTGGTCCGGATCCCGTTCGACCCGGCCGATGCGTTCCACTACTACACCGTCGAGTTCCGCCGGAAGACCGGCTGGAGCGCCGGCATCCCGGGGGACACGGTGCTGCTGCACGAGGTCCGCAACGGCACCCCCACCCTGCTGCGCACCGGGCCCGGCGGCGGACCGGCCCAGTCGCTCAACGCTAACGGCGTGCAGATCGGCGTGAACTGGGTGTCCGGCAACAACGCGTCGGTGACGGTGACCACCGACGTGGTCAACCGCTGCCTGCAGGGGTACGTCTGGCGGGAGGCCCGCCCCGGTGACCTGGTCTGCGTCACCGGCGCCACCCGCAGCCAGGTGTGGGCGGACAACGCCGCCGCGCCGAGCCGCTGGGTGAACGGCCCGTACGGTCCGCACACCTGCATCGCCGGCTACGTGTGGCGCGAGGCGTACGCCGGGGACGACGTCTGCGTCACCGGCACCCAGCGCAGCCAGGCCGCCGCGGACAACGCCGCCGCCGCGTCTCGGCGCAACCCCGCCCGGTTGGTGTCCGGCCCGAACACCTGCGTCAGCGGGTACGTCTGGCGCGACGCCGACCAGTCGGACTACGTCTGCGTGACCGGCACGACCCGTTCCCAGGTGCTCGCGGACAACGCGGTCGCCGCGAGCCGCTGGGTCAGCGGCCCGTACGGTCCGCACACCTGCGTCGCCGGCTACGTGTGGCGCGAGGCGTTCCTCGGCGACGACGTCTGCGTCACCGGCACCCAGCGCAGCCAGGCCGCGGCCGACAACGCCGCCGGGCCCGGCCGGGTGCTGCGCCCCGCGGGCTGACCGCTGGCGTCCCGATCGGGCGGGCATCCCCCGCCCGATCGGGTGCCGGCACGAACACTGAGCCGGTCACCGGAGGTCGCTGGGCCGGTCCGGTGGCAGGTCGAGCAGGGCGTCAGCCGGGTCGGTGCGGGGCGGACCCGCCGGCCACCAGGCACCGCCGTGGCGCCGGAACGGATACCAGTGCCCATCCCGGCCGTAGCGCACCTGGACGTCCCGGCCGACGGTCCATCGGTTGCGCCAGGTCCTCACCTCGTCGTTACCCGTCGCACGCAGCGTCTCGGTGACCTGGGCGGTCACCTCGGGTGGCGGGGTGAACACCGCGTCCAGGACGTCGACGCCGGCCGTGCCGCCGTACTCCCAGGCTCGAATGGCCCTGGGCAGGTCGGTCGCCCGGCCGGTGGCCTCGGCCAGGCGTTCGACCGCCGGCGAACGCGGCGCGCGGGCCGCCAACCGGGCGGCGTCCGGCCAGGCGTCGGGCGTCGGCGCGAGCAGTTCGTCGCGGGTGGCGGCGAGCAGGTGCCGCGCCCGGGACGCGGCGTCGGCGGCGAGCAGCCCGAGCGCCTCGGCGTCGACGCCGGGAGCGGAGTGCCCGGCCAGGAGTGGGGTGAGCGCCAGCGGTTCGCCCGAGACCGGCACCGGTGGGCCGGGCAGCGGCGCCGGGGTGGCGGCGTACGCCTCGTCCGCTCCGGTGCCGGCCGGGGCGGCGTCGTCCGCCACCGCGAAGCGCCGCCGGGCGTTGCGCCGGCGCAGCTCCTCCACCAGTTCGGCCTCGGCCCGCCCGCGCATCAACAGCAGCACGAACGGGTCGCGGTCGAGCAGCCAGGACGTCTGGTAGGCCAGCGCGGCGGCGTGCCGGCAGGGCTGGTCCCAGGAGGGGCACTCGCACTCCGGTTCCAGGTCACCGTAGCCGGGTAGCAGGCGTACCCCGGCGTCCTCGGCGGTGTCGACCAGCTCGGGTGGCATCTCCCGGTCGAGCAGCGCGGCGATGTGCCCGGCCTTCGCGGCGAGCGCGTCGAGCAGCCGGTCCCACTGGCGGTCGGCGAGCGGGGCCACGCGTATCACCGTGTCGTGCGGAGTCTCCGGGTCGCCGTCGTGCACTGGTGCGGAGATCCGGCCCGGGCTCACGGTGATCGGGCCGACCTGGCCGGCGGACGCGTACCGACGGCCCCGGCTCAGCTGTCCACGGTCGAGCGCGGCCCGCTCCATCGCGTCGATCCAGGCGGTGCCCCACCAGGTGGCGGCGAACGTCCGGCCGATCCGCCGGTCGGGCCCGAAGGCCGGGAAGCTGCGGGCCCGACCGTCGTCGCGGACCGGCTCGGCGTCGTCGTCCCACGGGTCGTCGAAGTCGGGGTCGCCAGTCACGTCCGGGCTCCTCATTCCTCGCCGCCGAGCCGGACGAGACGGAGCAGCTCGGCGTCGGACAGCTCGGTCAGGGCGGTCTCGCCGCCGGTGAGCACGGCGTCGGCGAGCGCCCTCTTGGACTCCAGCAGGGCGGCGATGCGCTCCTCCAGGGTGCCCTGCGCGATCAGCCGATGCACCTGCACCGGTCTGGTCTGCCCGATCCGGTGGGCCCGGTCGGTGGCCTGCTCCTCCACCGCGGGGTTCCACCAGCGGTCGTAGTGGATGACGTGGTCGGCCCGGGTGAGGGTCAGGCCGGCGCCGGCCGCCTTGAGTGACAGCAGGAAGACCGGCACCTCGCCGGCCTGGAACCGGCGGACCAGCTCCTCGCGCTGCGGCACGGGCGTGCCGCCGTGCAGCAACTGCGCCGGTACGCCCCGCTCGGCCAGGTGTCGGGCCAGCAGCCGTGCCATCCGCACGTACTGGGTGAACACCAGCGCGCCGCCGCCCGCGGCGAGGATGGTGTCCAGCAGGTCGTCGAGGAGGTCCAGCTTCTCCGACCGGCCGCGCAGCGGGCCGCGCGGCTCCTTCAGATAGTGGGCCGGGTGGTTGCAGACCTGCTTCAGCTCGACCAGCAGCTTGAGCACCAGGCCACGGCGGGCGATGCCGCCACCGCTGGCCCGGATCTCGGCCAGCACCGCACCGACCACCTTCTCGTAGAGGGCGGTCTGTTCGGCGGTCAGCGGGACCAGGTGATCGGTGACCGTCTTCGGGGGCAGCTCGGGGGCGATGCCCGGGTCCGTCTTGCGGCGGCGTAGCAGGAACGGGCGGACCAGCCGGGACAGCCGCGCGACGCTCGCGGAGTCCCGGTCCACCTCGATCGGTCGGGCCCAGGTCGCACGGAACTGCCCCGCCGCGCCGAGCAGGCCGGGAGTGGTCCAGTCCAGGATCGCCCACAGGTCGGTGAGGTCGTTCTCCACCGGAGTGCCGGTGAGCGCGATCCGGGCACGCGCCGGAATCGTCCGCAGCGCCTTCGCGGTGCCGCTGAGCCGGTTCTTGACGTACTGGGCCTCGTCGGCGACCACCAGCCCCCAACGCTGGCCGGCCAGGGCGTCGGCGTCGAGTCGCATGGTGCCGTAGCTGGTCAGCACGATCCCGTCGGTCAGCTCGGCCAGCGACCGGGCGGTGCCGTGGAAGCGGCGCACGGACGTGCCGGGGGCGAACCTGCGGATCTCCCGTTCCCAGGTGCCGAGCACCGAGGCGGGGCAGACCACCAGGGTCGCGCCGGCGGTCGCCCGGTCGAGCTGCCGGCGCAGGTGCAGCGCGACGACAGTGACCGTCTTGCCGAGGCCCATGTCGTCGGCGAGGCAGCCACCGAACCCGAGCGAGGCCATCCGCTCCAGCCAGCGCAGCCCGCGCAGCTGGTACTCGCGCAGGCGGCCGGCCAGCCCTGCCGGCGGTGTCAGCGGCTCCGGCCCGCCATCCGGGTCGCCGAGCAGTTCGCACAGCGCGCCCAGCCAGCCGTCGGCCACCACGTCGACCCGCTCGCCGGCCACCTCGGTGCTGGCGGCCAGGGTCGCGGCCAGCGCGTCGTACGCCGGGCGCGGGGGAAGCCGCCGCTCGGCGGCCTTGCGGGCCACTGCCGGCGGGACCAGGACCCACCCGTCGCGCAGGCGGACGATCGGCTGGGCAAGGGCGACCCGGTCCGTCTGCTCGTCGGTCAGCGGGACCCCGGCGAGGGTCAGCTGCCAGCTCAACGGCACCGGCGCGGCGGAGCGGAAGAACGCCGCCGGGTCGGCGGGCTGCTCCGGTGGTGAGCTGACCAGCACCCGGGCGGCGAGCGCACGCGAGAGCCGCGGCGGCCACTCGATGTCGATGCCGGCGGCGGCGAGCCGGGCCTCGGCGCCGCCGAGCAGGTCGACCAGGTCCTCGTCGAGCAGCTCCAGCTCGACCGGCGCGGCCTCGTCGAGGAGTCGCTCCAGCGGCTGCCACAGTGCGGCCGCGCGCCGCACGGCGAGCATCGCCTCCACGGTGGCCCGGTCGCCGAGGCCGTGCTCGTCGCCCGCCCAGAGGGAGGCGGCGTCGCTGACCAGGGTGGGGTCGGCGAGGCTGCGCAGCCGGACGACGGCCGTGGGCACGGTGGCGTCGAGATCCCCCCGGATCTCCACCCGCAGGGCCATCCGCAGGCCGGTGTCCACCCCCACGGAGACCTGCCCGGCCCAGCCGCGCAACTCCTCGGCCCGCTGGGGTTCCGCGACGGTGAACCGGGGGTCGCCGGCGAGCCACGGCGCGGCCGGGGTGCGCGGCAACGTGTCGGCCACCGCGTCCAGGAACGCGCGGACCAACTGCTCCGGGTCGGGGAGGACCAACCGACGCGCGGTGGGGTCCAGCGGCACCGCACGCGCCTCCGCTGGCATGGCGGCGGCCAGCGCTCGGATCCTTTGCACGTCGGCGACGTCGAACGGGCCAGCCCGCCAGGCGTCGTACCCCTGCGGGGACACTCCGGGCAGGATCCGCCCCCGGGCGGTGAGGTGCAGCGCGGTGACCGCGACCGCCGACCAGAACGCGGCGGCCGGGTCGAGCACGTCGGTGTCCCGCAGCGCGGCGAGGCCGCGCACGGCGTCGCCCACTCCGATGGTGCGGACCGGCACGGTCTCGAGGACCATCCGGCCGTCACGCGGCAGGGCCAGCCGCAGTTCGCCGCGCTGCCCGAGGCCGGTGAACCGCTCGGTCAGTGCCTCGCCGGCCGGGTGGTGGACGTGAACCGCGCCGGTCCGGGGTGGGTCGCCCGGCGTGAAGACGACCGTGAACCGCAACTGTGCCTCCCGACCGGTCGGGGCGGTGCTGCCCCGACATCTCTAGCGTACAACGTACGACAGGCATATGCGGGGCGTCGCGGGTGGATCGGCACGGAGACCGTGTTCGCGTACTAGGCCTGATCGTCGGCGCTCAACTGACCCGCGACGCCGACGTTCAGCGGGTCGGCCAGCAACTTGTCGAAGGCGAGTTCGGCGGCACCGATCAGGACGGCGTCCCGGCCGAGCGCCGCCGCCTCCAGCCGCAGGTGCTCGCGGGAACCCGGCAGCGGCATGGCACCCAACCGGCTGCGGACCGTGTCCGCCCCGGCGATGAAGATGTCGCGCAGCGAGCCGCCGAACACCACAGCGTCCGGGTTGACCACGTTGACCAGGTTGGCCACGCCGAAGCCGAGCCAGTCGGCGACCTGCTCGACCGCCTCCCGGGCGGTCCGGTCGCCGTCCGCCGCCGCGCGCAGCACCTCGGCCACTGCCGCGCGGTCGCCCGGGTCCCGACCGGCGTGCCGCAGCAGCGCGGCCTCGCCGATCTCGGTCTCCCAGCAGCCGCGGGAGCCGCAGCCGCAGGGCAGCCCGTTCGGGTTGACCACCATGTGACCGACCTTGCCGCTGTGGCCCCGGTGCCCGATCACCAGCCGGCCGTCGACGATGATGCCGGCGCTGATGCCGAGGTCACCGTGCAGGTAGATGAGGTCGTCGATGCCGGCCGCCACGCCGCGGACGTGCTCGGCCAGGCCGGCGATGTCGGCCAGGTCGCCGGCCACGAAGCCCGGGCCGACGGCGAACTCGGCCTCGAGCGCGACGCCCAGAGTCTCGTCGACGCCGGCGATCCGGATGCGACCGTCCGCCTCGCAGGTGGTGTCGGTGACCGCGACCGCGCCGCCGACCAGCAGCGCGTCGGCGGCCACGGAGCGTTCCATGTCGCGGACCAGGTCGGCCAGCGGCCCGACCGCGTCGACCGCCGTCATGCCACCGGGTCGGGCGACCTCGCGCAGGTCCAGGATGCGACCACCCAGGCCGATCCGGGCGGCGCGCAGTCGGTCCGCGTCGATGCTCAGCGCGTGGGCGTAGACCCGGTCGGAGCGCGGGCTCACCACCAGCGAGGGCCGGCCTGCCCGACGGGCGGTGGTCGGCGCCTCCTCGGTGACCAGGCCACTCGCGACCAGGTCGGCCGCGAGAGCGCCGATGGTGCTGCGGTTGAGGCCGAGTCGGCTGGTCAGCTCGGCCCGGGACGTCGGCCCGTGCAGGTGGACGTAGCGCAGGACGGCGCCGAGGTTCTGCCGCCGGATCTCCTCCTGGCTGGCGCCGGGGACCGCGGGCAGCGGGGATTCGGAGTTGCGGCCGACGCCGGCTGGCCTGGCCCGGACTGGTGATGCCACGGTCAGACCTCCTTCCGGATCGGTACCGGCTGGTGCGGGGGTGTCAGGACGACGATGGGTCCCGGAACAGGAGATCCGGGACCCATCGGTGTCACTGCCTACCGTGTGGTGCTTACTTGGTGAGCGGCGCGAGCTTCGGGTCGTTGGCGTACGCCTCAGCCGCGTTCGCCTTGGTGACGGCGACCGGCGGGAGCAGGTACGTGTCGACGACCTTGCTGCCGTTGTTGTAGGACTTGGTGTCGTTCACCTGCGGGGTGTTACCGGCCTGGAGAGCCTTGACCATGTTGATGGTCTCCTTCACCAGGTTGCGGGTGTCCTTGTTGATCGTCATGTACTGCTCGCCAGCGACGATCGACTTGACCGACTCGACCTCGGAGTCCTGGCCGGTGACGACCGGGGTCGGCTTGCCAGCGCCCTTGACCGAGGTCAGGATCGCGCGGGCCAGCGTGTCGTTCGGGGAGAGGACGCCGTCCAGCTCCTTGTTGCCGTAGGTCGAGGTCAGCAGCTGGTCCATGCGGGCCTGCGCACCCTCGGCCTTCCAGCCCTGGATGGCGGTCTGCTTGACGTCGGTCTGCTTCGAGGCGACGACCACGGTGCCCTTGTCGATCTCCGGCTTGAGCACGCTCATCGCGCCGTTGAAGAAGACACCGGCGTTGTTGTCGTCCGGCGAGCCGGAGAACAGCTCGATGTTGTACGGGCCGTTCGGCTTCTTGGCCTTCATGCCGTCCAGCAGGGCCTGGCCCTGGAGCTGGCCGACCTTGAAGTTGTCGAACGCGACGTAGTAGTCGAGGTCCGGCGTGTTGGTGATGAGCCGGTCGTACGCGATGACCTTCGCGCCGGCCGCGTGGGCCGCCGCGACCTGGGTCGACAGCTGCGCGGCGTCGGTCGCGCCGATGACGATGACCTTGGCACCCTTGGTGGTCATGGCCGTGATCTGGGCCTGCTGGTCGGCCACCGTGGTCGACGCGCCGGCGTACTGCACGTCAGCCTGGAAACCGGCCTCCTTGAGACCGTTGCTGAAGAGGTCACCGGCGAGGACCCAGTTCTCCGAGGTCTTGGCCGGGAGGGCCACGCCGATCAGCGAGTTCGCCGCGAAGCCCTTGGCGGCCTCGCCGCTGGAGTCGCCGTCGCCGTCACGGCCGGAGCCGCAGCCGGCGAGAGCCAGCATGGCGGCGGCGCTGATGGCAACCACCGACGTGCCGAAGAATTTACGCATGGGAGGACTTGCCTTTCTGATAATTGAGACGGGTGGAGAGGTCGGTGGCCGTCAGCCGGACACCGCTGCCTTGGCGGGCTCGCGCTCCGCGTCCGGCGGTGAGGCGGGTGGGGCGGAGTCTTCGCGACGGAACGGTCGCATCAGACTTCCGATGATGGAGAACCGCCCCTGGCTCTTGTTGTAGACGTCGATCGCGACGGCCAGCAGCAGGACCAGGCCCTTGATGATCTGGACGCGGTCGGTGCCGACGCCCATCAGTTGCAGGCCGTTGTTGAGCACGGCCATGACGAGACCACCAACGATCGAGCCGCTGATGGTGCCGATACCGCCGGAGACCGCCGCGCCACCGATGAAGACCGCGGCGATCGCGTCCAGTTCCCAGCCGTTACCGTCCTGCGGTCCGGAGGCCGCCGAGCGGGCCACGAAGATCATGCCGGCCAGGGCAGCCAGGACGGACATGTTCATCATGACGAAGAAGTTGACCCGCTTGAGCTTCACACCGGACAGCTCGGCCGCCCGGGAGTTGCCGCCCACCGCGTAGATGTGCCGGCCACCGGCCGTGTTGCGGGTGTAGAAGGAGTACGCGATCACCAGGACCAGCAGGATGATGCCGGAGATCGGGAAGCTGGTGCCGACGCGACCGCTGGCGAAGCGCAGCGATGCGAAGGCGATCACCCCGACCATGACGGCCATCCGCAGGATCGAGATCCACATCGGTGCGGGGTCAGCGTCCATGGCCCTGCGGGTCTTACGGGCCTGGATCTCGCGCCACACCACGGCCACCGCCGCGGCCAGGCCGAGCAGCAGCGTGGCGTTGTTGTAGCCGGTGTTCGGACCGAACTCGGGCAGGAAGCCGGAGCCGATCTCCCGGAAGCCCTCCGGCACCGGGATCGTGTTGGCGTTACCGATGTACTGGTTGCCACCGCGGAACAGCAGCATGCCGGCCAGGGTGACGATGAACGCCGGGACCCCGATGTATGCCACCCAGAAGCCCTGCCAGGCGCCGATGATCGCGCCGATCGCGAGGCCGAACAGGATGGCTACGGGCCAGGGCAGCGACCAGTCGGCCATCGACTTGGCCACCAGGATGCCCGCGAAGGCGGCGATGGAGCCGACCGAGAGGTCGATGTGCCCGGCGACGATCACCATGAGCATGCCGATGGCCAGAATCAGAATGTACGAGTTCTGCTGGAACAGCGCGATCAGGTTGTCCGACCGCAGGGTGAGGCCATCGGTCAGGATCTGGAACAGGACGACGATCGCCACCAGGGTGAAGATCATCCCGAACTGGCGAGCGTTGGAGGTGGTGCCTCCGAACAGGTTCTTCTGAAGGTCCTTCAAACGGCTCATCGTGTCAGCATCTTCTTCGTCGAGGTCATCTGCTTCATGAGGTTTTCCGGGTTGGCATCTTCCCGGGCGATCTCGCCCGTGATGGAGCCTTCGAACACGGTGTAGATGCGGTCGCAGAGCCCGATCAGCTCAGGCAGCTCCGAGGAGATGACGACGACGCCCTTCCCCTGGTCGGCGAGCCGCTGGATGATGCCGTAGATCTCGTACTTGGCACCCACGTCGATGCCGCGCGTCGGCTCGTCGAGGATCAGCAGGTCCGGGTCGGTGAACATCCACTTCGCCAGGACGACCTTCTGCTGGTTACCGCCGGAGAGCTTCGAGACGCTCTCGTCGACCGTCGGGGCCTTGGTCCGCAACTCCTTGCGGTACGCCTCAGCCGCCTGGTACTCCTCGACCTCGCTCAGGACGCCGTGGTGCGAGATCTTGGACAGCTTGGCGGCGACCGTCGACGACTTGATGTCGTCGAGCAGGTTGAGGCCGATCGCCTTGCGGTCCTCGCTGACGTACGCGAGCCCGTTGTCGATCGCGTCCGCGACCGACTTCAGGACGATCTCCTTGCCGTCCTTGATGATCGTGCCCGACTCGTACACCCCGTAGGAGCGGCCGAAGACACTCATCGCCAGCTCCGTGCGGCCGGCGCCCATCAGGCCGGCGAAGCCGACGATCTCGCCGCGACGCACCACGAAGCTCTCGTTCTTGCAGACCTGCCGCTCGGCGGAGATCGGGTGCCGGACGTTCCAGTTCCGGACCTCGAAGAAGACCTCACCGATCTTCGGCGTGTGTTCCGGGAACCGGCTGCTCAGCTCGCGGCCGACCATGCCCCGCACGATCCGGTCCTCGTCGACCCCGTCCGCCTTGACGTCCAGGGTCTCCACGGTCCGGCCGTCGCGCAGGATCGTGATCTGGTCGGCGATCGCCTCGATCTCGTTCAGCTTGTGCGAGATCATGATCGAGGTGATGCCGCGGGAGCGGAAACCACGCAGCAGGTCCAGCAGGTGCCGGGAGTCGGCCTCGTTCAGAGCCGCGGTCGGCTCGTCCAGGATGAGCAGCTTCACGTCCTTGGCGAACGCCTTGGCGATCTCCACGAGCTGCTGCTTGCCGACCCCGATGTCCTTGATCAGGGTGTCCGGGTCCTCCTCGAGACCGACCCGGGCCATCAGGTCCAGCGCCATCCGGTTCGCGGCCTTCCAGTCGATCGCGCCCCGCTTGCGCGGTTCGTTGCCGAGGAAGATGTTCTCCGCGATCGACATGCCCGGAATGAGCGCGAGCTCCTGGTGGATGATCACGATTCCGGCGTTCTCGCTGGCGCGGATGTCGGAGAACCGGGTCTCCGCGCCCTGGTAGACGATCTTGCCCTCGTAGGTGCCGTGTGGGTAGACCCCGCTGAGGACCTTCATCAGCGTGGACTTGCCCGCGCCGTTCTCGCCGCAGATGGCATGGATCTCGCCGGCGCGAACCACCAGGTTGACGTCGGAGAGGGCCTTGACTCCGGGAAACTCCTTGGTGATGGAGCGCATCTCAAGGAGGATGGGCACGTCGCTCATCGCTCGTACCACCTCGCCAACGTCATCGGTTGCCTCCGGAAGGTTTGACCTTCACTCGGTTTTGTTGTTGACGGCAACGTATTGCGGTGGAAGGGTCATCCGCAAGGCGAGGGCCTGTTGAAAATGTAACAATCCGGCAATATCGACGTCGCGCAGTGTTCACACGTCCCAACAGTCGCCGTAGCCCCACCGGCGCCCCGACCGCCGCTCGTCACACCCCATCGACTTGGCGTGACGGGCCGATCGACCTCGGCCAGCATCCCCGGGGCCGCCAGCAGGCACAACGCGCTCCGGGCGGCTCGCGAGGCACCGCGAGCGGACGCCGCCGCCATCGAGCGATCTTGATCGGCAGCTCTCCGACGACCTTGACCAGCGGCGATGCGACCCACCCCGGACAGCGATGTGATCAACGCCTCGGGCGGACGACCACTGACGGATGACCCCCGGCGAAGACCAGGATCACCACGTACGTCGGCCGCCCGGGTGCCCAACTACCCTCGAGCCCATGGGAGATCCGTTCCGGGTACGCATCACCGTTCGTGGCTACGAGCTGGACACCCAGGGCCACCTGAACCAGGCCGTCTACCTCCAGTACGGCGAGCACGCCCGGTGGGAATGCCTGCGCGCGGCCGGCATCGCGCAGGACCGGCTTCTCGCCGCCGGAGTGGGACCGGTCGCCATGGAGGTGACCGTGAAGTACCTGCGCGAGCTGCGCGGCGGGGACGAGGTGGACGTCTCCTGCCAGTTCCGCTGGGGCGAGGGCCGGGCCTTCCACATCGACCAGGACTACACCCTCCCGGACGGGACCCCGGTGGCGCGGCTGACCGGGGTGGGCGGGCTGCTGGATCTGTCGACCCGGCGGCTGGTGCCCGACCCGCGTGGGCGGTTCCGGGAGTTGGCCGCCGACCCGGCGCCACTCAACCTCTGACGCCGGCCGGAGCGCCGGCGCTCACGGGCGCAGGACCGCCTTGATCACCCCGTTCTCGCGGCGGTCGAAACTGCGGTACAGCTCGGGCGCGTCGGCGAGGGTGCCGTGGTGGGTGACGATCACGCTGGGCCGGGCCCGGCCGGAGACGACCAGGTCACGAAGCAGCACGGTGTAGCGGCGGTCGTGGGTACGGCCGAACCGGACCGAGACGCCCTTGTTGAACAGCGTCCCCCACGGTGCGACCAGCTCCTCGCTGGCACTCGCGCCGGGGCGCGGTCGCAGGTCCTTCTCCGGGTACACGCCGGCGACCGCGATCGCTCCGGCGGGGTTGACCAGCCGGGCCGCGTCCGCGATGACCTGGTCGGGGCGCTCCTGATCGGGGCGCTCGCGGTCGCGGGCGTGGAACCCGACGGCGTCGACGACCTTGTCGATCCCGCCCAGCTTCTCCTCGCCCAGCGGCAGTCCCGCCCGGGCCCGCTCCGCGCGGATCTGCTCCACGGGGTCGCCCCGGCGGAAGTCGACCGGCACCGCGCCGATCTCACCGGCCTTGTCCAGCCGGGCGTCCACACCATCCACGCAGTACACCACCCTGGCACCGCGGATCAGCGCCGAGTAGGCGCTGAGCAGGCCGATGGTGCCGGCACCGAACACGGCCACCGTGTCGCCGGCCTCGACCCCGGCGAGGGTCGCGGTGGCGTGCCACCCGGTGACGAACGCGTCGGCGAGCAGCACGAAGTCGTCCTCGTACCCGTCACCCGGCTCCCCGGGGACGGGTACGCAGTTCGCGTCCGCCCACGGCACGCGCAGCAGGTCGGCCTGGGCACCCCGGTACGGGCCCATCCCGGCGTAGCCGTACGCGGCGCCCGGCCCCTCGGCGCGGACGCGCAGGCAGGCCGCCGAGAGCCCCCGGGCGCACATCACGCACGTTCCGCAGAACAGGTGCGTGGGGATCACCACGCGGGTGCCCGGACGGACCGTCTGGACGGCGCTGCCCACCTGCTCGACCACGCCCAGCGGTTCGTGGCCGAAGACCAGGCCGGGTTCGGCTCCGGTCCGCCCGTCGTACATGTGCAGGTCGGTGCCGCACAGGGCGGTGGAGGTGATCCGCACTAGCGCGTCGGTCTCCGTCTCCAGCGTCGCGTCCGGCACCTCCCGCACCTCGACGGTCCGGACGTCCGCGTAGACGACGGCTCTCATCCCGACTCCCCACTCCGGCGGCGGACGACGTTCTTCCCGCGACCGGGGTGTTCATGCCACTGGGCACCCGGCTAGACCGCGCCGGGGGCGTCGGCGTTCCGACGTCCCCGGCGCCGCGGTTCGAGAGCCGGTGGCGGTGGGGCCGCTACTCGGGTACGGCCCCGCTCTGCTGCTGTCGGAACTGGTCGACCGGGAGGCCGCCGCGACCCCAGTTCTCCGTCTCGACCTCGTCGATCACCACGAAGGTCGACGTCAACGGCTTGTTCAGGACGTCGCGCAGCAGTTCGCTCACGCCCTTGATGAGGGCGGCCTTCTCCTCGGCGGTCGCCGCGGACGTGCCCGGCGTGTTGCCCTCGCGAGTGATCTGGATGGTGACGATCGGCATTCTCTGCTCCTCTTCCGGGGTGGGGTTGGGCGTTCAGTGACCGGCGTTCTGGCCGCCGTCGACGTGCAGGATCTCGCCAGTGACGAAGGGCGCGGACTCGAGGTAGACGACGGCGTCGACGACGTCGCTGGTCTCCCCCATCCGGCCGACCGGGTGCAGGCCGGCGAGCGTCTGGTGCGTCTCGACCGGGTGCATCGGGGTCTTGATGATGCCGGGTGCGACGGCGTTGACCCGGACTCCGCGAGCCGCGTACTCGATGGCCAGGGACTTGGTGGCGGAGCTGAGGCCACCCTTGGTCAACGAGGCGAGCACGGACGGGACGTGCGAGCTGGGCTGGTCGACGAAACTGGTCGTGATGGTGACGATGTGCCCGGCGCCGGTGGTCAGCAGGTGCGGCAGGACGCGCCGGGTGAGGTGGAAGAACCCCGCGAGGTTGACCCCGGTGACAAGGTCGAACTCCTCGTCGGTGTAGTCGGTGAACGGCTTGGCGACGAAGACGCCGGCGTTGTTCACCAGGGTGTCGATACGCCCGAAACGGTCCAGGGCGGCACGGACCACCCGCTCTGCCGTGTCCGGGTCGGCGATGTCGCCGCGGACGGTGACGACCTCCGGGTCGTCCGCGGGGCCGATCGAGCGCGAGGTCGCCACGACGCCGTACCCGAGTTTGCGGTAGGCGTCCACGAGGTCGGCGCCGATGCCCTGTGACGCACCGGTGATCACGACGACCTTCTGCCCCTGACTGGTGTTCATGAGAACCACTTCCTGACTGGCCGGAGGGGGCCGGGACCGTTTGGCCCGGCCGAGATGATCACTAGACGACTGGTCGACTAAAAGCTAGCCGACCGGTCGGGTATCGTCAAAGCATGGGACGGACCAGTGACGCGCGAAACAAGATTCTCGACGCGGCCGCGGTGCTGATCGAGCAGCGCGGCTACTCTGCCCTGGGCGTGGCGGAGATCTGCGCGACGGCGGGTGTGCCGAAGGGCAGCTTCTACTACTTCTTCGAGTCCAAGCAGGCGCTCGCCCGCACCGTGATCGACGAGCACTGGGCGAACCAGCGCCGCCAGTGGGAGCAGCTGCTCGGCAGCGGGCGCGACCCGCTGCGGCGGCTGAGGGACCTGTTCGAGGCCACCGAGGCGGTCCAGCGCACCGGCCAGCAGAAGGCCGGCGTGGTCGCCGGCTGCCTGTTCGGCAACCTCGCCCTCGAACTCAGCAACCAGGCCGAGGAGATCCGCCGCCGGCTCCAGGAGATCTTCGAGGCCCAGATCGACCTCATCGAGCAGGTGGTCGTCGAGGCGAAGGCGAACGGACTCGCCGGCCCGGCGGTCGACACCCGGGAAGCCGCCCGGTCCATTGTGGCCCAGATCGAGGGGCGGGTCCTGCTCGCGAAGCTGCTCAACGATCCGGCCCAGCTGGAGACGCTGTGGCGCAACTGCCTCGACCTCCTCCAGGTGCCGGCGGAGGCGCGGACCACGACCGACTGAGTGGCCGGGACGGTGGAGTGGGCACCCGGACGTAGCATCGGCGAGGCACGATATTCAGGCGGCCCACTCCCGACCGGATCGAGCACACCCCACATGACGACCGAGCAGACGACGTCCTCCCCGCGCACCGGCGTCGGCATCATCGCCAGGGGCCTGGGCCAGAGCGTCCGGGACGGGCGCCGGATCCTCGACGACATCTCGTTGACCATCCAACCGGGTGAGGTCGTCGCCATCATCGGCGCCAGCGGCGCCGGCAAGACCACCCTGCTGGAGACGCTCGCCGGGATACGGCGACCGGCGGCCGGCACCGTGTCGTACGACGGCCCCACCGGAGAAGGTGCGGTCGGCTACGTTCCGCAGGACGACATCATCCACCGCGAGCTGCCCCTGGAACGCACACTGCGGTACGCGGCCCGACTGCGCCTGCCACCGGAGACCGGCCCGGTCGAGGTGACCGAACGGGTCGCCGAGGTGCTCGCCGGGTTGCGGCTGACCGATAGGGGTTCCGTCCCGGTGGGCCGGCTCAGCGGCGGCGAGCGCAAACGCGCCAGCATCGCCGTCGAGCTGCTCACCCGGCCAGGCGTGTTCTTCCTGGACGAGCCCACCTCCGGGCTGGACCCGGCGATCGCCGTGGACCTGCTCCGGGTGCTGCGCACGCTCGCCGACGCGGGGACCACCGTGGTGCTCACCACCCACCAGATCACCGACGTGGACCGGTGCGACCGGGTCGTGGTGCTGACCCGCCAGGGCCGGTTGGCGTTCGCCGGCACCCCGGCTGACGCCCAGGAGTTCTTCGGCCTACGGTCCCTCGCCGAGGTGCACCTGCGGCTCGACGAGGAGACCGACCCGGCCGCGTTGCCCGACCGCTTCGCCGCGCACCGCGACGTCGACCCACCCGCCCGTCCGGTCGACCCGGGCGCCGCGGGGCACCGGCAGGTCGGCCGGCTGCGCCAGTTCGGCGTCCTCACCGCGCGCAACACCGAGATCGTCGCCCGAAACCGGCTCACCCTGGCGATCCTGCTCGGCTCGCCACTGATGGTGCTCGGTATGTTCGCGCTGCTGTTCCGCCCCGGGGCGTTCGACCCGGCGCACCCCAGCCCGACCGTGACCGTGATGATCCTGTTCTGGATCGCGTTCGGCGGCTTCTTCTTCGGTCTGACCTATGGCCTGCTCCAGATCTGCACCGAGCTGCCGATCCTGCGCCGGGAGCGGCTGGCCGGTGTCCGGCTGCTGCCGTACCTGGTGGCGAAGGTGGCGGTGCTGCTGCCCCTGCTGGCCCTGGTGGACCTCGCCCTGCTCGGTGTGCTGCGCGGCACCGATCGACTGCCGCCGGTCGACGGCGCCGGCTTCACCGCCCTGTACACGACGCTGCTGCTCTCCTCGGCGGCCGCGCTCACCCTCGGCCTGCTCTGCTCCGCGGCCGTCTCCGACGCCGCCCAGGCCACGCTCATGCTGCCAATGCTCTGCTTCCCGCAGGTGCTGTTCGTCGGCGCGATCCTGCCGGTGCCGGCCATGGCGGCCGGCGGCCAGTGGCTCAGCTACGCGATGTCGAACCGGTGGGCGTTCGAGGGCTTGGGCCACACAGCCGGGGTGGAGCGGCTCTGGCGGGAGGGCGCCTCCCCGCTCGGTCCGCCCCTGCTGGCCACCTACGGCGACAGCTTCTCCCGCCCGGTGTGGGTGAACTGGCTGGTGCTCGGCGGTTTCGTGCTGCTCTTCCTCGCCGCGACCTGGGTGGTGCTGGTCCGCAGGGAGCGTCACCGTGCCTCCTGAACCCGCGTCCCGCACCGCCGCCGGCACATCGCCGGCGAAGCTGCCGGGGTACGCCGGCACCGCCCGGATCGACGAACTGCGCGCCACCGAATACCGGCACCTCGACCGGCACGGCCACGTCTACCTGGACTACGCCGGGTCCGGGGTGGCCGCACAGGCACAGGTGAGAGCCCACCACGACCGGTTGCTGGCGGGCCTGTACAGCAATCCGCACTCGGAGAACCCGACCTCGGAGGCGGCCGGCTCCCTGGTGGAGTCGGCCCGGCACGCGGTGCTCGACTTCTTCCGGGCGGACCCGGCGGAGTACGCGGTCGTCTTCACCCCGAACGCCAGCGGCGCCTGCCGGCTGGTCGGCGAGGCGTACGACTTCAGCCGGACCGCACCGTTCGTGCTGACCTGGGACAACCACAACTCGGTCAACGGCATCCGCGAGTACGCCCGGGCAGCCGGCGCGCGGGCGCGCTACGTACCGCTGGCCGGTCCGGAGCTGCGGGTCGCCGAGGCGGACCTGGTCGACGTGCTGGACGCCAACCGCGGCGGGCTGGGCGGGCGGCGGGGTCGGCCCGGCGGTCGGGGCCTGTTCGCGTACCCGGCGCAGAGCAACTTCTCCGGCGTGCAGCACCCGCTGAGCTGGGTGGAGCTGGCCCACCGGCACGGGTACGACGTGCTGCTCGACGCCGCCGCGTACGCCCCGACGAACCGGTTGGATCTCCGCGCCGTCCAACCCGAGTTCGTCTGCCTGAGCTGGTACAAGCTCTTCGGCTACCCCACCGGCGTCGGCGCGCTGCTGGCCCGCCGCGACGCGCTGGCCCGGCTGCGCCGGCCGTGGTTCGCCGGCGGCACGATCCGGGCGGTCAGCGTTCAGGGCGACTGGCACCGGTCGATGGACGACGAGTCGGCGTTCGAGGACGGCACGCTCAACTTCCTGAGCATCCCGGACGTGGAGTTCGGGTTGCGCTGGCTCGACGCGATCGGCGTGGACCTCGTGCACACCCGGGTCGGCCTGCTCACCGGGTGGCGGCTGGCCCGGCTGACCACGCTGCGGCACCGCACCGGCCGGCCACTGGTCCAGGTGTACGGGCCGGCGACGGGTGCGGACCGGGGCGGCACGGTGACGTTCAACCTCCGCCACCCGGACGGTTCCCTGGTCGACGAGCGGCTCGTGGCGCGGGAGGCCGCGGCGGCGGGCTTCTCCCTGCGTACCGGCTGTTTCTGCAATCCGGGTGCGGGAGAGGGTGCGTTCGGCATCAGCCGCGGCTCGCTGCGCCGGCGGCTGCTCGCGCGGATCGACACGATCGATGAGTATCTCGGGGCGCTGCGGCTGCCGACCGGTGGCGCGGTCCGCGTCTCGTTCGGTCTGGCCTCCAACGCGGCCGACGCGGAACGCTTCCTCGCGTTCGTCGAGGCCACCTATCTGGACCGCGAGGCCACCGCCGACGCACCGTTGCCACCCCGGCTGCGCTGCTGACCCGCCTTTGGCCCGACCGCGCTGCGGCAGGCTCGCTAGCGTGCCTGAGCCACCGACGTCGGGCGGCTCTTCATCTCCTCCATGAAGGGGAACCGGGCGGTGAGCTCGGTGAGCGTCAGCCCGGCCCGCCAGGCCGCGGCCAGCTGGGCCACCTGCACGAGGTCCATGGCGTCGCCCCGTGCTTGAACCTCGCCGGCAACCCGAAGGTCCACCATGAAGTACCGGGCCTGAGAACCCAGCCCGACGCAGACCACGCCCTGGTCGGAGTGCAGCTCGGCGCAGGTGAACCGGGCACGCCCCTGCTCGGGAGCGGTTATCCGGCCGAGGTCGAGCTCGTGCCGGGCGGCGATCTCGATGAGCGCGGGGGCCAGACCACCCCGCTCGACCAGGTCCGGGTAGAGGCGCACACCCAGCGCCGTCGACACGTCGCTCATGACTGACTCCCACTTCCTCGTGACAGAGACCAGCAGCACGCAGGTTACGGGGATGTTTCCGGCGAGCCTCGTCATCCTGTCCCCCGTGGACGCCTCACGGCAATAGGAAGGATCGATTAGACCCCTATCGGAGGAATGTGCTCCGGAGCCGCAGCGGATGGCGGTGCACAGGTTCACCGGCGAACCGTGACCCTCGGAGACGTCGGTTCGCCAGCGACGTCGGCTCGCCAGCGACGTCGGCTCGCCAGCGACGTCGGCTCGCCAGCGACGTCGGTTCGCCAGCGGACGCGCCAGTGGTCAGCTCGCACCCTTTGCTCTGCTTCAACCCACGCAACACTCGCGGCCCGAAACCGTTGCGCGGGTTGAAGCAGAGCAAAGGCGGCAAAGAAGGTGCCCTCAGCCCGGTGCGGCCGCAGACCCGCAGGTCCTGCCCCCGCTCCCGAACCGGTCCTGCCACCCGCTCCCGAACCAGATCCAGCCCCCGCTCCCGAACCGGGTCCTGCCGCCGCTGTCGAAGGCAGGCGAGAGTCGGCCCGGCGGTCGGCCGCCGGGTGGGAGCGGCGCCCGGATGGGCGGACGGTGGACCAGCCCGACCCGGGCGACTGCGACGCTCCGGTAGTGGACTGTCGTCGCATTGGAAACACTCTTGACAAAAAGACCGTCATATCGACATGCTTCGCTATAGAGAGCGCTCTCAGGCCCTCCGGTGCACAGCCTCCGCCACCCCACTCGCTGAGGAGCCCCCCGTGTTCAACGCCCGTCCCGCCCCCCGTTTCCGACCCCTCGTCCTCGCCGCGGTCGCTCTCCTCGCCACCACCTCGGCTCTCGTCCTCCCGGCGCACCCGGACCGGGCCGAGGCCGCCATCGGCCCGATCACCTGGCAGGACGAGTTCAACGCTCCGGCCGGCGCAGCCGTCGACCAGGGCAAATGGCGCTTCGACATCGGCGGTGGCGGCTGGGGCAACAACGAGCGGCAGTACTACACCAACAGCACCAGCAACGCCGTCCACGACGGCCAGGGCAATCTGGTCATCACCGCCCGCCGGGACAACCCCGCCAACTATCAGTGCCACTACGGGCGCTGCGAGTACACCTCGGCGCGGCTGCTGACCGCGGCCACCTTCACCCAGACGTACGGCCGGTTCGAGGCCCGCATCAAGATCCCGCGCGGTCAGGGCATCTGGCCGGCGTTCTGGATGCTCGGCACCGGCAGCGGAGGATGGCCCAACGTCGGCGAGATCGACGTCATGGAAAACATCGGCAGGGAACCCAACACCGTCTACGGCACCGTGCACGGGCCTGGCTACTCCGGCGGCGGTGGCATCACCGGCAGCCGCACCCTCGGCGGGCCACTCGCCGACGGCTTTCACACCTACCGGGTGGACTGGGAGCCGAACGTGATCACCTGGTATCTGGACGGGGTGCAGTACCACCGGGTCGACCCCGCCCGGCTGGGCGGCAACCGGTGGGTCTTCGACCACCCCTTCTTCATGATCCTCAACGTGGCGGTCGGCGGTAACTGGCCCGGTTACCCGGACGGCTCCACGCAGTTCCCGCAGCAGATGCTCGTCGACTACGTCCGGGTGTCCGGCTACACCTCCGGCGGTGGCGGCGACCCGGCCCCCGGCACCAGCCGGATCCGAGGCGCGCAGAGCGGACGCTGCATCGACATCCCCAGCGCCAACCCGGTCGAGGGCGCCAAGCTGCAGATCTGGGACTGCAACACCACCGCCGCGCAGGCCTGGACCTTCGCCTCCGATGGGACCGTCCGCGCGATGGGCAAGTGCATGGACCCCGCCTGGGCGGGCACCGCCAACGGCACCGAGGTCAACCTGGTCTCCTGCAACGGCAATCCCGCCCAACGCTTCACCCTCAACGCCGCCGGCGACCTGATCAACGTCAGCGCCAACCGGTGCGTGGACGTTCGGGACGCCAACCCCGCCAACGGCGGCAAACTGCACCTGTGGGACTGCATCGGCGCCGCCAACCAGAAGTGGTCCCGCATCTGAGGACGCCGACAGCTCGTACCACCCGCGATTGGGCCGCCCGAGAGCATCTTCGGGCGGCCCACCGCCATGCGCTGTTGCGCTCCGTCCGACGGAGGCCCGCACCGTCGGCCCGCTGTCCGGTGCGGGCGATCAGTCCAGGCCCAGGCCGCGCCGTCCGGTGGGGTTGAGGCTGTCGGGCTGGAAGCGGTTGGGCCAACCGCGCTCGTAGTGCTCGGCCGGGAAGTCGGTCGGGCTGGACCCGGTCTGGAACGCCTCCCGGACGGCCGCCGAGTACCGCTCGTTGCGGGGGCACCACGGGGCCGCGGGAATGTACATGACATTGCCCCACCCCTGTTGCCCCTGGACGGGCGCCACGCTGTGGATCATGTCGCAGTGCCACCAGACGGAGTCGCCCGCCCTGACGTCGGGGATGCCGGTGAGGGCCCGCATGAGCAGCGGGTGCCACCTGTCGTTGGCGGGAAAGACCTGGTTGACCGTGACGCCGCACATGTCGTCGGCGGGCACGTCGGCCAGCAGCGGCCGGAGCATCAGGTAGCCCATCGCCTCGGGGATCGGGACCGTGTGCAGCACTCCCTGGTCATGGTCCATGTCGGAGAGCGCGGTCCAGCCCTGGAAGGTGCGGAAGGCCGAGCACATGGTGGTGCCGGGATACTGCGGTCCGGCGGTGCGGTGGGCGGCGTCCCAGGGGTCGTACTGCTCGACCGTGCCGCTGAAGAGGTGCCGGAAGGTCCTTTGGTAGGCCTCGGTCATCCACAGGTCGAGGGTGCCGGGGTCGAGGTGGGTGCCCAGACCGCCCGAGTCGGCGCCCGGCGGCCGGCGGCGGATCCGGTCCGGGTAGAGCGAGTCGCGGTTCGGGTCGAACCACCGCACACCCTCGGACTCGTGCTTCCACTGGCTGTTCAGGAACGCCTGCACCCGGGCCATCCGGTCGCTCTGGCGGGCCTGCATCTGGGCCGGCGACCAGTAGACCGGGTAGATCTCGGGCTTGGACCCCACGCTGCCGAAGAAGTCGTCGCCGGGCCCTCGGTACGCCTCGAAGAAGCCGTTGCCGTCCACGTAGTCGACGATGTCGCGGTCCCAGTCGAGGGCCTGCTGGCGGTCGAAATGCCCGCGTACGACGATGCAGCCCCGCTCGCGCAGCTTCTCCACCGCTTCGGCTGACACCGTGCCGGCCTCGATGTCCGCGTACTCGATGACCGGCCAGATCGTCTCGCCGCGCTCCCTGGCGGCGGTGACGTCGTCGACCTTCGCCTGGACCCGCTGTTCGACGACCGCGAACACCTCCTCGACGGTGCGGCCGGAGACCTCGATTCGGGCCCGTAGCGCGGCCTTGATCTGGCGGATGGCGGCGGAAAGGTCGTTCGGCGGCGACTCCCAGTGCGGCAGGGGCGGGAGCGGTGCGGCGGCCAGAGCGGGCTGGGCGTTCACGGCGCGACTCCTTCTAGTTAGGGCTCCTTCTTGGAAAGACTGTAGGAGGCGGGCACCCTTCTAGGCAAGGCTCCTGCCTAGAATCGGTGGGTGACCACCGTCAAGCCCTCGCTGGAGCTGCTCCGCTCGCTGACCGACGAGCACGTGCTGCGGGAGTTGATGCAGGCACGGCGGCTGACCCGGGCCGACCTGGCGACCCGCAGCGGCCTGTCCAAGCCCACCGTTGGCGAGAGCGTGCGCCGGCTGGCCGAAGCCGGCCTGGTCGTGGACACCGGGGAACGGACGCCCGGCGGGCGCGGCCGGGGCCGCGTCGGCTCGTACTACGCCCTCGCCGACACGGCCGGCACCGCCCTGGCCATCAGCATCGCGCCCGACGGAGTGGTCGTCGAGCGGGTCGACGCCCACGGCGACATCCTTGCGCGAACCCGCCACGACATCAGCCGGCCGGCACGGGCCGAGCAGGTCGCGACGGCCCTGGGCACCGCCGCCGCACAGGCACGGGAGAGCGCCGGAGGAGCGATCCGACTGGCGGTCGTCAGCGCCGCCGACCCGGTGGAACGCGCCAGCGGTCGACTGGTCCGACTGCCCGACGCACCGTTCCTGCTCGGCGACCTCGACCCGGTCGACGTGCTGGCGCCACAGGTCGGCGGCCCGGTCATCGTCGACAACGACGTCAACTGGGCGGCGCAGGCCGAACGAGACAACGATCCGACCCGCTTGAGCGACTTCGCCTACGTCTTCCTCGGCGAGGGGCTGGGCTGCGCGGTCGTCAGTGATGGCGAGGTACGCCGAGGCCACACCGGGCTGGCCGGCGAGATCGCCCACCTGCTGACCATCGGCCCACACGGCCAGGCAACCCGGTTCATCGACGTGTTCGCCGACCTCGACCTGCGCCGCGCCGGCACGACGGCCATCGACGCGGATCGCGTCCGTCAGACCGACATGGCCACGCGTGAAGCGCTGGGGCGCGCCGTCAGCGGCGTTCTCGCCGCCATCGTCGCGCTCACCGACCCGCGACTGGTCATCCTCGGCGGGCCCTGGGGCAGCCATCCGGCGGTCCTCGATGCCATCACCACGGCGTTCACCCAGATGCCCCGCCATGTCGAGGTCCGTCCGGCACTGCTGACGGAGGAACCGTCGCTGACCGGCGCTCGTGCGGAAGCCCTCAACCGCCTCCGCTCCACCATCGTCGCCCTCCCCCAGCGGGCGGCACCCTCGGTGACCCGCAGCTCCTGATCAGCCGAGCGGAAGGCCGGGGCGCGGATTCGGCCGATGACCCGAGACGAACAAACGATGCCCGCTATGTTCGGATTCGCCCAGTAATTCCGGCATCACCGGGAGTGAACCTATGTCGCACCACCTCGACACCCCCCTCGCCGCCCAGAACGGCCAGCTCTACATCAACGACCTGTACGTCTTCAACGGAGAGCGCGCCACCGTGTTCGTCATGGACGTCAACAGCTCGGTGACGAAGGCCGACATCCAGCGCGGCTTCCATGCCGAGGCGCGCTACGAAATCAAGATTCACGTCGATGGCGGCGAGTTCGAGGAGTTGACCTACCGGGTGGCCTTCGGCGAACCGGACGGCGCCGGGAAGCAGACGCTGATGGTGTACGAGCTCACCGGAGCGGATGCCCGTGACGACGCCGCGATGGGTACTCCCGTCGTCGAGGGCCGGACCGGCGAGGTGTCGAGCGGCGGAAACGTCCGGATCTGGGCCGGGCGGATCACCGACCCGTTCTACATCGACCTCGGCCAGCTCGCGACCGTCAACGCCGCGTTCAAGAACGGCGCGAAGCTGGACCGCGCGGCGTGGAAGGCCGACCAGGCCACAAACAGCTTCGCCGGCACCACCGTCGAGTCGATCGTCCTCGAGGTCTCCCAGGACGAGCCGCTGCTGCGCGACGGCACGCAGATCGGCGTCTGGTGCACCACCAAGCTGGCGACCGACGCCGGGGGGTGGCGGCCGATCAACCGTGGCGGCCACCCGATGATGTGGCCGACCTTCTGGCCGACCGACACCGACTTCTCCAACCCGGCCAACGCGCGACACCCCAGCAAGGACCTCACCGAGGACGGCGAGGAGATCGCGTCAGCGGTCGCGCGGGTGGTCGCCGCGAACGGGACCGCGCCGGATCCCCAGGCGTACGGCTGGAGCGTGGTCCGGCAGGTGTATCCCGATGTGCTGCCGTACCAGGTCGGGACGGCGGCCAACTACGGCTTCGCGGTCCGCAACGGTCGCACCATGGCCGACAACGCGCCCGAGGTGATGTTCTCCCTGGTGCTGAACACCGGGATGACGTCCGGCCTCACCCCGGACGTGACCAAGGCCGCCCGCGCCGACGCCTTCCCGTACGTGGTGCCGGCCTGACCCGGGCCGCCTCGGCCCCTGTCCGACGGGGCGGGTCAGGCCCCAGTAGCCCACGCTCGGCCGTATGACGCACGCACAGTTCGCGGACGAAGATGAAGCACAGTGCTGACGGGTCACGCAGTCGCTGAACGCGGACTGACCTCCTCGGCCGCGCCGAAGAGGTCAGTCCGCAGGAGGCTGGAGGCGGTCAGCCCTCAATGTCTCGCGGGTCGCGGCTGCGTGGGTAGGTGTTTTTCTCCCCGATCGTGCCGTCCTGCTTCTTAATCACGTGCTCGACGCCACGGTCGGCAGCCATCTCGCGACCCTGGGCCTGCGCGTCGGCCTTGGAGTCATGCGTACTGCTGGCCCGCTCATTGCCCTCGGGCCGGTTCTTCCACTGCCCGTCCTCGTGGTACGTGTCGACGTCACCCTTGGTCATCGTCGGCTCCTCCCTGCGGCTGAACTGTCACCTCATCAGTTGCCCGGAGCCGTTCTGGGCAAACGTGGGTCGCGCGGTCCTCAGCGGACGGTGGCGCCGACCGTCACTCCGGGCGGCAGTTGTTGCTCGTCCGCTTGACGATGTGTTCGCGCTCGTCGGTGGTGATACCCGACGGCTCCCCGTCGAAGTGCGTCTCGACCTTGTCCCAGCCGCGGCGCTGCTCGTAGTGCAGGTGCGGGGCCCCGGAGTTGCCGGTGCTGCCGAGGCGGCCGATCTGGTCGCCCTGGGCGACCCGCTGCCCCTCCCGGACCAGCGGCGGTTCGAGCAGGTGAAGGTACTGGGTCTCCCACTTGCCGCCGTGGTCGATCTTCACCCAGTAACCGCCACCGCGACCGCGCGGGCCCTCCGGATTCTCCGGGTTACGCCCGCCCAGCGATCCGTTGACGCCCGCCACAGTGACCGTGCCGGCGTAGGACGCGAGCACCGGCCGTCCCCACGCCTCACCCTCGGTCGGAAACAGGTCGACGTCGTAGTCGTCGTGGCCGGGATAGGTGCTGAGCTGCCACGTCTCGCCGCAGGAGACGGGAAGTTGGAAGAGCGGACGCGGGCCCGGCGGTCGCAGCATCGGCACGACGACCACGGCTACGCCAATGAGGGCTCCGAGCGCGACGAGCGCGACGAGAACCCGGACGGTGGTGCGGCTGCGGACGCGGCGGTGGGTGCGGACTCTGGTGGGGTGGCCGGTCGTCACCGCACCGAGCATGGCAGATCCCGGCAACGCCTCAGCTCCGGGTCACGGCTGCCGTCCGGCCGCCGCCCGACGTGACATTGCAGTCGTATCGCGAACCGGGTACGGTGGGATGCAATGCAGTTGCATTGCATCGAAAAGGGGCCCAGATGCACGTGATCGCGCTGTCCGAGGCAACCGCCGACATGGTCGACCTGGTGGGTGGCAAGGCGGCCGGGCTGGGCGAGCTGATCCGGCTGGGCGAACGGGTCCCCGAGGGGTTCTGCGTCACCGCCGAGTCTCACCGGCTCGGTGTCATCCCGCAGGCCGAGATCCTCGCCGCGTACCAGCGACTCGGCGCGGGCCCCGTGGCGGTGCGCTCCAGCGCCACGGCGGAGGACCTGCCCGACGCGAGTTTCGCCGGGCAGCAGGACACGGTCCTGAACGTCACGGGCGCCACCGAGCTGATCGCCGCGATCAGGAAGTGCTGGGATTCGCTGCACACCGCCCGCGCGACGGCCTACCGCGACGCCCGTGCCATCGATCATCAGGCGGTGCGGATGGCCGTCGTCGTGCAACACATGATCACCCCTGTGGTGGCGGGAGTGCTGTTCACCGCGAACCCACTGACCGGCCGCCGCGACGAGATGGCGGTCGACGCGGCGCCGGGGCTCGGCACCACCGTGGTGGAAGGTGCGACGACCGTGGACCACTACGTCCTCGACGGCGTCACCCGGGACGACACGGGATGCCTGACATCGGCGCACCTGGCGGAGCTGCGGACCACGGGTGCGCGGCTGCAGGGTCACTTCGGCTCCCCGCAGGACGTGGAATGGGCCATCGACGGGGACGGCCTGCTGTGGTTGCTACAGTCCCGGCCGATCACCAGCTTGTTTCTCCTCCCTCCGGAGACCGGCAAGCCCCTCCCCCGGGTCTATCTGGAGTTCGGTCACGTTCAGGGCATGCTGCAACCGGTCACACCGATGGGCATGTCCACGCTGCGGTCACAGATCGCGGCGATGCTCGCCGCGCTCGGCGTCCGGGTCGAGATCGTCGACATCGGCGGTCGCCTCTACGGTGACCTGACCGAGCTGGCCCGGAGCAGGTCGTCCCGCAAGCGGCTGGTCAAGCTCATGGCGGTCGACTTCGGCCCGCGGGCACAGGCGGTGATGGAGCACGTCCTGGCGGATCCGCGGTTCGCGCCGACCACGGGCAGCACCGAGCGCGGCGCGGCGGCCGGGGCGTCCCTGCGCACGGCCGGCCGTGCGGTGGTGGGAATCCTGCGCGCGCTGGCCCGTCCCGACGCGGCGCGGATCCGGATGTTCCAGGCGGTCGAGCGGATGGAAGTGCGGTCGGCGGCGCCCGACGACCTGCGGACCTCCACCGACCGGCTGCGCTTCCTTCGCGCGCAGGACGGCGAGAACAGTGCGGACGACATCATGTGGCCCATCGTGACGGGCATGCTCGCCGCCGCGTTGCCGGCCTCGTTGCTCAAGGGCGTCGCCCGCCCGGACGAGATCCACACCGTGCTGGGCGGGATGCCGCACAACGTCACCATCGAGATGGACCTGGCGCTCTGGCGACTCGCCCGGGACGCGGACGAGCACCGCCAACTCCTGCTCGACACCCCGCCGGACGAGTTGGCCGCGCGTTATCTGCGCGGCACGCTGCCCGACATCGGAATGGCCGCGTTCCTGGACGCCTACGGTCATCGCGGCGTCGCTGAGGTCGACCTCGGCGTGCCGCGCTGGGCGGAGGATCCGGCACCGGTCTTCGCGGCGATCGCCAACTACCTGCGGGTCACCGACCCGCAGCAGGGGCCCGATCAACGCTTCCAACGGGCCGCCGCGGCAGCCGAGACCGCGCTGGACGAACTGGCCGCGCGGGCCCGCCGTCGCCGGCCGGTACGCGGCACCATCGCCGGGTTCCTGCTACGCCGGGCCCGGTCGTTGGCCGGCCTGCGGGAGGCCGGCAAGTTCGCCGGGCTGTACCCGTTGCGGGAGAACCGCCGGCAACTGCTGCTCATCGGCGCCGACCTCACCGCCGCCGGTCTGCTGGAGCAGCCCGACGACATCATGTTCCTGACCCTGGACGAGGCGGAGGCTGCGGTCCACCGCAGCACCGATCACCGGGCCACGGTCACCTCCCGCCGGGCGGTGCACCACCGGGAGTTGCGCCGCAGGTCGGTACCGGTGGCCCTGCTGTCCGACGGCACCGACGTCGAGACCATCCTGCCCTCGGAACCCGCCCGCGACGGCACCCTCACCGGTGTGGGGGCGTCGGCGGGCCGGGTGACCGGCTCCGCCCGGGTCGTCCACGACCCGGCAACCGCCCACATCGAGCCCGGCGAGGTCCTGGTCGCCGCGACCACCGACCCCGGCTGGACGCCGTTGTTCCTCACCGCCTCGGCGCTGGTCACCGAGACCGGCGCGATCATGGCGCACGGCCCCACCGTGGCCCGGGAGTACGGCATCCCCGCCGTCATCTGCGTGTCTGACGCCACCCGGACCATCTCCACCGGCCAACTCGTCACCGTCGACGGCGGCGCCGGAACCGTCACCGTCCACTGACCGCCAGCCCACGAGCGAGGACGAGGAATGACCGACATGAAGGCCCCGACCAGGGCGAGGGTGGCTCCACTGCTCCGCCGGGCCGCAGCGACGGAGGGCGCCATGTGGCGCAGCCTCTACGTGTGGGCACGGCGTAAGCCGCTGCCGCTGGCCCAGGGCGACGATCCGTTCGGCTACCTCGGCGTGGTCAAGCCGATCCTCGGCATCTTCATCGCCCTGTCGATCGTCGAGATTCCGGTCTTCGACCTCATCGTCACCCACGTGGTGCCGTGGCGGCCGGCCCGCTGGATCGTGCTCGGCCTCGGCATCTGGGGTCTGCTCTGGATGGCCGGTCTCTACGCGAGCATGCGGATCCACCCACACCTCGTCGGTGACCGGGGCCTGCGGGTGCGGCTGAGTTCGGGAATCGACATCTGGATCCCGTGGACGGACATCGAGGCCCTGCGCAAGCGTCACCGCTCGCTGCCCTCCAGCAGGTCGGTGCAGGTCGAGCAGGAGGGCGAACGACGGGTCCTGAACATCTCGGTCGGCGCTCAGACCAGCATCGACGTTCTGCTGCGCCGACCGACGACCTTCGACCTGCCCAAGGGTCGGACCGAGCCGATGGACGAGCTGCGGCTGTACGCCGACGATCCGGACGGCCTCCTGCGCAGCGCTCGCGGCACCCCCGCGACCGGCGCCGTCAGCCGGTAGCCGCCGCCCGTCGGCGGCGTGTCCGCGCCATCCACTCTGAGATGATCGAGGTCATGCCCAAGAAGGTCGATCACCAGGAGCGACGCACCCTCATCGCTGACGCGCTGATGCGGGTCGCCGCGGATCAGGGCCTGGAGGCCGTCAGCCTCCGTCACGTGGCTGCCGAGGCCGGCGTGTCCGCCGGCATGGTTCAGCACTACTTCCGCACCAAGGACGAGATGATGGCGTTCGCGCTGGCCGTGGTCCGCGAGCGCAGCCAGATCCGGGTCACCGAGGCGATGGACCGGCTGGGCCCGGACCCAGCCCCTCGGCTGCTGCTCCGCACGATGATCGCCGCCCTGCTGCCACTCGACGAGCGGACCCGCGACGACGGCCGGGTGGCGCTGGCGTTCCTCGCCTACACCGCGGTGCGGCCGGCAGCCGCGTCCAGCCTGCGCGAGGACACCGGGCAGCTGACCGGGTTCATCGCCGGCCTGCTGCCCCTTCGGAACGCCGACGCCGCCGCGGCCGGCCTGCTGGCGCTGATGGAAGGGCTGGGCATCTATCTGCTGGGCGGGCAGTACACCGCCGAGCAGGCCTTGGTGGCGCTGGATGCCCACCTCGACCTGATCTTCGGCTCGACGACGGGTGCCTGAGCGAGGATGAGCTGATGAGCCGCGTCCTTCGGACCCGACCGGTGCTCCTGGAGGAGTCACACCGGGCGACCACCTTCGAGATCTTCTTCGACCTGGTTCTGGTACGCCTGGAGCTGCTACACCTGGCTGAGCAACCAGGTCCGCGCCGACGTCGGCCTGGTGCGGGCCGGGATGATCGTGGCGATGGCCGCCATCTTCGTGGCCACACTGGTGATCCCCGACGCGTGGCAGCACGAGGACGGGGCGGTGAGCCATCGTGTTGTACGGCGGCGCCGCGGTCTACCTGATCGGCCGGTTCCTGTTCCTCCGGCTGACCGTCCGCACCTCGCCGAGCCAGTTCGTCGCCATCGGCGTGACACTGCTGCTGGTGCCGGTCGCCGGGGTCCTGCCCGCACTGGCCGCCCTCGGGCTGCTCACCGCCTTCCTCACCATCCTCGTCCTGTACGAGAGGTTCACCGCGCCGGTTCAGTGACGACGTTCTCGACGGCGGCGCGACGAATCGACGGATTGTGCCGCCCCCGCTCGCCATGGCACTGTGCGAATCCTCGGGGAGGGGCGGTTGCAGATGTTGACCATCCAAAGGATGACGCTCGGGTACGGCGACGCGCCACCCGTCCTCACGGACGTCTCGGTGACGGTCCGGCCGGGTCGGGTGCTGGCGTTGACCGGCTCGTCGGGCGCGGGCAAGACCACCCTGCTCAACGCCATGGCGGGGCTGCTGCGGCCGCGCGACGGGGCGGTGACCGTTGACGGGCAGCCGCTCCGCGACCGTGATCACGCGGTGGACCACCGGATCGTCCTCATCCCCCAGGACAACGGGCTGGCCCCGATCCTGACCGCCGCGGAGAACGTGCAGGTGACTCTCGTCGCCGGCGGCGTGGCACCGCCCGAGGCGCGCCGGCAGACCGCCACGGCGCTGGCTCAGCTGGGCCTCGCCGGGCAGGCCGACCAGCTGGTCGAGGAGCTGTCGGGCGGCCAGCAGCAGCGTACGGCCATCGCCCGCGGCCTGGCCCTGGGCGGCGGTGTGCTGCTGGCCGACGAGGTGACCAGTGAGCTGGACGCGGGCAACCGGCAACGGGTGCTGGATCTGTTGCACGACGAGGCCCGGCGGGGCGCGGCCGTCGTGTTCGCCACCCACGACGCGGAGGTCGCCGCCGCCTGCGCGGCGGAGCTGCACCTCGTCGACGGGCGAGCGGAGATCGTGCGCGATTGAGGTAGCTTGCGGTAGGTAACCGGTCCGTATCGATCCGCGTACGCGGGGCGGTGCGCGGGCCGGCTCGTCGGTAGCGTCACCGTCCATGTTGGCCGTCATCGGGGGCGCGCTCGCGGCCCGCCGGGCGCAAGCCCTGGCGGTGCTCCTGCTCGCGGTGCTCGCCAGTGCCGCCGCCGCGGCCGCACCCGGCTACGTGGCCGCCGCCGGGCGGGCCCTCGCCAGCAACGAGTTCTCCACCGCCGACCCGAACGAACTGCGGCTGCGGCTCACCGACCCCACGGAGTACCCGGGGATGCCGGGCGACCCGACCGGGAGTGTGTTCGCCGCCAAGGTCGAGCGACTCGCGCCGGCCGGGTTCGTGGTCGTCCTCGGCGCGCAGAGCGGCGGCGTCGCCGCCGGCCCAGCCGGGCGCGTGACCTCGAACCTGATCTACCGAGCGGGGGTGTGCGAACGGGTCGTGATTGTCGGCGCCTGCCCCCGGTCCACCTCCAAGGGGCAGCTGCCCGAGGTGCTGGTCAGCACGAATACCGCAGCGCATCTGGGTGTCGCCACCGGCGGCCAGTTCACGTTCGGCGCGGTGCCGGTGCGGGTGGCCGGCGTCTACCGGCCGCTGGACGCGACCGACCCGTTCTGGCTCGGCGGCGAATATCTCCGGCCACCCGCACCGGGTTCGGCGCCCCCGTCGGCCGTGGGCAGCGCACCTGACGCCATCTTCACCTCCGAGTCCTCGCCCTTGGCCGACGACGACGCCATCCTGTACCGATCGATTGCTGACCTGTACGTGACCGAGCAGGCGGTGTCGACCCGGTCGGGGCAGGACCTGCGGGACACCGCCGCGGCGGTGACGCGCGACGGAAGCCGCGAGGGTTTCGGTGCCGGCACCTCGCTGCCGAGCCTGCTCGATCGCGTCACCCTCCAACGTGGGCAGCTGGCCGCGGGCGTGACACTGGGTGCCGGCCTGCTCGTCCTGCTCTGCTGGCTGGTGCTCTTCGTGGCGGTCAGCTCGGCGGCCGACGAGCGCCGACCGGAACAGGGCCTGCTCCTGCTCCGCGGGGTGCAGCGCCGACGGCTGTGGGCACTGGCGATCGGCGAGCACGCCGTACCCGTGCTGGTCGCGATCCCCCTGGGCTGCCTGGGTGGCCTCGCCGCCGCCAGACTGCTCGCCGCGCACACCCTGCCCGCCCGTGCCGACGTCATGGTGGACACGACCGTGATCGGCTACGCCGCCGTCGGCGCCGCCGGGGCGCTCACCGCGGTGCTGCTGGCCCAGGCGCGGACCCTGTCCGCACCGGTCGTCGACCTGCTGCGCCGGGTGCCAGCGCGGATGCGGGGGTGGCGGGCGACCGTCGGCGACATCGTGGCGGTGTCCATCGCGGTGGCCGCCCTGGTGCAGTTGCGCTCCGGCGGGTCGCCCTCGGGGTTGGCCCTGTTGGCTCCGGTGGCCGGCGCGCTCGCCGCGGGCCTCCTGCTGGCGCGGGTCGCCATGATCGCCGGGGCGGCGGTGGGGGCGGCGCTGCTGGCACGGGGCCGGACAACCGCTGGCCTCGCTCTCGTTCAGGTGACCCGCCAACCACGATTCCGACCACTGATCGCGCTGCTCACCGTGGTCGTCGCGATGCTCGCCTTCACCGCCGCGACGAGCGAGGTCGCGTCGGCCGCCTACACGGATCGGGCGACCGTCGAGGTCGGGGCACCCCGCGTGGTCGGCGTCGACGCGCTGTCGCACCGGCACCTGCTGGAGTCCGTCCGAGCCGTCGACCCCGAGGGTCGCTTCGCGATGGCCGCGGTGGTGAAGGAGGCAGCCACCGGGGTCGGCACGCCGGTGCTCGCCGTGGACTCGGACCGGCTGGCGACGGTGGCCGCGCCGCACTCGTCGTACGGCGTGGCCCTGGCGGACGTCGCACGAAAGATCCGCCCCGAGGCGCCGGGAGCACCGTTCCTGCTGCGGGGGCGTGAACTCACCGTGGTCCTCTCCGCCAGCTACGACGAGGACGCCTTCGGCGGGAACCGTGTCCGCCTCTTCGTCTCGGTCGCCAGCAGGACCGGCACCCGCCGGATCACCGCCCACAAGGACATCAGTCCCGACCTTCGCGAATACCGCGTGCAGGTGCCCGAGTGCGCGCAGGAATGCCGGTTGGTCAACATGGAGATCGTCGCCCCGGTCGTCTCCCGGCCGCTGAAGATCCGCTTCGAGGAGTTGCGCACCGGCGACAGCGACGCGGAGCGGCTGACCGGAGCGGAGTTGGCCGACCTGCGACGGTGGCGGCAATCCGACCCGACGGACACCTTCCTGACCGCCACGAGTGGCCGGGATGCCGCTCTGGTCTTCGATGTGGCCGAGAACCGTCGGTCCACGCCGGCCGGCATCGCCGTCATCGATTCGCCGTTCCCGTTACCCGGTTGGTTGACCCGGTCCAAGGCGGCATCCCTGCAACGGGGATACCCGTACGAGGGGATCGACGGGTCGCCGACGCAGGCGACGGTTGAGGGCCTGGCGGACCGACTGCCCCGACTCGGGGGATCCGGCATGATCGTCGACCTGGAGTACGCCGACCGGCTCTCCGTCGCCGGCCAGACCGGTGTCAAGGAGGTCTGGTTGGCGCCGACCGCGCCCGCCGACATCGTCGACCGGCTGCGGGCACAGGGTCTGGTCATCCAATACGACCGGACGACCGCCAGTATGCGGCAGGGCTTCGACCGGCAGGGGCCGGCGTTGGCGTTGCGCTTCAACCTGTTCGCCGCGTTGGCCGGGGTCCTGATCGGGGCGGCCGGTCTCATCGCGGCGGCAGCCGCCGAACAGCGCAACCGGGTCGCCATGCTGGTGGCGCTCCGGCGGCAGGGGCTGCCCCCACGCGCCGTCCGCGGCGGCTACGGATGGCCGGTCGCGGTCGCCACCGTGGCGGGCGGCCTCGCCACCCTCGTGATCTGGATCCTCATGCGGAGTGGGCAGCGCCTGTTCGGTGACGGCCGGTCGCCGGTCCCGTTGCCCGACTGGCCGGACGTTGGCCGACTGCTGTTGTTCGTGGTGCCCACGGTCGTTCTCTTCGCCCTCACCGCGGCGGTGCTCGGCCGGTTCGTCGCCGCCTCGGTCCGCCGCCGGACCGGCCGATGACCGCCGCACCGCCCTCCGAGGGCGTCCCCGTCACCTGCCACCGGCTGATCCACATCTACTCCACCGGGACCGGCGACGTGGTCGCGCTCTCCGGCGTGGACCTGTCCATCTCCGCCGGCGAGATGCTGGCGCTGGTCGGGCCGTCCGGCTCGGGCAAGTCCACCCTGGTCTCCATTCTCGGCGGGCTCATGCGGCCCAGCGCCGGCCGGGCGTACGTGGGCGAGCACGACCTGTCCCGGCTGTCCCCGACCGGTCTGGCCGCCCTCCGCGGGCCCACGGTCGGGACGGTGTTGCAGGGCGCCGAACGCAACCTGCTGCCGTACGTGTCGCTGTCGCGCAACATCTGGTTGGCCCAGCGGCCGGCGGCGCGGCTCGCCGGGCGCCGGCTGGATCCGCCGGAGGCGATCCTGGAGCTCGTCGGTCTCGCCGGCGCCGGCGCGCGCCGCTTGAGGGACCTGACCCCGGGGCAGCGTCAGCGGGCCGCACTGGCACAGGGGCTCGCCGCCGGGCCCGGCCTGCTCCTGGTCGACGAGCCGACCAGTCAGCTCGACGGGGCCGGTCGCGACGAGGTGCTCGCCGCGCTGGCCACCATCAACTCCGAGCGGGGGACGACGGTGGTCGTGGTGACCCACGACGGTGACGTCGGTGCCCAGCTGGGTCGAGCCGTCACCATCCGCGACGGCCGGGTGGGCGCGGAGGGACGGGACGGTCGGGACTTCGCCGTGGTGGCCGGGGACGGCACTATCCAGCTTCCGCCGGAGACGTTGGCGACCTTCCCGGCCGGGACGCTCTTCGAGGTCGACCACACCGGCGAGTCGATCACCCTGCGCGCCACCGTGAACCCGTCGACCTCCCGCAACGGCGAGGTGACGAGCGGCGAGCGCGGCCCCGCCGCCGGTTGACGAGCCGGCGTTAGAGGCCGAACATCGGCCGGCAGGCCGCCACCCCGTCGACGCGCACCGCGGGCCGCTGCTGCCGCGTCCACGTCTGCCTGGTGAGCCTCAGCCGGTCAGAGACCAGGGCCTCGTCGCCACGAGCGTCGACGGAGATGCCGTCGTGCTCGTAGCCGAGCTTGCGGGACACGCCCTGGGAGGCGTGGTTGTCCTGGAACACTTCGGTGCGGGCGGCCCGCGCGCCCAGGTGGTCGAAGGCCAGCGTGAGCAGACCCACGCGGGCCTCGGTCCCGTAGCCCCTGCCCTGGTGGTCGAGTCCCAGCCAGGCCGATGTCGTGACCTCCCGGACGACCGCGAAGTCGTTCGCTCGCAGGGTGACCACGCCGAGCGGGCGCCCGTGGTGGAACACTCCGAGCCCGAGCCGCCACCGTGCCGCGCTCCACCCCGCGAGCTGGTCCCAGTGTCCCTGCAACACGGACCGCGCCCGATCCTCCGGGCTGCCGTCGGTCCACGGGGTCAGGAACGGACGCTCATCCGCTCGGTGCACGCCGTCGCCGGCAAGCTGGGCCAACGCCGCCAACTCCTCGTCCCGGGGCAGGCGCAGTTCGAGTCGTGACGTCGAGATGATCAGGCCGTACTGGGGCCACAGGTCGGCGAGCATACGCTGATCATGATGCCGGCCGTTCGGCTCCGCCACCGGTTTGTGGAGCCAGCTCCGCCGGCCGCGCTCGCCATCAGGTGACCGGGGACGGGGACTCGGCGCCGGGCAGCATCAGTGTCGGCGCACCGGACCCGTCGGCCGGGACGGTCCAGACGTCGGGACGGCCGTCGCTCTGGCGCAGCGTGTAGGCCAGCGTGACGCCGTCCAGCCAGGCCGCTTGGTCGTCGACGCTGGCCGTCTCCGCCGTCGCGGTCACCCGCATGGTCGACAGGTCGAGGACCGACAGCCGCCAGCCCTTCGCCGGGTCGGCGTCGACGGCCTCCTTGAAGGCGATCCGCGTGCCGTCTTGCGACAGCGACGGGCACTCGACGTTCTCCTTCATCGTCTCGAGGGTGCGGGCGGCGACGTCGCCTCGGACCAGGTACCGCTTTCCGTCGGTGGACATGGTCGCGTAGAAGCGGTTGTCGTCGGCGGTGAAGGTGACGCCCCAGAAGTTGACGTCGGGATTGCGGTAATCGCGGCCGTCCCGGGTGACCGCGAACTCCTCCAGTGACATCACCGTGGCGCCGGTGGTGGTGTCGAGGATGCCCGTGCGCGTGTAGAACCCGCTGCTGGTGTAGGAGTCACCGCCGACGAATGTCGTCCAGGAGACCATCCGGCCGGAGGACGAGACCCGGGCCCGGTTCGGCAGGCCGGGCACGGGAACGGACCGCGTCGGTCGCAGCGCGGCGTCGAGCACGACGACCTGGTACGTCCACGGCGTCTCCGGCTTCAGGCAGACGCCGGTGCCGGCCGCCGCGTACACCCGAAGGCACTCCAGGTTGGTCACGGTGCGCGGCCCGGCGGGGTCGGCCACGGCGACCGACGAGACGTGCCGGTCGGTGATCGCGAGCAGGCGCGGCCCGGGCGTCAGGGTGACCGCCTGATCCGCGCCGGCGGCGGGTGGTGGGGTCCGGTCCCGTCGCGCGGCCGTGGCGGTGTATCCGACCGCCACGGTGCCCAGCAACACCGTCGAGACGGCCACCACACCGAGTTTCGTTCGGGTCGACAACGTCATCGGGGCACCTTCCGGGTGAGCAGGCGGGACGGGGTGGCCAGCAGGAGCACCTTGACGACGAGGACACCGCCGACGGCCAGGGCCGCGAGCCGGATCGCGGTCTCCGGTCCCCACGCATGCCAGGTGAGACCGAACAGGACCGAGGAGACGAGGTACGCCAACGCCTGCCCGGTCTGCACGAGCGCGATGCCGGTGGTCCGCAGCCGTGGTGGCAGCACCGGGCCGGCGAGCGCGATGAGCACGCCGTCAGTGGCCGCGTAGAACGTGCCGTACAGCGCCAGGGTCAGCACGAGCACCGGCCAGCCGTGGACCGGGCCGGCCAGCAGCAGGTACGTCACGCCGAGGGTCGCGTAGCCGCCCACCACCACCGGCAGCCGGCCGATCCGGTCGGCGAGCACACCGAGTGGGGCGGCGAGAACCAGGTACGCCAGGCTGGTCCCCACCGCGAGCAGCGGAAACCACCGCAGGCCGAGGTCCTCGCGGCGCTGGAGCAGCAGATAGACGAAGCCGTCGCCGATCGTGGCCAGCCCGAGCAGTGCCGCCGCCAGCAGCAGGCGGCGGGCGGGGCGGCTGCGCAGCAGACCGAGCGCCTCGCGTACGGAGACCTTTGGGTCGTCCGGGCCGTCCGTCGGCTCGCCGTGCGGACGCTCCCGGACGAAGAGCACGAGCACGACGACGGCCAGCACGGCGACGCAGAAGCTGGTGACGAAGACCGCGTCGTACGACTGCCCGACGGCCAGCAGCACCGCGAACGCGGCCAGCGGCCTGAGGAACGCGCCGACACTGTCCATCGCCCGGTGCACACCGAACGCCCGGCCCAGCGCCTCGGGTGGTGTGGAGAGCGTGATGAGCGCGTCGCGCGGTGCGCTGCGGATGCCCTTGCCGAGCCGGTCGACGGCGATGACGGCGCCGATGGCCGGCACGGACCGGCCGGCGAACAGCAGGCCGAGCTTGGCGGCCGCCGAGAGCGCGTAGCCGACGCCGGCCACCAGCTTGTGCCGACGGAAACGATCGGCGGCGAAGCCACCGACGACTCGCAGCAGCGCGCTCGCTCCGGTGTGGACGCCGTCGAGCACGCCGAAGGCCAGTGGGCTGAGTTGCAGACCCAGCACCAGGTAGAGCGGCAGGACGGCGGTCACCATCTCGGCGGAGACGTCGGTGATCAGGCTGACCGTGCCCAGGGCCACGACGTTGCCGCCGACCAGGGCCAGCCGGCGGCGGGGCCGTCCGGAGGCGGGCGGGTCGGAGGGGGGCGGGTCGGCGCCCGGTCGGGAGACGGTCGACAGGTACACGAGCATCTCCTCGAATCGGCGGCCTGACGGTCAGCCATCCTGCGAACTAATCGGAGGGGTTACAAGGAGCCGTCGGGAGCGAGCAGACGAGCGTCGGGTGAACACGTCACCAACATCGAAATGTTTCGCTGTTTGAGCGTACTGTTCATCTGGCCGTAGTCCGCCGGTCCGGCGACCTTCCTACGTTCCTTGCGCTCGACACACGCAGAGAAGGGGTCCTGGATGGACATTCGATTTCCCCGCCCACCGGTGGCGCTGGGGGCGATCGCGGTGCTGGTCGCCGCCACCGCCGCGGTCGTCGTGACCGGCGCAGGTGCGGCGTCGGCGGCGACCGTGACGTACGCGCCGGTCGCCGACACCTACGTCCAGAGCGACACGGCGTCCACCAACTACGGCACGTCCACGCAGATCGTGGCCGACAACTCCCCCGTCCGACGGTCGTTCCTGCGCTTCACCGTGAGCGGCGTCAGCGGCACGGTGACCACCGCGAAGCTGCGGCTGCGCACGATCAGCGGCAACAGCGGCAGCGACGCCGGTGGCACGTTCCGGAGGATGTCCAACACGAGCTGGTCGGAGACCGGCACCACCTGGAACAACCAGCCGGCCATCGACGGGGCCACGCTCGGCTCGATCGGGGCGGTCAGCGGCGACACCTGGTACGAGCTGGACGTCCGGGCGGCGGTCACCGGCAACGGCACGTACAGCTTCGGGGTGACCTCCGCCAGCGGTGACGGCGTCTACTACGACTCGCGGGAGAGCGGAGCCGACGCACCGCAGTTGGTGGTCACGACCGGGACCACGCCGCCACCCTCCGGCGACCCGGTCCTGGTCGGCGCCGGTGACATCGCCAACTCCGGCTCGGGCGACACCGCCACCGCTGCCCTGCTCGACAACATTCCCGGAACGGTCTTCACCACCGGCGACAACGTCTACAGCAACGGCACCGCCGCCGAGTTCAACAGCTACTACGCCCCCACCTGGGGCCGGCACAAGGCGCGCACCCGCCCGGCGCCGGGCAACCACGACTACAACACCTCGGGAGCCACCCCCTACTACAACTACTTCGGTACGCAGGCCGGCCCCAGCGGGCGCGGCTACTACTCCTACGACCTCGGCAACTGGCACGTCGTGTCGCTGAACTCGAACATCAGCATGTCGGCGGGCTCCACCCAGGAGCAGTGGCTACGGGCCGACCTCGCGGCCAGCAGCAAGCCGTGCACGCTGGCCTACTGGCACCACCCGCTGTTCACGTCGAGCTCGAACCACGCGCCGTCGACGTCGACGCGGCCGCTGTACCAGGCGCTCTACGACTACAACGCCGACGTGGTCGTCTGGGGGCACAACCACGTGTACGAACGGTTCGGCCCGATGAACCCGGCCGGTGGCTACGACGCCAGCCGGGGCATGCGCAGCTTCGTCGCCGGGATGGGCGGTGCGGACCACTACAGCTTCGGCACCATCCAGCCCAACAGCGAGGCCCGCAACAGCTCGGCGTTCGGGGTACTGAAGTTCACCCTGCACGCCGGCAGCTACGACTGGCAGTTCGTGCCGGTCGCCGGGCAGACCTACAACGACAGCGGCACCGGCAACTGCCACTGATCCGTCGACCCCGCTGCGCTGCTCGCGGCGCAGCGGGATCGCCGGCGGTGGTCAGGGGCCAGGCCGGGCGACGCGGCGTCAGCGGGTTCCGGCGGCGCGTCGCTTGTTATAGACGTCGAAGGCCACGGCCACCAGCAGAACGAGCCCCTTCACCACCGACTGTGTCGACTGGTCGACGCCCATCAGCTGCATGCCGTTGCTCATCACCGCCATGATCAGACCACCGACCATCGCGCCCACCACGGTGCCCACGCCGCCGGTGACCGCCGCGCCACCGATGAACGCCGCAGCGATCGCGTCCAGCTCGAACATGTTGCCGGCGGCGGGCTGGGCGCCGTTGGACCGCGAGGAGTAGATGACGCCGGCCACCGCCGCCAGGAAGCCCATGTTGACGAACATCCAGAAGTTGACGGTGCGGACCTTCACCCCGGACAGCGCCGCGGCCGAGAGGTTGCCGCCGATCGCGTAGACCTGACGACCGAACACGGTACGCCGGGTCAGCAGGCCGTAGACCAGGACGAGGACCGCCAGCACGATCAGCACGATCGGGAGGCCGCGGGCGTGCGCCAACTGCCAGGCGAAGTACATGATGACCGCGCCGACCGCGGCGACCCGGGCGACGAACAGCGGGAACGACTCGACGGGCTGCTGGTAGCGGATGCGCGCGACGCGGGTGCGGAAACCGCTCACCGCGTACCCGGCCACGGCGACGGCTCCGATCAGCAGCGTGAAGGCGTCGAAGCCCTGCCCGCCGAACAGTCCGTTGAGGAATCCCGCCGCGACGCGCTGGTACTCGGCCGGGAACGGCGACAGCGAGATGTTGTCGAGCACCCGCAGGGTGAGACCCCGGAACAGCAGCATCCCGGCCAGGGTCACGATGAACGCCGGGATCCCGGCGTACGCCACCCAGAAGCCGTGCCAGGCGCCCACCGCGACGCCGACGACGAGCGCGGCCAGGATGCCGACCCACCACGGGTAGCCCTGCTGGATCACCAGGACCGCGGAGACCGCTCCGGTCAGCGCGACCACCGAACCCACCGACAGGTCGATGTGCCCACCGATGATCAGGATGACCATCCCGATCGCGAGCACCAGGATGTACGAGTACTGCAGGACGATGTTGGTGATGTTGCCGGGGCTCAGCGACACCCCGTCGGTCAGGATCGCGAAGAGCGCGACGATGACGACCAGGGCGACGTAGATCCCGCTCTGCCGCAGGTTGTTCAGCACCAGGGCCCGAAGGTCGCTCGTCCCGGTGTGCAGGGCGGCGGCCGGCGCGCTGTCCGGGGGCGTCGGGCGCTCCGTCGAGGGGGTCTTGATGCTGGTCATCCGACGAGCTCCTTGTCCTTGGTCATCAGCTCCATGAGGCTCTCCTGGGTCGCCTCGCCGACCGGCTTCTCACCGGTGATCCGGCCGGCGGCGAGGGTGTAGATGCGGTCACACATCCCGAGCAGCTCCGGCAGCTCGGAGGAGATGATGATCACCGCCTTGCCCTCGCCCACGAGCCGGTTGATGATCGTGTAGATCTCGTACTTGGCCCCGACGTCGATCCCGCGGGTGGGCTCGTCCAGGATCAGCACGTCGGGGTCGGTGAAAAGCCACTTCGACAGGACGACCTTCTGCTGGTTGCCGCCGGAGAGCTTGCCGACCACCGCCATGACGCTGGGCGCCTTGATGTTCATCTCCCGCCGGCTCGCCTCGGCGACCTTGATCTCCTCGTTGCCGTTCACCCAGCCCAGCCGGGCCAGCCTGGCCAACGCGGCGGCGGAGACGTTGCGGCGGACGTCGTCGATGAGGTTCAGGCCGAACCGCTTGCGGTCCTCCGTGACGTAGGCGATGCCGTTGTCGATCGCCTCCGCGACCGTACGGGCCTTCGCCTCCCGCCCGTGCACGAACAGCCGACCACTGATGTCGCGGCCGTAGGACCGGCCGAACACGCTCATCGCCAGCTCGGTGCGCCCGGCCCCCATCAGCCCCGCGATACCGACGACCTCACCGGCCCGCACGGACAGGCCGACGCCCTCGACGACCAGCCGGTCCTGGGTCGGGTGCCGTACCGTCCAGTCCTCGATCCGGAGCACCTCCTCGCCGGGGGACGACACCCGGTCCGGATAGAAGCTGTCCAGGTCGCGCCCGACCATGCCCCGGATGATCCGCTGCTGGGTCACGTCGTCGGCCCTCATGTCGAGGGTCTCCACCGCGCGCCCGTCCCGGATGACCGTGGTGGAGTCGGCGATCGCGGTGATCTCGTTGAGCTTGTGCGAGATCATGATGCAGGTGATTCCCTGCTCCTTGAGCTGCCGCAACAGGTCGAGCAGGTGAGCCGAGTCGACGTCGTTGAGGGCGGCGGTCGGCTCGTCCAGGATGAGCAGGCGCACCTTTTTCGACAGCGCCTTGGCGATCTCCACCAGCTGCTGCTTGCCCACCCCGAGCTGGATGACGGGAGTGACCGGATTCTCGTGCAACCCGACGGACGCCAGCAGCTCCGCCGCGTCGGCGTTGGCCCGGTTCCAGTCGATGAGCCCACTGCGGCCGCGGCGCTCGTTGCCGAGGAAGAGGTTCTCGGCGATCGACAGGTACGGCACCAGGGCGAGTTCCTGATGGATGATGACGATGCCGTTGGCCTCGCTGTCCCGGATACCGCGAAACTGCATCGGTTTGCCGTCGAACAGGATCTCGCCGTCGTACGAGCCGGACGGGTGCACCCCGGAGAGCACCTTCATCAGCGTGGACTTGCCGGCGCCGTTCTCGCCGCAGATGGCGTGGATCTCGCCCCGGCGCACCGCGAGGGTGACGTCCTCCAGCGCGGTCACCCCGGGGAAGGTCTTCGTGATGCGACGCATCTCGAGGATGGTGTCGTCCATGGTCACTGTCCTCAGTCGGATCGGGACGCGGTACGCCATGATGCCGGGCCCGGCGGTGAACGCCGAGCCCGGCAGGCAGATTACTTCTTGGCCTGACCGGCGGCGACCTCTTCCGCCGTCCAGTAGCCCGAGTCGATCAGCGCCGTCTTGATGTCGTCCTTGTAGACGGTCACGATCGGCAGCAGGTACGACGGCACGACCTTCACGCCGTTGTTGTACGTCTGCGTGTCGTTGGCCTGCGGCTGCTTGTCCTGCAGGAACGCCTCGGCGGCGTTCACGGCCTGCTCGGCCAGCAGCCGGGTGTCCTTGAAGACCGTGCAGGTCTGCACGCCGTCGTTGATCAGCTTGATCGAGGCGATCTCGGCGTCCTGACCCGTCACCGCCGGGAGCTTCTTACCCGCCTTGCCGTAGCCGGCGTTCTGCAGGGCGGTGATGATGCCCCGGGAGATGCCGTCGTACGGCGACAGGACCCCGTCGACCCGCGCGCCGTCGTTGTAGCTGGAGGTGAGCAGGTCCTCCATCCGCTTCTGCGCGGTCTCCTGCTGCCACCGCAGGATGGCCACCTGCTCAATGGTGGTCTGTCGCGACTTCACCTTCAGCGTGCCGGCGTCGATGAACGGCTTCAGCGTGTCCATCGCGCCGCCGAAGAAGTACTGGGTGTTGTTGTCGTCCAACGACCCGGCGAACAGCTCGACGTTGAACGGACCCTTCGCCGTACCCTTCGAGCCGTCCTTGTTCTGCAGGCCGAGGCCGACCAGCAGCCCGGTGGCCTGGGCGACGCCCACCTTGTAGTTGTCGAAGCTGACGTAGAAGTCGACGTTCTTGCTGCCGCGGATCAGCCGGTCGTACGCGATCACCGGGATCTTCGCGTCGGCGGCGGCCTGCAACTGGCCGCTGAGCGCCGTGCCGTCGATCGCCGCGATGACCAGAACGTCCGCACCCTGGGTGATCATCTGGTCGACCTGCTGCGACTGGGTGGGGATGTCGTCGCCCGCGTACTGGAGGTCGACCTTGTAGCCCTTGGCCTCCAGCTTCTGCTTCACCGCGTTGCCGTCGGCGATCCACCGCTCGGAGGTCTGCGTCGGCATCGAGACGCCGATGGTCAGGTCGCCGGGTTTCTTCGCGCTGGTGTCACCGCCGCTGCCAGCACCCTCGCCACTGCACGCCGCCAGGCTCAGCGCCAGCACCGCGCCGCCGAGAGCAACCAGGAACTTCCTGCCCACGGGCCTCTCCTCTCTGGACTCCCCAGCCGACCGCCGGGGCCACCTGTCATCTTCCCGGGTAGTGTTAGCGCTCACATAGACCACGTCAACACTTAATCCGAAATGCCGGCGTCACGGTCTCGTAACGGCGGCCACCCGGCAAGCCGGCCTGCGCGGCTTCGGCCTGGCCGACGCGGCCCGCGACTGGCCGACGCGGCCCGCGACTGGCCGGCGCGGCCTCAGCTGGCCGGCGCGGACTTGCCGACCGCCCTGACAGCGACCCTGCGAATCTGCGCCCGAGAGCGGCCGGTGATCGACTCGTCTTCGTTGATGTCGGGGCCTCCCCGACGCCCGGACGCCCCGACATCAACGAAACCGAGTCGATCAAGCGGCATGGAGCCGCTGCGGCGGACCGACGGCGGACCGATCCGACCGCGGCCCGGTCCAGGCACCTCCCTGCCCCACATCTGGAGCAGGTCGACAGGAAGCAGGTGTGAGGTCGGCCGGCCAGCGACCAGACAGCGACCGGCCAGACAGCCGCCCCTGAGGACCTCCGCCTGAGGTTCCGCCGGTGATCGACTCGTCATCACTGATACCGGGGCATCCCCGATGCCTGGACACCCCGACATCAAGGAAAACGAGACGATCAAGCGGCAACAAGCCGCGCTCGGCCGGTCTGAATCGGAGGTGGCATGGGCCTGGGCGCTGCCAGCCGGCCGCCAGCGACCAGACAGTGTCAGCGGGCCGGGGGTGGGGCGACGCTGTCGCGGGCGACCAGGGTCGGTGCGATGGTCTGCCGCAGCGCCCCTCCGGTGCCCGATTCGATCTGGGCCAGCAACAGCTGGATGCTCGCCCGCGCAACGGCGCCGAAGTCCGGCCGGACGGTGGTCAGCGGCGGAATGAAGTACGCCGCCTCCGGCACGTCGTCGAAGCCGACCACGCTGATCTCGTCCGGCACCCGTCGACCGAACTCGTGCAACGCCCGCAGCACGCCGAGCGCGAGATGATCGTTGGCGGTGAAGATCGCGGTGACCTCCGGCATCCGCGCCAGCAGCTGCCCGGACCGGTAACCCGAGGCCGCGGACCAGTCCCCCTGCATCAACGGTGGCGGGTCGACCCCCGCGGCCAGCAGCGCCTCCCGCCAGCCTTCGATACGCCCAACGCTGTCGAACCAGTCGGACGGCCCCGACACGTGCCAGACCGTGCGGTGCCCGGCGTCGAGCAGATGCTGGGTCGCCGCCCGGGCACCCGCCACCTGGTCGACCGTCACCAACGGCACCGGACGGCGGGGGTCACCGTCGACGGTCACCAGCGGGACGTCCTTGGGCAGGCGTTCCAGCGCCTCACCGGCCGACTCCACCGGCGCGATGACGACGATGCCGGCTACCCGGTGCGACAGGTGCCGCTCGACCGCGTCCGAGATGGAACGGTGGTCCAGGTCCCGCACGCTGCCCACACTCACCGCGAAACCCTCCTCCGCGGCGGTCTGCTCCAGCGCGGCCAGCAACGACGCCGGCCCGTACAACGTCGTGTTCTGCGCGACCACGCCGATCACCTGCGATCGGCCGGTCACCAATGCACGCGCAGCACCGTTGGGTCGATAGCCCAGTTCCTCGATCGCCGCCCGCACCCGCAGCCGGGTCTGCTCACGGACGTTGGGGTGCCCGTTCAGCACCCGCGACACCGTCTGGTGGGAGACACCGGCCAGACGGGCGACGTCCGTCATCGCCGGACCATGCACGGCCATGTCACTTCCCCCGTCTGCGTACCCGAAGTCGCGGCCCGCCGACGTCGACTGGAGCGGTCGGCCGATCCCGGCGCTCAGCCACCACGCCGATGCCAAACCCCCGCTGACCAGCGCTGGATAGCCGCCAGTCTACGCCAGCCACAGCCCTGACCAGGCGTGCGGCTGGCCAGGGGTGACGTCCCGGGCGGCGTGGGCGTCTCCTGCCGGGGCAGGGCATCCTGCCGCCCACGCCGCCTGTCACGGTCACTGCCTCGTGATCATGTTAGAAACCGCGGGCCAGCCGGTAGTAGGCCTGGTTCCAGCGGATCTCGTCGGCGAAGCGGCGGGGCTCGGTGTCGGCGTCGATGACGACCAGTTCGGTTCGGCTCATCTCCGCCAGGTCGTGCAACTCCTCCACGCCCACCGCCTGCGACAGCACGGTGTGGTGCGGGGCGCCGGCGGTGATCCACGCCTCGGCCGAACCGGGCAGGTGCGGTCGCGGACGCCAGACCGCCCGGGCCACCGGCAGTCGCCGCAGCGGCTGCGGCGGAGACACCACGTCGATCTCGTTGGCCACGAGCCGGAAGCGCTCACCCATGTCGGCCAGCCCCAGCACCACCGCCGGTCCGGGTGCGGCGTCGAACACGAGCCGGACCGGATCCTCGCGGCCGCCGATGCTCAGCGGATGGACCTCCACGTTCGGGACGCCGCCCGCGATGGTCGGGCAGACCTCCAGCATGTGCGCGCCGAGCACCAGTTCCTCGCCCGGGGTGAGGTCGTAGGTGTAGTCCTCCATGAACGATGTGCCGCCGTCCACGCCCACCGACATCGCCTTGAGGGTGTGGACCAGCACGGAGGTCTTCCAGTCGCCCTCGCCACCGAACCCGTAGCCGTCCGCCATCAACCGCTGCACGGCGATGCCGGGCAGCTGACGCAGCCCACCGAGGTCCTCGAAGTTCGTGGTGAACGCCCGGAACCCGCCCGAGTCCAGGAAGGCGCGCATGCCGAGCTCCAGGCGGGCGGCGTAGCGCAACGAGTCGTGCCGCTCTCCCCCGGAACGCAGCGCCGGGACGATCCGGTAGCTGTCGTCGTACTCCTTGACCAGATCGTCCACCTGCGCGTCGGCGACCTCGTCGACCACCTGGACAAGGTCGTTGACGCCGTAGGTGTTGACCGACACCCCGAAGCGCAGCTCCGCCTCGACCTTGTCGCCCTCGGTCACGGCGACATCGCGCATGTTGTCGCCGAAGCGGGCCAGCCGCAGCGACCGCATCGCCGACCAGCCGAGCGCCGCGCGGGCCCACGCCCCGACACGGGCGGTCACCCGCGGATCGCTGACGTGCCCGGCCACGGTCTTGCGGGCCACACCGAGCCGGGTCTGGATGTACCCGAACTCACGGTCGCCGTGGGCGGCCTGGTTCAGGTTCATGAAGTCCATGTCGATGTCGTCCCACGGCAGCAGGACGTTGGCCTGGGTGTGCAGGTGCAGCAGCGGCGTCTGCAGGGCGTCCAGCCCGGCGATCCACATCTTCGCCGGAGAGAAGGTGTGCATCCACGCGACGACCCCGATCGCCCCCTGGGCGGCAGCCTCGCGGCAGACCCGCAGGATCTCACCGCTGTTGGTCAGGACCGGCTTCCAGACCACCCGGGCCGGAATCTGCGGCGAGCCGTCGAGCGCGGCCGCGATCAGGCGGGACTGCTCGGCCACCTGCCGGAGAGTCTCCTCGCCGTACATTCCCTGGCTGCCGGTGAGGAACCAGATCTCGGGTGCGGTGTGTGGTGCCATGGGGTTGCCTTCCGCGAGAGGGGCGTCACTTGTAACGGATTCCGATGAGGCGCTGGAGGAGGATGAACGCGAAGAGCAGGCCGCCGATCACGATCTTGGTCCACCAGGAGTTGAGGCTTCCGTCGAAGGTGATGAGGGTCTGGATCACGCCCAGGACCAGGACGCCGAGCACCGTGCCGAAGACGTATCCCGAGCCACCGGTGAGCACGGTGCCGCCGATGACGACCGCCGCGATGACATCCAACTCCATGCCGACGGCGATCAATGGCGCGCCGGAGAGGGTGTAGAAGGACAACAGGATCCCGCCGATCGCGGAGCACAGGCCGCTGATCGTGTAGACGGCGATCCGGGTACGCCCCACCGGCAGGCCCATCAGCAGCGCCGACTGCGGGTTACCGCCGACGGCGTGCACGTTGCGGCCGAGACGGGTGTAGGCCAGCGTGTACGCGGCGACGACGACCACGGCGAACGCGATGAGCACGCTGATCGAGACGAAGTTGCCCCGGGGATCTCCGATCCGCTCCTGGGACATCCTGGTCCAGAACCCGTCGGTGATCGGGATGGACGAGCCGGAGATGAACGTGCACATCCCCCGGGCGAAGAACATCCCGGCGAGCGTGACGATGAACGGCTGGATGTCGAAGAAGTGGATGGCGCAGCCCATCAGCAGGCCGAGCGTCGGGCCGATGAGCAGGGCGATGACGAGCACGAGCGCCGCCGGCAGGCCCTGCTGGAGCAGCGAGGCCGACACCATCGCCGTCATGGCGACGACGGAGCCGACGGACAGATCGATGCCGCCGGTGAGGATCACGAAGGTCATCCCCACCGCGACGACGAGCAGGAAGCCGTTGTCGATGAAGACGTTGAAGATGACCTGCACGTTGGAGAACGCCTGGTACTGGGACACGCCGATGCCGTACATGACCAGGAGCAGGACGAGCGTGGCCAGGACCGGTATCTGCCGCCTCGGCAGCCGGAACCGGGTACGGCCAGCGGTGAGCGATCCAGTGGTCATGCCGGCACCTGCTCCTTCGGCGAGTCGGTGACGGTGCTGGGCGGCGGGGCACTGCTCCTGCGACGGGTGAACCGCGCCCGGAACGCCGGCGCCTGGATGAGGCAGACGGTGATGACGACGACCGCTTTGAACAGCAGCGACGTCTGCGGTGAGATGTTCATGGCGTACACCGTGGTGGTCAGGGTCTGGATGATCAGCGCGCCGAGGATGGTGCCGCTGAGGAAGAACCGCCCGCCCGCGAGGGACGTGCCGCCGATGACGACCGCGAGGATGGCGTCGAGTTCCACCCAGAGGCCCGCGGCGTTGCCGTCGGCGCTGGAGACGTTGGCGGTCATCATGAACCCGGCGACCGCGGCGCAGACGGCGCTGAGGACGTACGCGAGGAAGATGACCCGGCCGGAGCGGATGCCTGCCAGTCGGCTCGCCTCGGCGTTGCCACCCACCGACTCGATGATCATGCCGAGCGCGGTACGGCGGGTGAACGCGGCGACGAGCAGCGCCGCGGCGAGCGCGATGAGGATGGCCAGTGGCAGCGTCAGCACGTGGCCCAGCCCGATCGCCCGGTACGGGCCGGAGTTGATCGTGATGATCTGGCCCTCGGTGATCAGCTGCGCCAGGCCTCGGCCGGCCACCATCAGGATCAGGGTGGCGATGATCGGCTGGATGCCGATCACGGCGACCAGCACCCCGTTCCAGGCGCCGAGCACGAGCGCGACCCCGAGCGCCATCGCGAGGGCGGTCAGCACCACGGGAAGGCTGTTCTGGTCGGGCTGCTGGCTGATGTACAGGCAGGCGGTCGCGCCACTGATCGCGCACATCGACCCGACCGACAGGTCGATTCCGCCGGTCGAGATGACCACGGTCATGCCCAGCGCGACGAGGATCAGCGGCGCGCTCAGCCGCAGGATGTCGATCGGCGTGCCGTACAGGTGCCCGTCCTTGAGCTCGACGGACAGGAACCCGGGCCGGTAGACCGTGTTCGCGGCGAGCATGACGACGAGCACGGCGGCGGGCCAGAACAGCCGGTGACCGGTGATCGCCCGGTAGCGGCCCACGGTGTCGTTCATCGGTCTGCCTCCTCCCGGTGGGTTCCACTGGCGATGGTCTGCATGACGCGGTCGGCGTCGAGGCTCTCGTCGTTGGCGAGCTGCGCGACCATCTGCCGGTCCCGCATCACGGCGACCTTGTGACTGAGGCGCAGCACCTCCTCCAGTTCGGCGGAGATGAACAGCACGGCCATGCCGCCGTCGGACAGCTGCGTCACGAGTTTCTGGATCTCGGTCTTCGCGCCGATGTCGATGCCCCGGGTGGGTTCGTCGAGGATCAGCAGCCGCGGCTCGGTGATCAGCCACCGGGCCAGGAGCACCTTCTGCTGGTTGCCGCCGGAGAGATTGCGGACCGGCACCTCCGGGTCGGCGGGCCGGATGCTGAGGGCCTTGATGTACCTCTCGACCAGCTCGTCCTGGCGTCGACGTGGGATGGGCCGAAGCCAGCCCCGGGCGGCCTGCATGGCGAGGAGCAGGTTCTCGCGGACCGACAGGTCGGCGACGATGCCCTCCGCGCGACGGTTCTCCGAGCAGAAGCCGATGCCCCGGTCGATGGCCTGCGCCGGGGTGCGTAGGCCGCTCGGCTCGCCGTCGACCGCGACCTGACCGCCGTCCGCCCGGTCGGCACCGAACAGCAACCTCGCCACCTCGGTACGCCCGGAACCCAGCAGACCGGCCAGGCCCACCACCTCGCCGGCGTGGATGGTCAGGCTGAACGGCTCGACCGCGCCTGCCCGCCCGAGGTTCGACACCGCCACCAGCGGGCGGCCCTCCTCCACGGCGGCCAGGTCCCGTCGCGAGTGCTCCTCGATGCCCTCGAGGACATCGAGTTCCTTGCCGATCATCTTCTCGACGAGGCTGAGCTGGGGCAGCTCGGCGGTCGGGTACTCGCCGACGAGCCCGCCGTTGCGCAGCACGGTGATCCGGTCGGCGATCTCGTAGACCTGGTCGAGGAAGTGGGTCACGAACAGGATCGCGATGCCCTCGTCGCGCAGTTGCCGCATGATGCGGAACAGCTGCGCGACCTCGCCCGCGTCGAGACTGGACGTCGGTTCGTCGAGGATCAGCACCCGGGCCTGGATGTCGATGGCGCGCGCGATGGCGACCATCTGCTGGATGGCCAGGGAGTACGAGCCGAGCGGCGCGCTGACGTCGAGGTCGAGGTCGAGGCGGGCCAGGAGCGTACGGGCACGACGGCGGACCTCGCCCCAGCGGACGGCGCCGAGCAGCCGGGGCTCGCGTCCGATGAAGAAGTTCTCCGCCACCGAGAGGTTGGTGCAGAGGTTGACCTCCTGGTAGACGGTGCTCACCCCGGCGGCCGTGGCCTGCATCGGCCCGCTGAAGGACACCGGCGCACCGTCGAGGGTGATCGCACCCTCATCGGTGTCGTAGACGCCGGTCAGCACCTTGATCAGGGTCGACTTGCCGGCCCCGTTCTCGCCCATCAGGGCGTGCACCTCGCCGGGGAGGAGCCGGAAGTTGACATCGTGGAGTGCGCGCACCCCGGGGAAGGTCTTGCTGATCCCGGTCATCGTCACGACCGGACGGTTATCCGTCATCCGATCAAGCCTCATCTGGAGGTTGGACACGGGGGCCGCCGCGCGAGCGCGGCGACCCCCCGGCGTCGGTCAGTACTTGCGGTTGGGCAGGGCCTCCTTGGCCTGCTCCTGCGTGAAGGTGGTCTCCTCGGTCTCGATCCGAGCAGGCACCTCCTCCCCGGCGGTGACCTTCTTGGCCAGGTCCATCAGCTGCGGGCCGAGCAGCGGGCTGCACTCGGCGATGAAGTTGAACTTGCCGTCGGCGAGGGCCTGCATGCCGTCCTTGACGGCGTCGACCGTGATGATGGTGATGTCCTTGCCGGGCACCTTGCCGGCCGCGGTGATCGCCTCGAGCGCGCCCAGGCCCATGTCGTCGTTGTGCGCGAACAGCACGTCGATCTTCGGGTTGGCCTTGAGGAACTGCTCCATGACCTGCTTGCCGCCGGCCCGGGTGAAGTCACCGGTCTGCGAAGCGATGATCTTCAGGTTCGGGTTGGCGGCGATCGCCTCGGCGAAGCCCTTCTTGCGGTCGTTGGCCGGGGCGGCGCCCGCGCTGCCCTGCAACTCGACGATGTTCACCGGCCCTGACGCGGTCTTCTTCTGCTCGACCAGCCACTCGCCGGCGAGCCGGCCTTCCTTGATGAAGTCCGAGCCGAGGAAGGTCTTGTAGAGGCTCTTGTCGGCCGAGTCGACCGAGCGGTCGGTCAGGATGACCGGGATGCCGGCATCCTTCGCCTCCTTGAGCACGGTGTCCCAACCGGACTCCACCACCGGCGAGAAGGCGATCACGTCGACCTTCTGCTGGATGTAGTTGCGGATCGCCTTGATCTGGTTTTCCTGCTTCTGCTGCGCGTCGTCGAACTTCAGCTCGACGCCCGCGGCGGCGGCCGAATCCTTGATCGAGGTGGTGTTCGCGGTACGCCAGCCGCTCTCCGCGCCGACCTGGGAGAAGCCCAGCGTGATCTTGCCGTCGTCGGCGGCGCCACCGCCGGTGTCGCTGTTGCCGCAGGCCGCCACGCTGCCGACGAGCAGCACGGTGGCGAGGACCGCGGCGGCGCGCCACGGAGCGGAGTGCGTTCGCATCTTTCTCATCGGATCTCCTTGGCTCGGGGGTTCTGGGCGCCCGCGTGACCGCCGACGTGGGGGCGGGCGGCGTACGCGGGTGGTGCAGGCTGTGCCGTCGGTGGTGCAGCCCGGCGGGCTGTGCCGGGGTCGCCGGTCAGGAACTCGCCGGTGCGGTCGGTTGCTGGCCGTAGACGTTCTGGTAGCGGTGGTAGAGCGCGTCGATGTCCGCCTGCGCGATCGGCAACGGCTGCCCGAGTGCGCGGGTGAGGTGCGCGGTGCGGGCCACGTCCTCGCACATGACCGCCGCCTTGACCGCCGCGCGGGCGTCACGGCCGATGGTGAAGACGCCGTGGTTACGCATGAGCACCGCGGGTGAGCGGTGCCCGGCAAGCGTGGTGACGATGCCCTTGCCGATGTCGTCCCCGCCGATCAGCGCGAACGGGCCCACCGGGATCTCCCCGCCGAACTCGTCGGCCTGCGCCGTGAGGTGGCAGGGAATCGCCTCCCCGCGAGCCGCCCAGGAGGTGGCGTACGAGCTGTGCGTGTGCACCACCCCGCCGACCTCCGGCATGGCGCGGTAGACGTAGGCGTGGGCGGCGGTGTCGCTGGACGGGGCGAAGTCTCCCTCGACGAGGACGCCGTCGAGGTCGCAGACCACCATGGTGTCCGCCGAGAGGTCGTCGTAGCCGATGCCACTCGGCTTGATGACCATGAGGTCCCGGCCGGGAACCCGCGCGGAGATGTTGCCGGACGTCCAGGCCACCAGGCGGTACCGGGTCAGTTCGCCGTGCAGGCGGGCCACCGTCTCGCGCAGCTCGCCAATCTGTCGCTTCACCTCGGCGTTCATGCGACCACCTCCAGCGCGGTCTCTTGCGTGGCTGCGCCGGCCTCGACCGCCGCGTTGCGGATCGCGCGCAGACGGAGCATCACGTCGTTGCCTCCACGACCGAAGTGGTCGTGCAGTGTCCGGTACTCGGCGTAGAGGGCGTCGTACGCGCGGGCCCGGTCCGGATCCGGTCGGTAGACCGCCTCGTGCACCCGACCCATCGCCTGCGACGCCTCGTGGATCGACGGGTACTCGCCGGCGGCGACGGCGGCATGGATCGCCGATCCGAGCGCCGGCCCCTGCGCGGAGCCGATGATGTTCAGCGGCCGGTTGGTCACGTCGGCGTAGATCTGCATCAGCAGCTCGTTGGAGGTGAGACCACCGGCGATCACCAGGTCGTTCACCGCCACCCCGGCCTCGACGAACGCGTCAATGATCATTCGCGTGCCGTACGCCGTGGACTCCAGCAGCGCCCGGTAGACGTCCTGCGGCCGGGTGGCCAGGGTCATCCCGACGATCATCCCGCTGAGGTCGTGGTTGACCAGCGGTGACCGGTTGCCGTTCCACCAGTCCAGCGCGACGAGGCCGTGCGCGCCGACCGGCTGGCTGGCGGCCAGCTCGGTGAGGCGTTCGTGCGAGGCGACCCCGGCCGGGGCGGCGTGCTCGACGAACCAGCCGAAGATGTCGCCGACTCCGCTCTGCCCGGCCTCGTAGCCCCACGCGCCGGCGCTGATGCCGCCGTCGACGACGCCGCACATCCCGGCCACCTCGGCGAGGTGCGAACTGTTGACCACGTGACAGGTGGAGGTGCCCATGATCGCCACGAGTCGACCTGGCTCCACGGCCTGCGCGGACGCCGCGGTGACGTGCGCGTCGACGTTGCCGGCGGCAACCGCGATCCCCTCCGGCAGGCCGGTCCATGCGGCGGCACGGGCGGTGAGCGTGCCGGCCCGGGCGCCCAGCGGCAGCAGCGGACCGTCCAGTTTGGCGATGAAGTCACCGAAGGCCGGGTTGAGCGCGGTCAGGAAGCTCTGCGACGGGTGCCGGCCATCCTGCAGGATGCCCTTGTAACCGGCCGTGCAGACGTTGCGGGTCTCGGCGCCGCTCAGCTGCCAGACGATCCAGTCCGCGGCTTCGATGAAGCGCTCGGCGCGGTGGTAGACCTCGGGGTCCTCCTCGAGGATCTGGAGGCCCTTGGCGAACTGCCACTCGGCGGAGATCTTTCCGCCGTACCGGCCGATCCACGGCTCCGCCCGCTCGTGGGCGAGGGCGTTGATCCGGTCGGCGTGCGGCTGGGCCGCGTGGTGCTTCCACAGCTTGACCCAGGAGTGCGGGCGGTCGCGCAGCTCCGGCGCCTCGCAGAGGGGCGTGCCGTCGGCGAGCGTCGGCAGCACCGTGCAGGCGGTGAAGTCGATGCCGATGCCGACGATCGCGGCGGGGTCCACCCCCGCGGCGGACACGGCGGCCGGGACGGCGTACCGCAGGACGTCGCGGTAGTCGTCCGGATTCTGCAGAGCCCAGTCCGGCGGCAGCGGCCGACCTGAAGGGAGGGCCGCGCTGATGACTCCGTCGCCGTACTCGTGCACCGCGGTCCCCAGCTCGGCGCCGTCGCCGACCCGGACCACCAGGGCTCGCCCGGACAGGGTGCCGAAGTCGACACCGACGACGTAGCGTTCGCCAGCTCCGTCCACAGGATTCATGTCCACCTCCACCGTCAACGCGCCCAGTGTTAACGCTCACATCTATCCTCGTCAAGACACCCGCCGGCAACAGCTCCGTAACGTCAGCCGGGAGCCCGACAGCGGGACGGCACGCCGATGGCCCGGCCTGTCGGCCGGGCCATCGGGATCTCGCGGCTGTTGAACCGCGAGCGGGCGCTGCGCTCAGCGGGCGGGGTTGCGGTTGTACAACGCCCTGGCCCAGAAGAAGCAGAGCACGGTGATGACGGCACACCAGGCGACCGCGAGGATCCCGTTGGCGCCGATCCCGGTGCCGAGCAGCAGGCCACGGAGGGTCTCCATCACCGGGGTGAAGGGCTGGTAGTCGGCGAACAGGCGCACCGCCGTCGGCATCGAGTCGGTGGGGACGAACCCGCTGCCGAGGAACGGCAGCAGCACCAGCGGCATCGGCAGGTTGCTGGCCGTCTCGACACTCTCGCTGACCAGCCCGAGGGCCACCGACAGCCAGGTGAGCGCGAGAGTAATCATCGCGAGGACGCCGATCACGGCGAGCCACTCGACCGGGTTGGCGTTCGGCCGGAAGCCGACGAGCAGTGCCACGCCGGTCACGACCGCGAGACTGAGCAGCGTCTGGATCAGGCTGCCCAGCACGTGGCCGGTGAGGACCGACGGTCGGAAGATCGCCATGGTGCGGAACCGGGCGATGATGCCCTCGGTCATGTCCATGGCAACCGAGATGGCGGTGCCCTGCGCCGCGCTGACAACCGTGATGAGCAGGATGCCGGGGGTGACGTAGTTGGCGTACTGGGCCCGGTCGCCGGAGGGCCCGAGGCCGGCGCCGAGCGTGCCGCCGAACACGTAGACGAAGAGCAGCAGGATGATGACCGGGATGCCGATGAGCAGGAGCGTCATCGACGGATAGCGCCGCATGTGCAGGAGGTTGCGCCGCAGCATCGTGCTCGAGTCGCGGGCAGCGAGGGTGAGGGTGCTCATCGCGCCATGGCCCTTTCGTTGTCGGGTCGGCCGGTCAGGGTGAGGAAGACGTCGTCCAGGTCGGGGCCGTGCACGGTGAGACCGGCCACGCCCACCGAGGCGCGGTCGAGCTGGTCGAGCAGGGCTCGGAGCGACCCGACCCCACCGTCGCTCGGGACCTGCAGGGTCAGTGCCGCGTCGTCCCGGGTGCCCGACGCCAGCAGGCCAGTGGCCGCGTCGAGCCCCGCCTGGTCGGCGAACTGCAACACGACGTGACCGCCGGGGATGAGCCGTTTCAGCTCGTGCGGGCTGCCCTCGGCGATCAGGCGGCCGTGGTCGAGGAAGGCGATCCGGCTGGCGAGTTGATCGGCCTCCTCCAGGTACTGGGTGGTCAGGAGGATGGTGACGCCGTCGGCGACGAGATCACGGATGATCTGCCACATCGCGCGGCGGCTGCGCGGGTCCAGGCCGGTCGTCGGCTCGTCGAGGAAGATGACGCGCGGATCGCCGACCAGGGTCATCGCGAGGTCGAGCCGACGGCGCATCCCGCCGGAGTACGTCGCCACCGGCTTGTCCGCCGCCTCCGTCAGGTCGAACTGCGCCAGCAGCTCGACGACGCGTCGTCGGCCGGACGCCCTGCCGAGGTGGCGCAGGTCGGCCATCAGGCTCAGGTTCTCCCGACCGGTGAGCAGGTTGTCGACGGCGGAGAACTGGCCGGTGACGCCGATCAGTGCGCGTACCGCGTCGGGCTCCCGGGTCAGGTCGTGGCCGCCGACGCGGGCGTCGCCGTCGTCGGCATCGATCAGGGTGGACAGGATCTGCACGGTGGTGGTCTTGCCGGCGCCGTTGGGGCCGAGTAGCGCGAAGATCGTTCCTTCGGCGATCTCCAGATCGACGCCGTCGAGCACGACCTTGTCGCCGTAGGACTTGCGCAGGCCGGTCGCGACTATCGCGGGTCGGGAAGGGCTGGCCATGGTCTCCTCGATTCGTGTACGGGGTGTCGTCGTGCGATCCATCAGGCGCGCCGGATCGTGATGTCGCCGTAGGAGGTGTTCGCCCGGACCTCGACCGTGTCGTCGGTCTGCGCCGGGCTGTCGGTCGTTTCGAGCGCGTTGTGCACCCGGCCGTGCCTGGAGCTGACGTCGAGCCAGGCGGCGGTCCCGCGGCGGACGCCAACCTCGATGGCCCCGTAGGAGGTCTGCAACTCGATCGACCCCCGCACGACCTCGCCGAGCCGAACGTTGCCGTAGGCGGTGCGTGCCGTCACTGAGGCCATCGGCCCGTCGAGGGTGATGTCGCCGTAGGCGGTGTTGACCCGGACGTCGCCGTCGCTCCGGCCGATCCAGCAGTCCCCGGACGAGTTCTTGATCTCGGCGGCACCGTCGACCGCACCGATGCGCACCTTGCCGGAGGACGCCTTCACCCGGGCTGATCCGGCGACGTGCTCCACGGCCACCTCGCCGTGACTGGTGTCGATCTCCAGCGGCCCGGTCCGGTCGAGTCGGATCGCGCCGCCGGTCTTGACGTAACACTCGCCGAGCCGCCCCTCGCAGCGGAACGCCGCCCAGGATGCCGTGGCGTGCATCCGTGACCCGCTCGGCACCTCGATCAGGAGGTCGACCGAGGGTCCAGCGCCGGGGCCGAAGCGACGCCAACTCTTCGGCGCTCTGATCATCAGTTGGCCGGCGGCGTACTCGACGGTGGTCTGCTCGGCGGCGCTCACGTCGGCCTTGCTCGACGGGTCACGGGGCCGCACCTGCACGACCGTGTCGGTGCGGTCGGTCGCGGCGATCCACGCGTCCCCGACGGGCAGCTCGATCTGGACGGAGATGGGCTCTGGCGTATCGAAAACAGGCATGGTGGTCTCCCGGAATGTGGGCAGCGGGCATCGCCGCAGGTGAGTGGGGGGAAAGAAAGAAGGGGTACGCGGTCAGCGCGCCCAGCCGGTGAAGTGCTGGCCGGACCGCGGCTCCACCCGGCGCGGCGGGCGGCGGTCCGGCTCGCCAGCCCCGACGGCGCCGGCGACGGCTCGCACCAGCCAGGCGTTGACCGACAGTCCGGCCCGGCCGGCGGCCTCCTCGACGCTGGTCTTCAGGTGGTCCGGGAGGCGGAGATTGATCCGCGACGTGCCGCCGTCGTCACCGTCCGGCGCGGGCACCGGCGTCGGCAGCACCGGCGGGCCGGCTTCCTCGACCGGCTCGGCCGGGGTGCTGGCCGGCGTCACCACGAAGTCGGGCTCGCGACCGCGCAGCCGGACGTGCACCGAGCCCGGCGCGAGCTCGCGGGTGATCTCGTCGGCCGCGTCGGACAGCGCGTCGAGCAGCATGAGACGGGTCGCCGCCTCCAGTTGGGTGAAGAGCCGCTCGGCCAGGGCCCGGCCGTCCGGGTCGACCCCCTCCGCGGCCACGGCGTACTCGTTACGCAGGTTCTCGACGTACGGCCTCAATTCCATGGCACCATCATGGCACCACTTTGGCTCATCACGCAACACCTTTGGCTCACAGTGATGCCATCGCCCTGGGGTGGGTGTCATTCCGCTCGGAAATGCGCTGCTCACCCACGGACCCGGGTGGACGTCCTCAGCTCACCGAAGGCGCGTCGGACCATGCGGTTCGCGGCCTCCTGGGCGACCCCGGTGGCCACCAGCAGATCACTGACGGTCGTACGGACCTGGGCGACCACGACCGCACCGGAGAAGCCGACCCCCTCCCGGTAGGCGTCGCCGGCCGCGCAGACCGCCCGCAGCGCCTGCTCCCGCGCCCGCTTGGGTTCGTCGCCGGCGGCGAACTGCCGCTTCATCAGCCGGACCGCCTCGGCCAGGTCGGTGACCGCCCTCGGCATCGGCTCCGGTATCGGCTCGCCGTCCTCGATCAGGCTCACCGACCGGCGGATCAACGTCCCGCTGTTGCGCATCGCCCGGTCGATCGGCTCCGCCGCCTGCGCGTACCGGCCCACCGGTCCGTGCCGTTCGTGCCAGTGCACCGGCGACAGGGTGCTGGCCTCCCGTGCGCCCTGGGTCGCCTCGACGAGTGCGCTCAGCTCGTCCTTGTTCTGCCGCAGCTTGACCATGGCGGCACGTGCCGGGGCGGCATCGTGCCGGGCCAACGCGCCGGCCGTGGCGTCGAGCTGTGTGCTCAGGAGGTCCAGAGCCGGCCGTGCGGCCCGGTTGAGCACCCGCAGCGGGTTCAGCGGCAGCAGTACGGCGGTGACCACCAACGCCACCGCTCCACCGACGAGGGCGTCCACGAACCGGGGGATCTCCAGGTCCCGCACGGACGGACTGAGCGTGGCGATGAGCACCGCTGTCGCCCCGGCCTGGATCACCACCGCCGCACTGCCAACGAGAAACAACGCGACGACGATCGCCAGCACGACGATCAGGGCGAGTTGCCACCAGCCGGTACCGGTCACCGCGAGCAGCAGGTCACCGATCAGCACCCCGACCGTGACGCCCAGGACCAGGTCGATCGTGCGGCGCAGCCGTTGGCCGACCGACGCGGCGAGGGTCGACACCGCGGAGATCGGCGCGAACACCGGCTGCGAGATGTGCAGCACCTCGTGCACCACCAGCCAGGACAGCGACGCGGCCAGGCCCGCCTGCACGGCGAGCCCGCTGATGGCGCGTGCCCGAAGCAGGCGGTCCCGCAGAGTGGCCACCGTACGGCCGCGAAGCCGGGCGGCGATCGCCGCCAGACCGGCATGGTCGGTGCCGTCGGCGCGGGTCGGCGCACTCCCGTCATCTCCGTGCCGATTGGCGTCGACCATGGCGGCACCTACCCCACCAAGACCGGATCAATCCTGACCGCCGGCGCCGCGGGACCGGCGCACCCGGCGGTCCGCCGCGCGGGTGACCGGCGTCAGGTGAGCGGCAGCGCGTCCGCTGTTGCCACGGTTGGGTCGGTGTGGGTGGGGTAGACGCCGGTCTGTCACCGCGATGGCCGTCCTGCCGAATCGCGTGGCCAGGGCTGCCGGGCGCATCGGGGGGCGATGTCGGATGGATCAGCGGGGTTGAGCCGGCCGGAGATACCCGACGGCGGCATCGTGGAGCTGCGGGTGCACGGGGTGTCCGGCGCGAGTGCCGCCGACGTGTTGGACCTGCGGCAGGTGGCGCAGGTGGCGGGGGACCGCAACGGGGGCTTCTACCGGCCCCGCCCGCGCTGCTCGGAGACCGACGGCGTGCGAGGGATCACGCTGGAGGCGTACCGCTGGGGTGACCTGCCCTCCGGGACCGTGGCCCGCACGATGGCGCTGGTGTTCCTGGCGCCGTTCATGCTGGCCAACGTGGCCATCTGGATGCGCCCGGCCAACCCTGGATCCGCGGCGTTGGTCAAATCCCTGTGCCGGGTGCTGGCGCTCACGCTCACCGCGTTCTACGTGCTCGCCATTGCCGGCGTCGCCCTGGACCTGATCGCCTGGAGGTGTATGGCCTCGCCCCGCTGCCTGGCCGGACGTAGCTGGTTGTCCTGGCTGGGAGGGCACCCGACCGGACTGCGGCTGGCGGTGCTCGCGCTGGTCCCGGCCGCTGCCATCGGCGTGATCTGGCGCGTCAGCAACCGCCCGGGGAGGACCTTCGACGCGTTTCACGCACCCGAGAAGGCGGTCTCCGACCATCCGCTCGGCGCGGTCGGTCAGTGGGACGCCGAGCCGCTGGTGGGTCGGCTGCGTTCCATCCACGTGGCGGCGGCGTTCGCGACACTCGACCTCACTCTGCTCGCCGCCCGAGCCGCGACCGGCGCCTCGGGCGTCACGGTCGCGCTGGCCATGGTCACCGGGGCGGTCCTGGTCGCCTGCGTGGCGCTGCTCTGCACGCCCCCGCTCATCGACCGTGGCACCGCCGACCGGCGGCTCGACGGGGTCACCCGCACGCTGCGGACGACCGCCATCATCCTGACCGTCGTCGTCGTGACCCACGTGCTGGCCAGCCGTGCGTCGTGGCGTGCGGGGGGCGGCCTGCCCGGCTACGACGCGACCCTGGCCTGGCTGTTCGTCACCCAGACGACGCTGCTGGCCGCGCTGGGCGTGGTGCTGCTCTGGCGCCGGGACCGGCGACGGGACGTCACCCCGCTGTTCGGGCTGGGAGCGCTGGTGATCGCGGCCACCGCGGTCAGCCTCGCGGTGGCGTACTCCGCCGAGCTGGTCTACCGGGTGTCGGACTTCCTGGACCGCGATCTGTCGACCGGCCTGGGCATCGCCACCGGCGCGCCCCGGGCGTACACCTGGGCGATCTACGGCTTCTTCCGCGCGGTGCTGATCACGCTGATCGTCGCGGGCCTGATGATCCTGATCTCCCGCCGCGGCCGGTACCGTGCCGCGTCGGCGATCGTCGCGGGCGACTACCCCGACGCGCCCCCGCAGACCGAACCCCGGCTGCGGCAGGTGCGGCAGGCGATAGCCCGGGCCCGGTTCACCGAGGACCTGGTGCCGTTGGCCGTGGTCTACGGCTGCCTCGCCGGACTCGGCACGGCCACCACCTCCATCGGCCTGCTGGAGCTGTTCCCGAGCGACGTCATCGAGCGGCACGTGGGGGTGCCCGCCGGCGTGGTCACCTTCGGCATCGCGTTCGGCAGCTGGCTGATCGCGGCGATCATCGTCAGTCTGATCATCGCCGGGGTCTTCGCCTACCGGACCGTCCCGTTCCGGCGCCACGTCGGCGTCCTCTGGGACCTCGGAACCTTCTGGCCCCGCGCCGCCCACCCGTTCGCGCCACCCTGCTACTCCGAACGGGCCGTGCCGGAGTTGGCCCGCCGGATCACGTACCTGGTCTCCCAGGGCAACGCGGTGCTGCTCACCGGGCACAGCCACGGCTCGGTCCTGCTCGCCGCCACGGTGCTCCAGCTGCCACCGCAGGTCGGCAACCGGGTCGCGCTGCTCACCCACGGGTCGCCGCTGCGCCGGCTCTACGGTCGGCTCTTCCCCGCCTACATCGACGACGCGGTACTGCGCGAGATCGGGGACCGGGTCGGCTGGCGGTGGGTGAACCTGTGGCGCGACACCGACCCCATCGGCGGCTGGCTCTTCTCCGCCCACCGGCCGGGTGCGCCGGCCACCGTGGAAGGCCCGCCGGCCGCGGTGGACCGTCGACTGCGAGATCCCAGCGATGTGGTGACGCCACCCAGCGACAGTGTCCCCCCACCGATCGAGGGGCACTGCCCGGAGGAATCGAGCGAGTCGCTGACCGCCGCGGTGGGTGAGCTGGTGCGGCGCCTCGGAGGGCCGGCGGACCCGCCCGCCACGGCGACGTAGTGCCGACGCTAGGCCGCCTGCGTGCGCCAGTCGTCGAGGCGCGTGCCGGCGAGGCGGGCGCCATCGGCGGGGACGAGGGAGCGTTCGCCCAGCGTGGTTCCGAAGTACTGGGCGGCGGGGTCGGTCACCACCGAGCGGGAGTCGTGACGCGCCGCGAGAGTGGATCGGCCCAGCTCGTCGAGGCGGAACTGCTCCGGCCCGGCGATCTCGACCACGGCGTTCGTCGGTGCGCCGACCGTGACCTCGGCGACGGCGGTCGCGACGTCGTCAGCCGCCATCGGCTGGATGAGCGCCGGCGCGAGGCGGACGGTGTCGCCGTCCGTGGCGGCGTCGATGATGCCCTGGACGAACTCGAAGAACTGCGTGGCGTGCACCAGCGAGTACGGCAGCCCGGACGCGGCGATGAGCTTCTCCTGGGCGACCTTGGCCCGCATGTACCCGCTGTCCGGAAGCCGGTCCGAGCCCACGATCGAGAGGGCCACGTAGTGCCCCACCCCGGCTTCCGCCGCGGCGGCGAGGAGGTTCCGGGTGGACGTCTGGAAGAACTCCAGCACGGCGGCAGCCTCGAACGAGGGGGAGTTCGACACGTCGACCACGATGTCGGCGCCGTCGAGCACCGCACCCACCCCTTCGCCGGTCAACGTGTTCACGCCGGTCTTCGGCGACGCCGGGACGGCCTCATGGCCCTGCGCGCCGAGCTTGCCCACGAGCTTGGAGCCGATGAGGCCGCTGCCGCCGATAACGACGATCTTCATGGACCAGCCTTCCTGCTGTCAGCTGACGGATGACCCCCGGAGCGGACGGGGTCACGACGACATCAGGCTACGTACCTGCGGATACCTCGCGTGGAGACATCGCCCCTCATGACTGGGTACGGCCACCGGCCGCACCACGACAGCGCAGCTCGGCGGGGCGGCGGGGCGGCGAAAGTCGGTTGCCGGGCGCGGCGGGCTCCGAAAGAGTGGCGTCCATGACGTACTGACGGACAACGCCTCCTGCTCCGAGCACCGGTGACAACATCCCGGTGCCGTGATGCCGTCCGTCCCTGCGTTTCCCTCAGAAGCGAGCGTCTCTTGTCTGAGCACCACTCCCGTCGGGAGTCACTGCCCCCGTCCACTCCAGCGACCCTCTCGGTGGTCGCCTCACCCGTCGGCGCCGCCATGACGTCGACCGTGCGGTACCCGTTTCTGGTGGGCTCCGACATCGGGGGCGGCGTCGCCGTTCTCCCCATCCGGCTCACGGGCGTCGTACCCGAGTGCCTGGCCGGGCGGTTCCCCGACCTCGACCATGCGCTGGATCGAGCGGGACGCCGAGGACCCGACCCGGGCCGTCGTGCCGGGCGACAGTCCGGCCGGCGACCTGGAGGGCCTCGGGGCGGTCGGCCGGGGCAACCACTTCGAACGTACGCGCGTCGACACCTTCTTCGACCCCAGTTGCGCGGGCCGTCCCGGGCTCGGCGCCGGTGACCTCCGTGCTCATCGCCGAGAACGGGCGTGTCGGCTCGGGCGCGGGCGGCCTCGTAGGGTGATGGCATGGCTGAGCGATCTCTGACCTTGATGGCGGTGCACGCGCACCCCGACGACGAGGCGACGAGCACCGGTGGTGTCCTTGCGCGCTACGCGGCGGAGGGGATCACGACCGTGCTCGTGACCTGCACCGACGGGCGCTGTGGCGACGGCCCCGGCGGGGTCAAGCCCGGCGACCCGGGGCACGACGCGGCCGCGGTCGCGGCGATGCGCGAGGCCGAGCTGGAGGTCAGTTGCGCGGCGTTGAAGGTCACCCACCTGGAGACGCTCGGCTATGCCGATTCCGGGATGATGGGCTGGGCGACCAATGACCTGCCCGGCGCGTTCTGGGCCACGCCGGTCGACGAGGCCGCGGACCGGCTGGCGGAACTGATCCGCCGGTACCGGCCGGACGTCGTCGTCACCTACGACGAGAACGGCTTCTACGGCCACCCGGACCACATTCAGGCCCACCGGATCACCATGGCCGCTGTCGCGAAGACGGACGTTCCCGCAAAGGTGTACTGGACCACGGTGCCTCGTACGGCGTTCGCGGAATTCGGCCGGATCATGCGGGAGCTCGGCGTCGATTGGGCCGATCCGGACGCGTCGTCGGCCGAACCGGCGCCGGAGCTCGGCCTGCCCGACGAGGAGATCACCACCTGGGTGGACACGCGCAGCTATGGCGAGCAGAAGTTTGACGCGTTGGCCGCGCACGCCAGCCAGACCGAGAACATCTTCTTCCTGCAACTGGGCCGGGAGCGGTTCACCGAGCTGATGGGCCTGGAGACCTTCGTCCGGGTCCGGGACACCACCGGCGCGCCGGTTCCCGAGGACGACCTCTTCGCCGGACTGCGCTGACGCGTCGACGCGGCGCACAGGCCGCAGAGCTGAAACAGCGCGCAGGCTACCGTTGCCCGGTGCGAGCGGTGGTGGCGGAAGATCTCGTGTTGCTCCGGGACGGGCTGATCCGGCTGTTGGAGGCACACGGCTTCCAGGTGGTCGCCGCCGTGGGCAGCGGGCCGGATCTGCTGCGGGAACTGCTCGCGCAGCGTCCCGACGTGGCGGTGGTCGACGTGCGGCTACCGCCGACGTACACCGATGAGGGGCTGCGGGCCGCGCTCGCGGCCCGCAGCGAGGTGCCGGGGCTGCCGGTGCTGGTGCTCTCCCAGTACGTGGAGCGGTTGTACGCGCGGGAGCTGCTCGCCGACGGCCACGGCGGGATCGGCTACCTGCTCAAGGATCGAATCTCCGACATCGGCGAGTTCGTGGACGCGGTCCGCCGGGTCGCCGGCGGCGGCACCGCGCTCGATCCCACCGTGGTGGCGAAGCTGCTCGACAGCCGTCAGCGGGTGCTGCCGCTGGACCGGCTGACGACCCGTGAGCGGGAGGTGCTCGCGCAGATGGCACAGGGCCGGTCCAACGCGGCGATCGGGACCGCTCTCTTCATCACCGAGAAGGCGGTCGCGAAGCACACCAACAGCATCTTCGCCAAGCTCGGGTTGCAGTCGTCCGAGGACGACAACCGGCGGGTCCTCGCCGTCCTCGCCCACCTCGACGCATAGGGGTACTGGTACCACCACGGGAGGGGTTCCAGGCTCCTCGAAACGCGCCGCGCGAACGGCGAGCCTGGAGCCATGACCGCAACCCCCAGCACCGTGACCCCGCAGGCGGGTCCCGTCCCCCGCGCCGAACGCGCGCTCGCCCCGGACCTCGCCCGCGGCGCGATGCTGCTGTTCATCGCCCTCGCCAACGCCGCGAACTTCGCGTTCGCCGGCCAGCCGGGCCTCGACGGCACACCGCACGGCATGCAGCGCGCCATCAACTTCGTCCTGGCCACACTCGTCGACAGCCGCGCCTACCCGGTCTTCGGCGTCATGTTCGGCTACGGCCTGGTGCAGATCACCCGACGGCAGGGCATCGCGGCGCGTCGGATCCTGCTGCGCCGCAACGCCGCCCTGATCGGCTTCGGCCTGGTCCACGCGACACTGCTGTACTTCGGGGACTTCCTCGGCGCCTACGGCATCGTCGGTATCGCCGCCACCCTGCTGTTGCTGGGCAGGAGCGACCGCTTCCACCGCATTGTGCTGTGGCTGTGGGGCGTCCAGACGGTGTACGCCGGGTTCCTGGCGGTGCTGGCGCTCACCAGCGCGCGTGGCGGGGAGGCGGTGCTCACCAACACGCCCAACCCGTCGCTGGCCGCCGCCTCGTACGGCCAGTCGCTCCTGGACCGGCTCGCCGAGTGGCCGGTGCACACCGCCACCGTCCTCCCGTTCATCGTCATCGTGTGGCTGGGGATCTGGGCCGCCCGTCACCGCGTCCTGGAGGACCCCGCCACGCACCGCACGCTGCTGCGCCGTGTCGCCGTCGGCTGCCTCGGCATCTCCGTCGTCGGCGCGCTCCCCTACGCGCTCATCGCCGCTGGTGCCGTACACGTCGACGCGGCTACCGTCGAGTCCATGGCACTCCTGCACGCGGTGAGCGGCGAGTACGGAGGCCCGGGCTATGTCGCGTTGTTCGGACTGTTCGCGCTCCGACTCAGCGGCGCCCGTCGCGGCCGGGCGCTGCTCGCCCCGGTGATCGCGCTCGGGCAGCGGTCGCTGAGCGGGTACCTGCTGCAGTCCGTGGCCTGGCTGGCGCTGTTCTCGCCGTGGGCGCTGCACCTGACCGGCACGTACACCGCCGCCGGGGCCGCGGTCGCGATCTGGCTGGTCTCCGTCGCCGCGGCGCAGGCCATGAGCGCCACCGGCAACCGTGGGCCCGCCGAGACGCTGCTGCGGCGGATCACCTACCGTCCGGGCCGATGACCGCCGCCACCCGCAGGACCGTGGCCGGGACGCTCTGCGTCGCGGCCACGGTCGCCTGGCTGGTCACCGGCCGCGGCGAGTTCTGGCCACGCTGGGTGTACTTCGGCATCGGCACCGTGCTGCTCGGCCGTCTCCTGCTGCGCCGAGCGCTGCGGGTGCCGACCGGCCGGCGTCGCTGGCTCGCCCTCGACGTCGCCGCCTGCACGTTGCTCATGGCCGTGGACCTCAGCGTCTGGGTTCTCAGCGGTGGCGGGTACTTCTGGCCGATCTGGACCCTCCTCGGCGTGGCGCTGATCCTCGGACTGCACGCGTGGGTCGTCAGCCGCCCACCGGGCGCCCGCGAACGGGAACTCGCCGAGCGGATCGCCACCCTGACCCGTTCCCGGCGCGGTGCCGTGGATCGCCAGGCGGCCGAGCTCAAACGGGTGGAACGCGACCTGCACGACGGCGCCCAGGCCCGGCTGGTCTCCCTGGCGCTGACCCTCGGTCTGGCCGGTGACCTGGTACGCCGCGACGCCGACGGCGCCGAGCGCCTGCTGGAGGAGGCCCGCGCCACCGCGGTCGCGGCCCTCGACGACCTCCGCACGGTCACCCAGAGCATCCACCCGGCCGTCCTCGCCGACCGCGGCCTCGGTGACGCGGTCCGAGCGCTGGCCCTCGACCTTGCCGTGCCAGTCAGGGTGAGCGGCGACCCACCCGAGGACCTCCCACCTGCCGTGCAGACCGCGGCGTACTTCGCGGTGGCCGAGGCCCTGGCCAACGTGGCGAAGCACAGTGGCGCCACGCAGGCGTCCGTGGTGTTCGACCAGACCGGCGACACGCTGCGGATCGTTGTCACCGACAACGGCACCGGCGGTGCCGACCCGTCCCGTGGCACCGGCCTGCGCGGCATCATCGAGCGGCTCGACGCCATCGACGCCCGCCTGCGGGTGAGCAGCCCCGCCGCCGGCCCGACCCGGGTCACGATCACGATCCCGGTCGACCCGTCGCTAGGGTAGGCACATGTCCGACATCGACCCCTGCGAACTGCCAGCCGACCGCCAGCGCGGTTCGAACTTCGGGTGGTCGCTCGGCATGGTGCTGCGGCGCTGGCACGAGTACGTCGAGGAGGCTCTGATGGACCTGCCCCACGGCAGCCGCGGCTACCACATCCTGGCCGTGGTCGTCCACGAGGAGGTGCCGACACAGGTCGCCCTGGCGTCCCGCCTGGTGATCGACCGCAGTGTCCTCACGTACGTGATCGACGACCTGGAGAACGCCGGCCTGATCGAGCGGCAGCTGGACCCGCGCGACCGCCGTGCCCGCCGGATCGTGGCCACCGAGCACGGGAGGCTGGCCCTCGCCGACGCCGAGAAGCGGGTCGCGCACGCCGAGGACCACGTGCTGGCCGGGCTGCCCGAGGAGCAGCGGGCGAGTTTCCGCGACTTCGCCGACCGCGCCGCCGAGGCGATCCAGGCCGCCGCGCCCGGCACCGATCCCTGCGTCGCGGTCACCAGTGTCATGGGGCCGACGGACCAGTCCCCGCGCTGACCCGGGCCCGACGGTCTCACGCGGCATTGTCGGTCTCCTCTCCGCCCTGCCGGGCAGGCGCCGGTGGGATGGGGAAGTTGCGGTTGAAGACGTTGTCCGGGTCGTACGTCGCCTTGACGGCGCGCAGCCGGCTGAGGGTGGGCTCGGGGAAGGCGTCCAGGAGCCGCTCCGGGCTCGTGTCGGACTCGAAGCTGAGGTACATGCCGTCGAGGTGCTCGTCCAGGTCCGCCCAGAGCTTGTCGAGTCGGGACCGACGCTCCGGCACGGTGGCGGCGAGCACGGAGAAGTTCTGGTCCCGGTGCGCGTACGCGGTGGTTTCCCGGGCGAGGTCGTTGACCGCTGCCCCGACGGACCGGAACTGCATGACCATCACGTCACCGGAGCCGATCATCGTCGCCATGACCTCCGCGGCCTGCGGTGTGATGTGATGCAGCAGGCCGCTGTGGCTGTCCGACAGTCCCTGGCCCCGATGCTGGTTGCCGGGCGGCGCGACGAGCGCCGGATACGGCGCGAGCTGCGCCTGCTGGTCGAGGATCGGCCCGATCTCCAGGAACGGGCTCAGCGCGGACTGCGCCGCTTCGATGTCGTCTCCGGCGTACACCAGGGTGACCTGGGCCGTCGGCGGGTCGCCGCGGCGTCCGGGGAACAGGGAGAGGAAGCTGGTCAACTCCCGCGGCGCGTCCTCGACGAGCCGACCCCAGCGACCGAGAACGTCGGCCGTGTCGCTCGCGTCGACCACGAGCCGGGCGAAGACGACCTTGTCGACCTCGTACGCCTCCAGCTCGAGCGCGGTGACGACACCGAAGTTGCCGCCCGCGCCGCGGATCGCCCAGAACAGGTCGGGGTGCTGGTGTTCGTCGACCCGGAGCAGGCTGCCGTCCGCGGTGACGATCTCGGCGGCGACGATGTGGTCGATGGTCAGGCCGTACTTGCGCACCAGGTATCCGACGCCGGCGGTGGTGGCGAGGCCGCCGACACCCACGTCGCCGTAGTCCCCCGAGCTCATCGCCAGCCCGTACGGGGCGAGCGCCTGCGCGACGTTTCCCCAGCGGGCTCCCGGCTCCAGCCGGATCCGGCGGGTGGCCCGGTCGAGCACCTCGACCTTGTCCATCGTGGACATGTCGATGACGAGTCCGCCGTCGTTCGTCGACCGTCCGCTGATGCCGTGCCCGCCGCTGCGGACGGCGAGTGGAAGCTGCTGCGTGCGCGCGTAGGCCACGGCGTCGACCACCTCGGCGGCGTTCCGGGGGCGGATCACCAGGGCCGGTGAGCCCGGCCAGCTGTAGCTGTGCCGCACCCGCTCGTACTCCGGGTCGCCGGGCTCGACGGACGTGCTGGCCAGCGACGCGGGCAGAGCGTCGTAGTCGACGCCGGGCTGGCGCTTGGCCAGGGCGACGCTCGACCGGACCCGGCCGGTCGTGGTTCCGCTGCCGGCGCGCGCCTTGGCCACGGCCTCCCGCAGCGCGGGGGCGATCTCCTGCCCGAACGCCTCGATGAGGCGTGGGTCGTCACGGCCGATCAGGAAGGTGCTGAACCCCTCCTCGAGGACCAGTGGGAGGAGCTGATCGATCCACTGCTCGGCCGGCCCTTGGAGGAAGCCACGGCTACGCGACGACACGTCGACCGTGAACAGGTTGAGCAGGCGGCGGATCTGTCGCGGGTCGCGTCCGGCGGTCACCGCCGCCTCGTCGATGAGTCGGTTGGCGGTGGCCCGGTCCGGTGACCGGAGGTACTCCAGTGTCGGCAACCAACCGTCGGCCTTCTGGCCGGTCAACGCCAGCATCCGGGGCTGGTAGGCGCCGAGCCAGATGTTGATGTCGTGCTCCGGTGCCGGGCCGCGCCGCATGCCCGGAATCGGGTAGTACTTTCCCTCGCGCTGGAGCGGTCCGGCGGGGCCGTCGTCCCAGACGCCACGCAGCACGTCGATCGCCTCGCGCAGCGCCTCGACGCCCTGCCCCGCGGTCAGCCGGCGTACGCCCATCCCCTCGATCCCGTCCCAGGAGGCACCGGCGCCGAGACCGAGTTCGAACCGGCCGTGCGACAGCCGGTCCAGGCTCACCGCGGCCCGGGCCAGGACGGCCGGCGGGCGCAGCGGCAGGTTCAGGACGTTCGCGGAGACCCGGAGCCGCTCGGTGCGGGCGGCGACCCAGCTCAGCAGAGTCCAGGTGTCCAGGAAGTCGGCGTTGTAGGGATGGTCCTGGAAGGTGGCGAGATCCAGCCCCGTCGCCTCGGTCAGCTCAGCCAACGCCACCACCCGGTCCGGGTCGTGCGCGGTCGGCGTGAGGAACGTCCCGAACAGGAGGTCGTGTCCGTAATCGGGCATTGCCGTACCCACCAATCTGCTCCTCGTCAGGTATCTGTTGATCCACAACTTATTTACCCGCCCGCACATTCCGTCCAGGGCGAGGTGTGTTGGTCACAACATGAGTTGTCGAACAAACGGTGAGCATCGGACGCGTTCGGCCGGAGGTCAGGAGCGGTTGCTCTACGCTCACCACCGGGTTCTTGCCAACCGACGAAAGATCGACTCATGGCCACCACGGACACCCCCGCCGCCATCCGCGCCTTCATCGACGCGACCAACAGCGGCGACTCAGAGGCCTTCGCCGCCGCCTTCACCGACGACGCCTACCTCAACGACTGGGGCCGCGAGTATCGGGGCCGTGACGGCGTACGCGACTGGGACGGCACGGACAACATCGGCAAGCAGTCGCACTTCGAGATCGTCGCGATCGAGCCCGGGTCCGATCCCGACAGCTACGTCGTCACCCTCACGGTGACCGGAAACGGCTACAACGGCACCGGCCCGATGACCTTCCACCTGCGCGGCAAACTCATCGCGAGCCTGCGGATCAGCTGACGGCCGCGCCACCTCGGGGCGCCCGGAACCGCGCCGACCCGCCACTCCCGTGGACGTGCGTCCACGATTGACAGCACATCGACGCGCAGCTATTTGTTAACAGAGTTTCCTGATGCTTGCGGCGCCCACGGGGTCGATCCGCCGCACGGGGGCCACCGACCCGCCGGCGGCACGCCACCCCGTCCCCGAGGAGCACCATGCTTCGCAAGAGGTCAGCCGCCTACGTCGTGGGCGCGCTGCTCGGCGGCACCGCGGCGGTCGGGTACGGCCTGCCGTCGGCCAGCGCGGCGGCCGCCGGCCCGATCACCGGCCTCGGCGGCAGGTGCGTCGACGTCGCCGGAGCCAACCCGGCCAACGGCACCGCCGTCCAGCTCTACGACTGCAACGGCAGCGCGGCCCAGACGTGGACGGTCGGCAACGCCGACAACTCGGTCCGGGCGCTGGGCAAGTGTCTGGACGTCACCGCCGCGTCGACCGCCAACGGCGCCAAGGTGCAGATGTACGACTGCAACAACACCGGCGCCCAGAAGTGGACGGCCAACAACGGCGCGCTGGTCAACACGGGCTCCGGCAAGTGCCTCGACGTCACGGATCGGAGCACCGCGAACGGCGCCCGGTTGCAGATCTGGAGCTGCTCCGGCGCCACCAACCAACGGTGGACCCTGCCCGGTGGTGGCACCCCCACCCCGACCGTCCCGGCCGGGCGCAACCTCGACGACCCGGCGAAGAAGGACGTCGCCATGCAGCTCGTCTCGGCAGCGGAGAACTCGTCGCTCGACTGGCGCGCGCAGTTCTCCTACATCGAGGACATCGGCGACGGGCGGGGCTACACCGCCGGCATCATCGGCTTCTGCTCCGGCACCGGCGACATGCTCGAACTGGTCGAGGCGTACACCCGCACCAAGCCGGGCAACGTGCTGGCCTCGTACCTGCCGGCGCTGCGCGCGGTCAACGGCACCCCCTCGCACGCCGGTCTCGACCCCAACTTCCCCCGCGACTGGCGGGCCGCGTCCACCGACACCGTCTTCCGGGCCGCGCAGGAGGCCGAGCGGGACCGGGTGTACTTCAACCCGTCGGTACGCGACGGCAAGGCCGACCAGGTCCGGGCGCTCGGCCAGTTCGCCTACTACGACGCGGCCGTCATGCACGGGTACGAGGGCATGCGGGCGATCCGCAACCGCGCACTGGCCCGGGCGAAGCCTCCGGCGCAGGGCGGCGACGAGCGCACCTGGCTCCACGCCTTCCTCGACGAGCGGGTCATCGAAATGAGGAAGGAGGCGGCCCACTCGGACACGTCCCGCGTCGACACGGCTCAGCGGGTGTTCCTCAACAACGGCAACTTCGACCTGAACACGCCACTGGTGTTCGCCGTCTACGGGGAGCAGTTCCGCATCGGCTAGGTGCCCTTGCCTTGACGTCGGCGACAAGGTTTAGCGTGGTCGTGACGGGCTGGCGGAGGGGGTCGGATGCTGATCGGTGAGCTGGCGGAACGGGCTGGCACAAGCACCCGCGCCCTGCGCTACTACGAGGCGCACGGCTTGGTACGCCCAGAGCGCTCCGCCAACGGCTACCGGGTCTACGACGAGGCGGAACTCCGGGTCGTACGGGAGATCCGGGCGCTGCTCGACGTCGGCTTCGGCCTCGACGACGTCCGTCCGTTCGTCGCCTGTCTTCGGGCTGGCAACGCGTCCGGCGGCGTCTGCCCGGACTCGGTGGTGGTGCTGCGACGCAAGCTCACCGAGGTCGACGCCTACCTCGACCAGCTCGGCGCGGTCCGCCAGCAGCTCCACACCCAGCTCACCCACGCCATCGCGCACCGGGAGGAAACATGCCCCAGGAAACGACAGTCGGCTCACTAGTCACCGTCACCGACGACACGTTCGCCGAGCTGGTGCTGGCCAGCGATCGACCCGTGGTGGTCGACTTCTGGGCGGAGTGGTGCCCGCCCTGCAGGGCGATCGAGAAAAGCCTGGCCGAGCTGGCCGGGGAGTTCGGCGAGCGGATGGTCGTGGCCAAGCTCAACTCCGACGAGAACCCGGAGGCCACCCGGCGCTACGGCGTCATGTCCCTGCCGACGCTGCTGGTGTTCCGCCAGGGCGAGGTCGTCGGCTCGACCGTGGGGTCCAGGCCGAAGACACACCTCCGGCAGATCCTGACCACACAGGCCGACCTGTGAGGGTCAGCGGCGGCTGAGCTCCGCCTCGAGTCGCTGGATGAGCGTCTTGCGGGCTTTTCCATCGCGCTCCCGCCGCAGGGCCGACTTGAGCTGTCGCGTGTCGAGGCCACGGACCAGCTTGACGGCCTCGGCGACCGACATCTCCGGCATCCGTCCGGCCGTCGTGGCGTCCCGGCGGGCCCGACTGGCCGGCCCCGTGTTGGCCACGAACTGTCTGCCGGTTCGCGACGCCTTCCGTTTCTTGGTGTCGGTGGCGCGCTTCTCGTCCTCCGACAGCTCCTCCCAGGCCTTCTTCGGCAGGTAGCGACTGGTTGTGTCGCCGTGCCGGGCCCGGGTGTCGCCCTCCCTGGTCTGCCAGTCCTCCGCGCCCCACCGTTGCAGGGACTTCTGCCGCTCGTCCTTGGGGCCCAGGAATCCCCCGCCGCGCCTCTTGTACTCCTGGGTGACCAGTTGTGACTTCCGCGCCGACCACTGTCCCGGTCTGCCACCCTTGTCGGAGGACTTGATCTCTTCCTTGATCTGCTCTCTGAGCTCGGGCTTCGTGTACCGCGCCATGGATCGCAGCTACCCGGGACCACACCGTCCATGCCTCCCGCGCGGCGGCTTGACCTCAACCTCACACGAGGTTCTAGCCTTCTTCGCGGAGGTACGGCATGAGCATGGAAGTTACCGCGTGGACGTCCCTGCACCACGCGATGAACGCGCAGGACGAACGACCACTGTCCCGGGCGACCCTGAAGCGCATCGCGCGGTTCGCGCGGCCGCACCGAGCTTTGATCATCAGGTTCCTGCTGTTGAGTGTGGTGACAGCGGCCCTCACGGTGGCGGCACCGGTCCTCGCCGGACGGGTCGTGGACGCGATCGTCGACGGCGCCGACAGCGGCATCGTGATCCGGTTGGCCGTGCTGATCGCCGTGATCGCCCTGGCCGAAGCCGGCCTGGGCCTGGTGACGCGGTTCCTGTCCGCCAGCATCGGCGAGGGGCTGATCGTCCAGCTGCGGACAGCCGTCTTCGATCACGTCCAGCGCATGCCGGTGGCGTTCTTCACCCGGACCCGCACCGGTGCGCTGGTCAGCCGTCTGAACAACGACGTGATCGGCGCGCAGCGGGCCTTCAGCAACACCCTGTCGGGTGTGGTCGGCAACGCCGTGACACTGCTCCTGACGCTGGCGGTGATGCTCAGCTTCTCGTGGCAGATCACGCTGCTGGCGCTCGTCCTGCTGCCCATCTTCGTCCTCCCGGCCCGGCGGATGGGTTCGCGGCTCGCCCGGTTGCAGCGCGAGGCGGCGGAGCACAACGCGGCCATGAGCACCCGGATGACCGAGCGCTTCTCGGCACCCGGCGCGACACTGGTCAAGCTGTACGGACGTCCGGCCGAGGAGTCGGCCGAGTTCGCGGCGCGGGCGCGGCGGGTGCGCGACATCGGCATCCGTGCCGCCATGCTCCAGTGGGTCTTCATCACCGCGCTCACCGTTGTCGGCTCGTTGGCGCTGGCACTGGTCTACGGGCTGGGGGGTCTCCACGCCCTTCGGGGCAGCCTCGACGCCGGCACCGTGGTCGCGCTCGCGCTGCTGCTGTCGCGCCTCTACGCGCCGTTGACGTCGCTGGCCAGCGCCCGGGTCGAGGTGATGAGCGCCCTGGTGAGCTTCGAGCGGGTGTTCGAGATCCTCGATCTCAAGCCGCTGATCCTCGACAGGTCCGACGCCCGGCCGCTCCCGGACGGGCCGGTCGCGGTCGAATTCGACGCGGTACGGTTCGGCTACCCCTCGGCCGACAAGGTGTCCCTCGCCTCCCTTGAGGACGTGACGAAGCTCGATACGCGCGGCGGTGAGGAGGTGCTGCACGGCGTGTCGTTCCGCGCCGAAGCGGGGCAGATGGTGGCCCTCGTCGGCTCCTCCGGAGCGGGCAAGTCGACGATCGCCCAACTCGTGCCGCGCCTGTACGACGTCGAGGGTGGCACGGTGAAGCTCGGCGACGTCGACGTACGCGACCTGTCGGCCGAGTCGATCCGAACGGCACTCGGCGTGGTGACCCAGGACGGGCACCTGTTCCACGAGAGCATCCGCGCCAACCTGGTTTTCGCCCGGCCGGATGCGACCGAGGAGGAGATGTGGGAGGTACTGGGACGGGCCCGGCTCGACACCCTGATCCGCTCACTTCCGGATGGGCTCGACACCGTCGTCGGTGAACGGGGGTACCGCCTGTCGGGCGGGGAACGGCAACGCCTCACCATCGCGCGGCTACTGCTGGCCCGTCCCCGTGTGGTCATCCTCGACGAGGCCACGGCGCATCTGGACTCCACGTCGGAAGCCGCCGTACAGGACGCCCTCGCCGAGGCCCTGACCGGCCGGACCAGTGTGGTCATCGCGCACCGGCTGTCCACCATCCGTGCGGCCGACCAGATCCTCGTCGTCGAGGACGGACGCATCGTGGAACGCGGGCGCCACAGCGAGCTGCTCGCCGCCGGTGGCCGGTACCAGGACCTGTACCGCACCCAGTTCGACCAGGACGGGCCGGCGGCCCAGGAGGAGCGCGTCGCGGCCGTCTGAGAAATGCCTTCGTACCGCCGCCCGCCACGGTGCGTCCGTAGCGGGCGGCGGCAACCCGGCGTCAGTCGTCGTCGCCGGCCCTGTCGTCATCGTCATCGTCGTTCCGGTCGTCGCCGTCGTCGTCACCCTCGTCGACGGACTCCTGTTCGGCCTTGACCACCGTGCCGTTGTCCCGGTCGACGTCCACCTCGTGCTCGATGTCGCCGGCGATGATCTCGACGCTCCAGACTGGTCGGCCGTGCTCCTGCTCGGCCTCCACCTCGGTGATCCGGCCGCCGCCGGCCCTGGCGAGCGCGATCTCGCCGGCGCGCTGCTCGTTGACCGCCGCGCCCGCCGGCGAACCACCTCCCGACGGCGTACCGCTGGTGCTCGGCGCGGCGGTCGTACCGCTGGTGCTCGGCGCGGCGGTCGTGCCGCTGGTACCCGGCGCGGGCGTCGTGCCGCGGGTGGCGCTGTCGTCCGGCGCGTCCGTGGCCGTCGGACCGACGGTGGCGGCGGCGAGTGTCGTGCCCCTGGCCCGTGGGTCGCCGGCGGCGCTCACGCCGACGGCGACCCCGGCCACGGCCAGCACCGCCGCTCCGCCGACCGACGCCAGGAGCAGAGAGCTGCGCTTCATCGTGATGCCCACCTTTCCTCGGTTGTCGACTTCGAGGATCGGTTGGATCGGGATAGCGCCGCGCTGTCCGGACGCTAAGGCCGGGTTAAGCCGTTCCCGGCGGGCCTGGGCCCGCCGTCCACCGCTGGTCGCCCGGGCGTCGGCGGCCCGAGCCGGAGCAGCACCTGCGGCCCGCCCTCCGGACCGGTACGCAGCTCCAGCCGACCGCCGCCGGCCTGCGCGGCACGGCGGGCGATGTCTAGGCCGAGGCCGGTCGACCCGGCCGGGCTGGCACCCCGCCGCACCGCCCCGGCCGGCATCCCCGGGCCATCGTCGGTGATCGTGAGCAGCGCCTGGCCCTCTTCCCAGGCGAGCCGGACGGCGAACGGCGTGCCGTCGGGGGTGTGCGCGAAGACGTTGCCGAGCAGGGCGTCCACGGCCGCCGCCAGATCGTCGGCGGGCACACCGACCGGAAGCGGGCCGGGCGCCAGGTCGAGGGTGACGGTCCGGCCGGTGTCCTCGGCCAGCACCGACCAGAACGCGACCCGGTCGGCGACGATCGTCGCGGCGTCCGAGGTGGCCGCTCCCGTCGCCGGTGACCGGCGCCAGCGGGCCTGCCGGATCAGGCCGGTGACCGCCCGTTCCAGCCCGTCGGCGGCGGCGGTGATCCGTGCCGCGTCGTCCGGGTCGCGCAGCGACTCCGCCTCCAGCCGCAGCGCCGTCAGCGGCGTCCGCAGCCGGTGCGACAGGTCGGCGACCTGCTCGCGCTCCTGGAGCAGGAGCACCTGGATCCGCCCGGCCAGGTGGTTGAGGGCCCCGGCCACCTCACGCAGCTCCGCCGGGCCGGCCGGCACAACCCGGGCGTCCAGCTCGGCGTTCGCGAGCCGGTGGGACACGGCGGAGAGGTCGCTGATCGGCCGGACCAGGGTGCGCGCCAGCCGGTCGGCGACCACCAGCCCGATCACCACCAGCACCACTCCGAGCAGGGCCAGCACCAGCCAGGCCCGGGTCACCCCGGCGGTCAACTCGTGCGGGGGCACCAGGATCCGGATCACTCCGGTGCCGTCGGCCCGGCCCTGCACCGCGATGACCACCTCCCGGCCGGCCGCCGACTCCCCCGTGAGGCTCTGCCCGCGCGCGGCCAGGGCCACCGCGGGCGTACGGGGCACCGGGGCGCCGAGCACCGTGCCGTCCGGCAGGAAGACGCTCACCGGTCGACCGGACTCCGCGGCGAGCTGCTCGACGGTGAGCCGGATGGTCGCCGCGTCGGCGGTGCCGACCACCGGTACCAGGCTCTGCGCGTCAGCGGTGGCCCGGACCGTGGCCCGGTCCTCGGCGACGGTGCGGACCAGCAGCGCCAGCGGCACGAGGAACGCGATCAGGGTGAGGACGCTGACCGCGGCGACCAGCAGCGCGAGCCGGGCCCTCACCGCTGTGCCCCCGGTGCCTCCAGCCGCACCCCGACGCCGCGCACGGTGTGCAGGTAGCGGGGTTCCAGAGCGCTCTCACCCAACTTGCGGCGCAACCAGGACAGGTGCACGTCGACGGTCTTGTCGGCGCCGCCGTACGGGATCTGCCAGACCTCGGTGAGCAGCTCGCGCTTGGTGACCACCTGACCCGGCCGGCCGGCGAGGTGGTGCAGCAGATCGAACTCGCGGGGCGTCAGCTCGACCGTCGTGCCGTCCAGGGTGACCTGTCGGGCCCGGGGGTCGATCCGCAGCCCGCCGACGGTGAGTGCAGGGTCCTGCGCGCCGGCGCCGGAGGTGCCCCGCCGGAGCACGGCCCGCGCGCGGGCGTCGAGCTGGGCCGCGGTGAACGGCTTGACCACGTAGTCGTCGGCCCCCGCGTCGAGGACCCGGACGATTTCGGCCTCGTCGTCGCGGGCGGTGGCCACGATGACCGGCACCGAGCTGACCGCCCGCAGCATCCGCAGCAGCTCACGGCCGTCCAGGTCGGGCAGCCCCAGGTCGAGCACGACGAGGTCGGGCCGGTCGTCCAGCGCGTCGCGGAGCCCGGCCATCGCGGTCGAGGCGGCGGCCACCGCGTGGCCGCGTTCCCGCAACGCCCGGATCAGCGGTGTACGGATCGTCAGGTCGTCCTCGATGAGCAGCAGGCGGGCCACAGCTGGCAGGCTAGCCGCTGCGGCGGGGAGCGAGGCGCACGTTAACCGTGCCTTAGCCTCCGGATATGCCGACGACAACGATGGATCGGGGATAGTCGGGTGATGGGCCGTCGTCCGATCCTCGTCGCCACCGGGTGGGTGGCCACCGCCGCCGTGGCCACCCTGATCGGGTTGGGCGCGATCCGGCTGGTGGGCGAGAGCATCACCGGCACCCCGGGCGGGATACGCAGCGAGGCGGACATCGAACGCGCGCTCGCCTCGCCGGAGCCGGCGCCCGCCGGCACGACGGGCGCCTCACCGACCACGGCGAGCGCGGCGCCGACCGCGAGCTCCGGGGTCCGTCGGGGTTTCGCCACCGCGGGCGGCACGGCCGTGGCCGAGTGCGGCGCCGACGGGGTACGCCTCGTCTCCTGGGCTCCTGCCCAGGGCTACCGGGTCCGCGACGTGGATCGGGGGCCGGACGACGACGTCGAGGTCAAGTTCGAGGGGTCGGCCGGCGAGTACGAGCTGAAGGTGCGCTGCATCGGCTCGGAGCCGGTGGCCGTCGCCGACGACTAGCCCGCTGGCCGCTCACGATCCGCGGCCCTGCCGATGGCGACCATGCGCAGCGTCTCCTCCCGGCGACGGACGAGCAGGGCCCCGGCCAGGAACGTCACCGGTGGGACGAGAACCAGCATCGCCCACTGCACGGGCACCAGGCCAATGGTGTGTCCCATGTGCATCGTGGAGGTGGCCCAGCCGGCGAGGGCACTGTCGATCACGAGGGCGAGCGCGGCCACCGGCAGGAGCATGACGACGATCCGCCGACGTACCCCGGGGTCGAGCGTGGCCAGCGCGACCAGCATGGCCAGCGCGGCGGCCACCAGACCGGCGACGTAGAGCCAGAGGACCAGCTCACTGCTGGCCTCAAGGCCGTAGAAGATTTGGTAACTGACCCCGCCGTCAGGGTCGAACCCGGGCCTGTTCACCCGGTTGACCTCCAGCAGCGCGACCGCGGTGGCCGGCGCGAGCAGCAGCGCCACCAACCGGCGTACGCCCAGCAGCGCGAGCAGCCGGTGCCGCGGAGCCGGCACCGTCAGTGCGGCGGCCGCCACCACGGCGAGCGCGAACTGCGGCAGGGTGTCCACCACGTACGTCAGGTTGTCGCCGGCCTGCGGGGCGACCAGCGCGCCCCAGCCGATCACGCCGGCCCAGGCCAGACCGGCGGCCACCCAGCGCCACCCGGCCAGAGCGGCCGCGCAGACGCCCGCCCAGCCGGCCACGCGCAGCCAGTCGACGAGGTCGGGGCCTCCCGGCCCGAATCCCGGCGGCAGACCCGGGTTCCGGATGAGCTGGTCGAGCAGCGACTTCCCGGCGAGGGCGAGCAGAACGAGGCCGACCAGCAGGCCGGTCACCGCCGCCGCGTCCGCCCAGGTCGACTCGGTGAACCCCCGTGCGCTCACCCGCAGCCGGGCCCGCAGCCCGGCACCGACCAGATTCAGCACGTCACCGGCGACGGGTCGCCGCTGGCCCGGCCGCGCGCCGGCGACGAGCACGGCCAGCATCTCGTCCTCGTACGCCCGGCGGTGCTCCCACGGGTAGACGGCCAGCAGCCGCCGGTAGCGGCGCTCCAGGTCGTCGCTGCTCACGCCGCACCCCCGTCGGTCAGCAGGCCGCCGCGGCGCAGCCGTACGCGAGCCGCGTCGGCGTTGTGCCGCAGGCGGGCCGCCTCCTCGGCGAGTCGACGCGCGCCGAGGGCGGTGAGTCGGTAGTAGCGGCGCAACCGCGACTGCACCACCTCCTCGCGCTCGACCTCGATGAGGCCGTCGGCGCGGAGCCGGTCGAGAACGGCGTAGAGGGTGCCCGCGCGAAGGCGCACCCGGCCGTCGGAGATGCGCAGCACGTCCTCGATGACGGCATAGCCGTGCCTGGGTGCCTCGGCCAACGCGGTGAGCACCAGGAACGTCGGCTCCCGAAGTGGACTCTCGGTCATACCGAAAAGCATATACCGATAGCCGGCATATGCAATGGAAGTCCAACACGGACGTGGCCAGCACGGGTTTCCCCGTGCCGGCCACGTCATCGGTGATGGTTCAGCTCGCGTACGCCTCCAGCTCCCAGAGCGAGTGGCCCCACGGCGTGCCCCGGGCGGTGCCGTAGATCCGCAGGTAGCGACCGTTGGCGCCGAGCGCGGTGTGCTCGTCCACACCGCCGTCGGCGCCGGTCACCGTCTTCACGGTGGTCCAGGTGGTGCCGTCGTTCGAGGTCTGGATGACGTACGCGCTGCTGTACGCCGCCTCCCAGCTCAGCTTCACCCGGCCGATCGCGGTCGGGCTGCCGAGGTCGACCCGGATCCACTGCGGGTCGGAGAACGCGCTCGACCACCGGGTGGTGAGGCTGCCGTCCACCGCCTGGGCGCCGGACACGTCGGCCCCCTCGTTGCTGGACGTCAGAGTCGGCTTGTTCAACAGCAGGTTGGGGCCGGGGCCGGTCGGGCCGCCGGTGCCGCCGTACACCTCGAACTCGAACAGCGAGTAGCCCCAGGCGGTGCCCCGGGTGGTGCCGGTGAGCCGGATGTACCGGCCGGAGCCGGTGAGCCCGGTCAGGTCGTCCACCCCGCCGTCACCGCCGGTCACCGTCCGGATCGTGGTGAAGTTGACCCCGTCCGGTGAGGTCTGGATCTGGTATCCACTGCCGTACGCCGCCTCCCAGGTCAGCTTGACCCGGTTGATGCTGCAGCTCGCGCCCAGGTCGACGTCGATCCACTGCGGGTCGCTGAACGCGCTGCCCCAACGGGTGCCGAGCGCCCCGTCGAACGCGTTGGCCGCGACGTAGGCGCCCTCGAAACTGGATGCCCGCGCCGGCTTGCCCCGGGCCAGGTTGGCCCCCGGCTCGGGGTCCGGGTCGGGTCCGGGACCGCCGGGGCTGGTGGAGAGGGTGAACTCGTCGACGTCATACATCCCGCCGCCGCCCTTGAACACCAGGAACAGGGTGCGCGTACCGGTCGGGGCGGTGACCCCGCCGGTGAACGAGGCGAACGTGCCGTGCCCGCCGGTGGGTGTCACGGTGGTCGAGCCGACCAGCGGCCCGGTGGGCGAGTCGACCCGTAGCTCCAGCGTGCCGCCGGCACCGGCCGGGGCTCCTGCCCGGACGCTGAACGACTGGACGCCGGTCAGGTTGTACGGGCGGAACGAGATCCAGTCGTTGTTGTCGATGTACCCGACCGCGGCGCCACCGTGGGCCGCACCCGGCGCGACGACCTGGACGCCGGACGAGTCACCGAAGTGCTCGGCCTGCCGTACCCGTGGCTGCAGGACCGCCTGGGTGTGCGTGGTCAGCGGCGGCTGGCCGCCCCCGCCCAGGTCGGTGTACTCGGCGTCGATGATGCCGAAGATGTTCGCCGCGGTGTCGTGCTCGCCGTCGGCCGAGGTCTGGATGACCCCGGTGCAGCCCTGCACACTGCTGAGCTGGTGGCCGTGCGAGTCGTGACCGAGGACGTAGTTCACCTTCACCCGGGCGCAGTCGATCGCACCGTCCTGCGCGTCGGTGACGGTGACGGTGAACGGCACGGCGTCCCCGAAGGCGAACGTCCGCCCGTTCAACGGGGTGTTCACGGTGACCACCGGCGCGCTGTTGCCGACCGTGATGACCACGCTCGCGGTGGCCGTCTTGCCGGTGGTGTCCCGGACCGTCAACGTCGGGCTGCGGGTCCCGTTCGTGGTGTACGTGAAGCTCGGGTTCGCCGCCGTCGAGTCGGTGGTGCCGTTGTTGTCGAAGTCCCAGGCGTAGGTGAACGGGTCACCGTCCGGGTCGAGGGTGCCGGCCGAGGAGAAGGCCACGGTCAACGGCGCCGTACCGCTGGTCGGGGTGGCCGAGACCACCGGACGTGGCGCCCTGCCCGTGCGGGCGTACTCGATCCGGTAGAGCGCCGAGTTGGCGTCGCCGTTGAACCAGCCGGTGCCGTAGTCGAGCACGTAGAGCGCGCCGTCCGGGCCGAACTCCATGTCCATGACCTGGTTGCCGGTCCACGGGAACGGATTGATCTTCAACGGTTGGCCGGCCGGGTCGAGCTTGATGTTCTTGATCCAGCGACGGCCGAACTCACCGGCGAAGTAGGTCCCGTCGTAGTACGCCGGGAACGCCACGTCGGAGGGGTTGTTCGGGTTGTACCGGTATACCGGGCCACCCATCGGGGACAGCCCGCCCCCGGTGAACTCCGGCGGGGAGCCGGAGCCGCCGTAGGGCAGCCACGCCGGGACCGCCGGCGGCAGCTGGGTGACGCCGGTGTTGTTGGGCGAGTTGTTCACCGGTCCGCCCGCGCAGTCGAACTTCGGCCCGGACGGGCCGGACGGGAAGGTGTAGTCGTTGTAGGCGTCGTTCCGGGCCGTGCAGTACGGCCAGCCGTAGAACCCGGGCCGGTCGATCCGGGCGAACTCCACGTTGCCCGCCGGCCCTCGGTTCGGGTCGGCGGTGCCCGCGTCCGGACCGTAGTCACCGAGGTAGACGATGCCGGTGGCCCTGTCCACGCTCATCCGGAACGGGTTGCGGAAGCCCATCGCGTAGATCTCCGGACGGGTCCGTGCGGTGCCCGGGGCGAACATGTTGCCGGCCGGGATGGTGTACCCGCCCGCCGCGCCGGGCTTGATCCGGAGGACCTTGCCGCGCAGGTCGTTGCTGTTCGCCGAGGTGCGCTGCGCGTCGAAGGCCGGGTTACGGCCGGCCCGCTCGTCGATCGGGGTGAACCCGGCCGAGTCGAACGGGTTGGTGTCGTCGCCGGTGGACAGGTACAGGTTGCCGGCCGCGTCGAAGTCCATGTCACCGCCGACGTGACAGCACATGCCCCGGCTCGTCGGCACGTTCAGGATCAGCGTCTCGCTTGCCAGGTTGAGGGTGTTGTCCGCGTTGACCGTGAACCGGGTCAGCCGGTTGACGCCGTCCCAGCGGGCGAAGTCGGCCGGGGTGCCGGTGGCCGGTGCGCCGCCAACGGGGGTGTCCAGTGGTGGCGCGTAGTACGCGTACACCCAGCGGTTGGTGGCGAAGTTCGGGTCGGCCTTGATGCCCTGCAGGCCCTCCTCGTCCCCGGTGTAGACCGGCAGGGTGGCGGCGACCTTGGTGTTGCCCGCCGCGTCGGTGTGCCGGATCACGCCGTTGCGCGAGGTGTGCAGCACACCCCGGTCGGGCAGGACGGTCAGGCTCATCGGCTCGCCGGTCTCGGCCGCGCCCTTGGCCAGCTCCACCTGCTGGAAGCTGCTGGTGACGGTGGCGCCGCAGTCCGCGCCGACCGTCCCGGACGCCGTCATGATGCCGCCGAGCAGGTGCTGACGGAAGTTCGCGTCGGTGTACGACGCGTCGGTGTGGCCGAGGCCGGTGTACCAGGACCGCCCTCCGGAGTAGTTCTGGCACCAGGAGATCGGGTGGTCGGGGCCCATGCTCCCGCCGCTGTAGGTGCTCTCGTCCAGGGTCGCCAGCACGTGCACGTTGCCGCGTGGGTTGGCGCGGTAGTTGTACAGCTCGTCGAACCGGCTCCACCGCTGCGGCAGCGTCGCGGTGGACGGGTGCACCTGGTCGGCGACCTTGACGGTGGCGGTCTGCTCGGCCGGGTGCGAGGCGAAGTACGCCCCGACCAGCCCGCCGTACCAGGGCCAGTCGTACTCGGTGTCGGAGGCGGCGTGCACACCCACGTACCCACCGCCGCCCTGGATGTAGCGCTCGAACGCGGCTTGCTGGGCGGCGTTGAGCACATCGCCGGTGGTGGACAGCCAGATCACCGCGGCGAACCGGTCCAGGTTGGCGTCGGTGAACTGGGCCGCGTCCTCGGTGGTCTCGACGGTGAACCCGTTGGCGGCGCCGAGCTGCTGGATGGCGGTGATGCCCGGGGTGATGGAGCCGTGCCGGAATCCGGCGGTCTTGGTGAACACCAGCACGGTGAACGGTGCGGCGCTGGCCACGGGTGGCACGGCCGCGATGCCGCCCACGACGAGGATCGCGCTCAGCACGGCGCCGAGCCACGATCTCAGGGATCTGCGCACGGTAGGTCCTTTCCCGGTGCGGGGGGCGTGCGCCGATCACGCCTGGGTGGTGGGCAGGGTGGTGCCGAGCCTGGTTGCGGTCGCCGGAGGTGCCGTTCGCCGCCACGAGCGCGACACATGTAAATGCATCGTTGCGGCTGGGTCACCGGCGCGTCAAGCGCTCTCCCACCATTCGTGAGAGCGTTATCTCCGCACGTCAGCCGCGACTCCAGCAGGCGAGATCAGATTACGGTTTTTCATCCGGGCGTCCGCCCGGACTCAGATCCTCGGGCTGGCGGCGCGTAGCCTGGGCGGATGGCGATTCTGCGCTTCGCGAGGGGTCTCGGTGGCTGACGCGGACGATGTTCGCCGTCTGGCGCTGGCCCTGCCGCAGGCGGTCGAGATCGACAGCGAGGGCTTCGACTTCCGCGTGGGTGGCAGGGGTTTCGTCTGGTCCTACCCGGAGCGCAGTCCGGGCAAGCCGCGCCAGATCCGAACCGATGTCGCGGTGGTGTTCGTCGGCGACGAGGCCGAGAAGCAGGCTCTGCTGCTCGGGGAGCCCGACCTCTTCTTCACCACGCCCGGCTACGACGGCCTGCCACTGGTGATGCTGCGCCTGGCGGAGGTGGGCGTCGATCGCCTGACGGAGCTCGTGACCGACGCGTGGCGGATGCGTGCGCCGCAGGCGCTCCTCGACGACCTCGGGGAAGGAAGCCTTCGCCTGGGCTGATCCGTCCGCCCCGGCGAGGGCGGCGGACTCAGTCGCGAGGGTTGCCCCGGTCCTCGAACTCGTACGTCGTGGTCAGGGCCTCCGGCAGATCGGGGACCAGGGCGTTGGTGCCGTCGACGACCTGGACGTAACGCTTGCCCTGGAAGATCGAGTAACTGCCGTCGGCGACCTGCTCGATCGTGAAGAGCTGCGTCTGCGCGGTCGTGTCACACACCCGACCGCGGACGCTTCCCGGCACGGCGTCGTGCACCACGGTCATGCAGACCCGGCTGGCGCCGCTTGCCGCGGCCAGCATGATCCGGAATCTGTTTCCTTCGGGGCGCAGGACCCAGAGCGCGCGGTCGTCGATGCCCTGCTCGGTGCTGGCCCGCACCCGGTCGTCGTCACGGCCGATCGCCAGCGCCGCCCGACCGATGCCGGGCACCACGATGAGAACCTGCCGCCGGCCGCCGAGGATCTCCTGCGGTCCGGCCGGGGCGGTCACGGACGGGACGACCGACGGCGAGACCGTGGCCGTGGCCGTGGCCGCAGGCCCGACAGCCCGATCCGGCGTCTGGTCCCGTGCCGGCAGGAGGGCGGCGCCAGCGGCCACGACCAGCACGGCCAGCCCCGCCCCGTAGACGGCCGCGCGGCGCCGCCGGCGCTGCTCGCCACGGCGGCGCAGCGTCCCCGCTGCGGGCAGCGTCGTGACTCGTCGGACCGCGTCCGCGATAGCCGTCAGGTCGTGGTGCGGATCAGTCATGGGAGGTTTCCTCCTGCCGAGCCTCGTTCAGCATTCCGGCCATGGCCCGCCGGCCACGGGCGAGGTACGTCTTGACGGTCCCGACGGGCGCCTGCATCTCGGCTGCCACCTCGGCGACGCTGAGATCGTTCAGGTGGTGCAGCACGACGGCGCGACGCTGGTTGGCGGTCAGCCGTTGCAGCGCCTGCAGCAGGGCGACGTGGTCCTCGTTGAGTCCGGGCACGCTCTGGTCGACGGCGGCCCGGCGGTGTGCGCGCAACCGGTTGAACGTCTTGCGCCAACTGCTCACCGCGATTCGGGAGGCGACCCGGCGGACCCACGCCTCCGGGCTGTCCGCCTCGCGGACGGTCGACCAGCGCTGCCACGCCCGGGTGAAGGCCTCGGCGACGGCGTCCTCCGCCTCGCTGCGGTTGCCGGTGAGGGCATAGACGTGACCCACGATCCGGCCGGCGCAGGCCGCGTAGAGGGCGTCGAACTCCTCGGCGTCACGCATCTGACCTGCGCTCTCCGACGTCTCGTCCCGTGGTCACCGGCGCATGTAACCGGGAGGGGCACCCGGGCGCGCCCGCGCGGTGGGTGATTGTGGCGATCGTCACACCCCTGAAGATCAACCCGCCGGCCGTGCCAGGCGTCATCGTGCCGTCCCGGGAGACGCCCGTGGCGGAGAGGACGATGTGCGACGACGGCAACGACGCGCCCTGACAGCCGGAGTGCTCGCGACCGCGCTGGCAGCGGCGGGCCTCACGGCTTCCCCGGCCGGCGCGCAGGAGAAGCCTGCGGCAACGGTCTCCGGACCGCGCGGCACCTTCACTTTGATCACCGGGGACCGGGTGTCGCTGGACGCGGACGGCCACCCGCGGATCGAGCGGGGACCGGGACGGGCCGGCATGCGGTTCGTGAGCAGCCGAGAGGGTGGCCACCAGTACGTCATCCCGGTCGACGCGGTGCCGATGCTGCGTGACGGGCGGCTCGACCGGCGGCTGTTCGACCTCACCGCGCTCGGCGACTTCGGCTACGACGACCGGAGGGCCGAGCTTCCGCTGCTGGTCACGTACCCGGAGAACATGGCGACGCGGGCGCGGTCCGCCGCCGGAGCCGCGCGGGTGCGGGCCGACCTGCCCGCCGCCAACGCGCTGGCCGTGCGGGCGGGCCTGGACGACCGGGTCGAGCTGTGGTCGTCACTCACCCGCGGCACGTCGTCGGCGCGCGCGCTCGCCGCCGGGATCACCCACGTCTGGCTGGACGGCAAGCGCCACGTCTCCCTCGATCGCAGCGTGCCGCAGATCGGCGCCCCGACGGCCTGGCAGGCGGGCTTCGACGGCGACGGCGTGACGGTCGGGGTGCTGGACACCGGCATCGACGCCAGCCACCCCGACTTCGCCGGGCAGATCGCCGCGATCCACGACTTCACCGGCGGCAACGACCCCGGCGACACGGTCGGCCACGGCACCCACGTGGCGTCGACGATCGTGGGCAGCGGCGCCGCCTCCGGCGGCAGGTACCGGGGCGTGGCACCGGGCGCGAAGCTGGTCGTCGGCAAGGTCTGCGCCACCACGGAGTGCCAGGACTCGGACATCATCGCCGGGATGCAGTGGGCGGCGCCGCAGGCCCGGGTGATCAACCTGAGCCTCGGTGACACGGACACGCCGGCTCTCGACCCGCTGGAGACCGCGGTACAGGACCTCAGCCAGCGGTACGGCACCCTCTTCGTGGTCGCCGCGGGCAACGAGGGTAAGCCGAAGTCGGTCTCGACGCCGGCCTCCGCTGACGACGCCCTCGCCGTCGCCGCGGTCGACGCCGACGACGAGCGGGCCTACTTCTCGAGCCGGGGCCCCCGCGTCGGCGACAACCACATCAAGCCCGAGATCAGCGCGCCCGGCGTCGACATCGTGGCGGCCGCCCCCGGTGGCGGTTACGCCCCCATGTCGGGCACGTCGATGGCGACCCCGCACGTGGCGGGCTCGGCCGCGATCCTCGCCGGGCGCCACCCCGACTGGTCCGGCGCCCAGCTCAAGGCTGCTCTGATGGGCTCGGCCAAGCCGGCCGGCGCCGACAGCCTCTACGACCAGGGCGCCGGGCGGGTCGACATCGGTCGTGCCGTCGCACAGCCCGTCGCCGCTGAGGTCGCCGCGATCGACTTCCCGGTCCAGCGCTGGCCCCACGCCGACGACACCCCGTTCACCCGTGTCATCGGTTACCGCAACACCGGCACCGCACCGGTCAGCCTCTCGCTCACCATCACCCCGGCTCCCACCGGCATGATCACTGTCAGCCCGGCCACGCTGATGGTGCCGGCCGGCGGCCGCGCCGAGGCCACGATCACCGTGGACACCCGGGTGGACGCCCCCGACGGCCTCTACCCGGGCGCGCTGACCGCGACCGGCGCCGGGGACCTGCGGGTGCGGACGCCGTTCGCGCTCAACCGGGAGATCGAGAGCTACGACGTCCGGCTCGACCACACCGGGCGCGACGGCAGACCGGCCACGGAGTACGACACCGTGGCGGCGAACCTGAGCACCGGTGAGTTCACCACCCTCGCCGGGCAACCCGGCGGTGGCACGATGCGGCTGCCCAAGGGCCGCTACGCGCTGTACAGCACGATCCACGAGGGCGACGTGTCGACGCTGCTCGTGCAGCCGGTCCTGGACGTACGGGGCCCGGTCACCGAGGCGCTCGACGCCCGCACCGCCCGGCCGGTCTCGCTGACCGTGCCCCAGCGGGACGCCGCAGCGCTCTCGATCAACGTGAGCGCGAACTGGAACGACAACTTCCGCTACCCGGGCGTCCAGCTCAGCGGGACGTCGTTCGCGGACGTCTTCTTCGGCCGGATCGGGCCCGCCGTCGCGGCCCCCGAGTTCGCGGTCACACTGGGCGTCGGGCTCGGCCGCCCGGGCCGGGACGGGACGTTCCGGAACAGCCCCTACACGTACGACCTCGCGTACGTGAGCAAGGGCGACATGTTCACGGGCCTGACCAGGAAGCTCTCCCCGAAGAACCTCGCCACCGTCAAGACGACCTACCGCAGCCAGTCCAGCATCGCGACCGCGACCCGCTTCCACCGTGCGGCGTCCCCCGGGGGCCCGGGCCCGATCGGTTCGAGCACCTCGTTCGACCTGCCGTTCCACGCCACCGAGTACTACAACACCGACGGCGGACTCGTCTGGACGTCCACGTTCGTCGAGGGCGACAACCTCACCACGCAGGAGTCCACCTTCCGGGCGGGCAGGACCTACCACCAGACCTGGAACGCGGCGCCCTTCGGGCCCACCGTGGCGCAGCCTCCGGCCTGGTCGCCGCTCGGTTACGTGGGCCGCGACGGGGACACCATCTCGGTCGCGTCGCCGCCGCTGTTCGCCGACGCCTCCGGCCGCCCCGCCAGCCGTGACGACCTGCAGGTCCACTACCGGTTGTCCAGAAACGGCAAGGAGATCGCCACCGCCGACGGCTCGTACGCGGACTTCCCGGTGCCCGCCGACAAGGCCACCTACCGCCTGGAAGCGACCGTCACCCGCGGTGCTCCGGACACCCTGTCGACGTCGGTCTCGGTGGCCTGGACCTTCACCTCGGCACACACGTCGAAGCCGGAGCCGCTGCCCCTGACGACGGCCCGGGCGACGCCCGCGTTGGACGACACCAACACGGCCCGGGCGGGCCGGGCGATGACCATCCCCGTGGCACTGGACCGGCATCCGGGGTCGACGGCCGCGCCCAACCGGACGCTCGGCGTCTCCGCGTCGTTCGACGATGGCAGGACGTGGGTGGCGTTGCCGGTCCACCACGGCGTCGCCCTGATCAAGCATCCGCGCCGGCCCGGCTTCGTGTCGCTGCGCATGACGGCCACCGACACCGCTGGCAACACGGTGGCGCAGACGATCCAGCGGGCCTACCGGATCGCCTGACCCAGGCCCCGGTCCGGGGTGGGCGGCGGCGTTTCGCCGTCCACCCCGGACCAGTGCCATCGGGGGCGTCGGAGCAGCCGGTTCCGGTGCGGCCACGACCGGCAGGGCCGTGACTACCCTCGGCGGAGCAGTCCGGCGATGAGCAGCTCGACCAGGCGCCGGGCGTCGTAGTTGGGGTCGCTGTCGGCGCCGATGCAGAGATTGCCGACCCCGCGCATCAGTTCGTACGCATCCATGCCGGGGCGTATTTCGCCGGCCTCCGCTGCCGCGTCGAGCAGTTGGTTGCACACAGGCACGAGGCGGTCGAGGAAGTAGCCGTGCAGCGTGTCGAAGCCGGCGTTGTCCGGCTGCAGCACGCCGGCAAGTCCGCGCTTGGTGACCAGGAAGTCAACGAAGAGGTCGATCCATCGCCCGAGGGCGGCGTGCGGAGTCGCACTGCTCGCGAGCAGAGCCGGACCGGCCTCGGCGCAGGCGTCGACCTGGTGCCGGTAGACGGCGATGATCAGATCAGCGCGCGTCGGGAAGTGCCGGTAGATCGTGCCCGTCCCGACGCCGGCTCTGGCCGCGATGTCTCGTACCGGCGCTTCCACGCCCGAGTTCACGAAGACGGCGGCGGCCGCGTCGAGCAGGGCCTTCTCGTTGCGTACGGCATCGGCCCGCTTGCGCGGGGACACTCCCGCCACAATCCCGTCGCCCTGGGTCACCGCGCTGTTCCCTCCGTCACCGGCCTTGGCAAACGGAACACTGTTCCGTATGGTTCTAACGGAACGAGGTTCCGCTTGCTCATGATGCCAGAGCAGAGGACCGACAACCAACCGACCAGTGGAGGAAACACGTCATGCAGTACCGCACCTTGGGCCGCACCGGTGTGCAGGTCAGTTCTCTCGCGCTCGGAGCGATGAACTTCGGCAAGATCGGCCAGACGACCCAGGACGAGGCCACGGCCATCGTCGACGTCGCCCTCGAAGCCGGGATCAACCTCATCGACACCGCCGACATGTACAGCCAGGGCGAGTCGGAGGAGATGGTCTGCAAGGCGATCGCCGGCCGCCGCGACGACATCGTGCTGGCCACGAAGGCGAACATGCCCATGGGCGACGAGCGCAACCATCAGGGCAGCTCGCGCCGCTGGCTGGTCACCGAGTTGGACAACAGCCTGCGCCGCCTGGGCGTCGACCACGTCGACCTCTACCAGATCCACCGGTGGGACCCGCGGACCAGCGACGAGGAGACGCTGTCGGCCCTGACCGACCTGCAGCGCGCCGGAAAGATCCGCTACTTCGGCTCCTCGACCTTCCCCGCGTACCGCATCGTGCAGGCCGAGTGGGCCGCCCGGGAAAACCACCTGAGCCGCTACGTCACCGAACAGCCCGCCTACTCGATCCTGCAGCGCGGGATCGAGACCCACGTCCTGCCCGTGACCGAGCAGTACGGGCTCGGCGTGCTGGCGTGGAGCCCCCTGGCCTCCGGCTGGCTATCCGGCGCGATCCGCGAGGGCCAGGAGATCGCCACCAACCGCTCCGCGTTCATGCCGCAGCGCTTCGACACGACCATCCCCGCCAACCGGGCCAAGCTCGACGCCGTCGAGCGGTTGGCCAAGGTCGCCGACGAGGCCGGCCTGACCATGATCCAGCTCGCGCTCGGGTTCGTCACCGCGCACCCCGCCGTCACCAGCGCGATCATCGGCCCCCGCACCATGGACCACCTGCGCTCTCAGCTCGCCGCGGCGGACACCGTGCTCACCGCTGACGTGCTCGACGCGATCGACGCGATCGTCCCGCCCGGCGTCGACCTTGCCGCGCACGAGAAGTTCGACACCCCGCCCGCCCTGCTCGACCCGTCATTGCGGCGCCGGCGACCGCTCCCGTGACGCTCGGCCGTCCACGATCGCGTCGTGCGACCGTCAGGCCTGCCGGCGGACGAACGGCGCGGTCTGGTCGGCGACGTCGCCGTACTCCGCCGGCAACTGGGTGACCACCTGTTCATAGCCGGCGGGGTCGAGGGCGTCCCGGAGGACGTCGAAGACCGCCGTGACTCCGTCCCTCGCCGCGTCCGCGTCGACGTCCGCGCGGCCGCTGACCCGGTCGACGAAGGCGTCGAGGCCGAACCGTTCCGCGGTCTCACTGCCGCCGAAGGCGTACGCCCGCAGCCCGTCGGGAAGCTGGCCGGCCAGATCACGCGCCTCTCCGCCATCGATCCGTTCGGCCAGGGTGGTCAAGGTGGCCTGCGTGACGGCAGTCGCCTGCTCCGACGACATCCCGGATCGCGTCGCCACCAGGTCGAGGAACTCGTTGTCGTTCACCGTGCGGCCCTCCTCTCGCCGTTGAAGCAGTCGAGTTCCCAGGCTCCATGTCGACAAACGAGGTCACACGACGGCGCGGGGCACGGCGTACCCGATCCGTCTGCTCATCCGGATTATGCGGTTCGGGCCGGTCCGGGCTTCTTGTCGGGTTCGATGTGACGGTGAACATGCGTCCGCTGTATTTGCTTGACGAAGCAAGCTGTTGACGTACCGTTGCGTCGCCACGCAAGGACACCGCTCGGGTGCCCCGTACAAGGAGGAACCGCACATGACCAGGATCGGCATCATCATCGGCAGCACCCGGCCGGGACGAAACGGCGCGGCCGTCGGGCAGTGGGTGTACGACGTCGCCAGGCAGCGCACGGACGTCGAGTACGAGCTCGTGGACCTGCTCGACTACAAGCTGCCGCACCTCGACGAGGTGTACCCGCCGGCGATGGGCCAGTACCAGCAACCGCACACGCTGGAGTGGGCCCGAAAGATCGCGTCGTTCGACGGCTTCGTGATGGTGACGCCGGAGTACAACCACTCGACGTCCGGCGCGCTGAAGAACGCGATCGACTTCCTCTACAGCGAGTGGAACAACAAGGCCGTCGGGTTCGTCAGCTACGGCTCGGTGGGCGGCGCGCGGGCGGTGGAGCACCTGCGGCTGATCTCTGCTGAGTTGCAGCTGGCCGACGTGCGGTCCCAGGTGGCGCTCTCGCTCTTCACCGACTTCGAGAACTTCAGCGTCTTCAAGCCCAACGACTTCCAGCGGGACGCGCTGAACGCCACCCTCGACCAGGTCGTGGCCTGGAGCCAGGCCCTCGCTCCCCTGCGCGCCGCGTAGGGCTCGACCGGACCGATCAACGCCACCCCCCGGAAAGCGTGGAAGGAAACTGCGCGATGCGTGGACTCAAGGACAAGGTCGCCCTCGTCGCCGGTGCGGCGCCGGGCAATATCGGCGGCGCGACGGCGATCCGCCTCGCCGAGGAAGGCATGCTGGTCGTCGCGGCGGATCTGAACCAGGCCGCCGCCCAGACCGTGGTCGACGACATCACCGCCGCCGGCGGAACAGCCGTGGCGCGAGGCTTCGACATCACGAACGAGGAGTCCTACCGGGACGTCATCACCTTCACCGTCGACCGGTTCGATGGCCTGCACGGCCTGTTCAACGTGGCCGCGGATCTGTCGCCACGAAACCTCGGCCGGGACGCCGACGTCACCTCGGTACCGTTCGACGTCTGGCAGCACACCATCGACGTCACCCTCACCGGCTACATGTACGGCATCCGGCACGCCCTGCCGATCATGATGAGGAACGGCGGCGGCTCGATCGTCAACACCATGTCGAGCGCGGTGTGGCTGGGCGAGCCCGAACGCGTCGCCTACCAGGCGGCCAAGAGCGGACTGATCGGCCTCACCCGGCACACCGCGAGCCTCGGCGGCAAGCACGGCGTCCGTACCAACCTTCTGTCGCCGGGCGTGGTTCTCACCGGCGCCGCGCTCGAGTCCACCACCGAGGAGTTCCGCGCGCAGATGCTCGCGACGGTACGTTCGCCGCGGCTGGGTCGGCCGGAGGACCTCGCCGCCATGGTGGCGTTCCTCTTCTCCGACGACGGCGCCTACGTCAACGGCCAGTCACTGCTCGTCGACGGCGGCGCCAGCTTCACCTGATCCGCACCGGGCGTGCGCTCGCACGCGGGGCCAGCTACCGGCGTGGGCCGGCGAGCTTTCGCGGACGCCGACTCATTCCTCGTCGCGCGGGTCGAGATTCGCGCGAAGCGCCTCCGCGATCTCGCCCGCCGCGACGAGTTGCTCCGGCGTGAGAGCGTCGACGAAGAGCTCGCGAATGGCGCGCAGGTGCGGAACGGTGGACCCCTGGAACGCCTCGGCGCCGGCCGGCGTGAGCAGCACCTCCGCCCCTCGGGGGACGGTGGGGCACGCCTGGCGGCGGATGAGTCCGCGCCGCTCCATGCGCCCGAGGTGGTGGGAGAGTCGGCTCCGCTCCCAACCGATGTGTGTCGCGAGTTCGGACGAGCGCATCTGACGGTCCTGCGCCTCGCTCAGGGCGAGCAGCACGGCGTAGTCCGCCGGCGAGAGCGCGGACTCGATCTGGAGGCGGGACGCGAGCTGCGCCTTGAGTTCTCCGGTCGTCTCGATGAAGTCCCGCCAGACCCGTAGCTCCTCCGCGGTCGGCAGTTGGCGTCCTCTCCGCCGCTCGGGTGTGGCCCTTGTCATCCGATTCTCCTTGGTTGACGCGTCAATTGGCAGGTTAGCATCATTGACGTGTCAACCGCTAAGGCCCCTTTCCGGGGTGTCGGCGGGACCGCATGAGGAGGAGACATGACGGCTGAAGGCTTCGAACTGGGCCTCAACTCGTTCGGGGAGGTGGCCACCGATGGCGACCGGGTCCTGAGCGACGCCGAGACCGTGCGGCTGCTCGTCGACGAGGCGCGGCTCGCGGAGTCGGTCGGGCTCGACGTGTTCAGCCTGGGTGAGCACTACCGGGAGGGCCACAACGACTCGGCCACCCCCGTGCTGCTCGCGGCGATCGCCACGGCGACGCATCGGATCCGCCTCGGCACCTCGGTCACGGTGCTCAGCACGAACGACCCGGTGCGGCTCTACCACGAGTTCTCCACCCTCGACGCGGTGTCCAACGGCAGGGCCCAGCTTGTTCTCGGGCGCGCGTCGGCGACCGAATCGTTTCCCCTGTTCGGCTACGACCTGGCGGACTACGAGCGGTTGTTCGAGGAGAAGCTCGACCTCTTCGTACGGCTCCAGCGCGACGAACCGGTCACCTGGTCCGGCACCGTGCGCAGCCCACTGACCGCGCAGCGGCTGCATCCGCGGATGCGGGCAGGCGGCATCCCGACCTGGATCGGCGTCGGCGGGAGCCCGAACTCGGTGGTCCGCGCCGCCCGCTACGGGCTTCCGCTCATGCTCGCGATCATCGGCGGACGTCCCCAGCGGTTCGCCGGCCACGTCGACCTCTACCTCCGGGCGCTCAAACAGGCCGGGCATACTGTGCGGCCGATCGGGCAACACTCGCTCGGCCTCGTCGCGGACACCGACGAGGAGGCGGTGGAGACGTGGTGGCGGTACTGGCAGCCGGTCGTGGCGGCGCTCGCCGAGGAGCGCGGCTTCTACAAACCGGACCGCGCGCGCTACGAGGCCGAAATCGACCACGGAGCGCTGTTCGTCGGGTCGCCGGAGACGGTCGCGCGGAAGATCGCCACGGTGGCCCGCGATCTGCGGCTGAGCCGCTTCGACCTCAAATACGACATCATGCACCTGCCCCGCGAGGCACGCGCGCGCACCATCGAGCTGCTGGGCAGCGAGGTCGCGCCGCGGGTCCGGGAGCTGCTGGCGAAGGAGCCCACCAATGTCTGACCTCGAGTTCGGCCTCGACACCTTCGGCGACGTACCGCAGGACGACTCAGGCAAGCCGATCTCCTACGCGGCGGCCATCCGGCAGGTCGTCGACGAGGCGGTGCTGGCCGACCAGCTCGGCGTGGACGTCATCGCCCTCGGCGAGCACCACCGGCCCGAATATTCGGTCTCGACGCCGGAGACCGTGCTGGCCGGTATCGCCACCCGCACCTCGCGGATCCGGCTCGCCTCCGGAGTGACCGTGCTGAGTTCGGACGACCCGGTCCGGGTGTTCCAGCGCTTCGCGACGGTCGACGCGCTGTCGCACGGCCGGGCCGAGGTCATCCTCGGCCGTGGCTCGTTCACCGAGTCCTTCCCCCTGTTCGGTTACGACCTGCGCGACTACGACGTGCTGTTCGAGGAGAAGATCGAACTGTTCGCCAAGCTGCTGGACGAGCAGCCGGTCACCTGGAGCGGCACGATGCGGGCTCCGCTGGAGAACGCGGACGTCTTCCCGAAGACGGAGTCGGGGCGCCTCACCACCTGGGTTGGCGTCGGCGGGTCGCCGCAGTCGGTCGTGCGTACCGCCCGGTACGGCCTCCCGCTCATGCTCGCGATCATCGGCGGGGCTCCCGACCGCTTCGCGCCCTACATCGACCTCTACCGGCGGGCCGCCGAGCAGCTCGGCACGACCGCGCACCCGGTCGGGATGCACTCCCCCGGCTTCATCGCCGACACCGACGAGGAGGCGAAGGAGCTGTACTGGCCGCACTACCGGGTCATGCGGGACCGGATCGGCAGGCTGCGGGGCTGGCCGCCGATCCGTCGCCAGGAGTTCGACGCCGAGGTGGAGCACGGTTCCCTCTACATCGGCTCACCGGAGACCGTGGCCCGCCGCATCGCTGGGGCGATCCGCAGCGTCGGTGTCGGCCGCTTCGACCTCATCTACACGGCGGGAGCGCAGCCGGTCAGTGCCCGGATGCGCGCCGTGGAGCTGTACGGCAGCAAGGTGATCCCCCTGGTCCGCGACATCCTGGCCAGCTGACCCGTTCCACCGCCCGCATCGGCCCCCGGAAGGAAGACATGAACGGCAACGGCCGGAACATTGCACAGACCCTCGCCGTCCTCGGCGCCGGCAAGGTGGGCACCGTGCTCGCCCGGCTCGCCCTCGCCGCCGGCTACCGGGTGCTCGTCGCCGGCTCCGGCGACCGGGAGAAGATCGCCCTCACCGTCGAGGTGCTCACGCCCGGAGCGGTCGCCACCACCGCGGCCGACGCCGCGGCCGGCGCTGACATCGTGATCCTCGCCCTTCCGCTGGGCAAGTACCGCAGCGTCCCCGCCGAGGCACTGCGCGGCAAGCTCGTCGTCGACGCCATGAACTACTGGTGGGAGATCGACGGCATCCGCGACGACCTCACCAACCCGCGCACCTCGTCGAGCGAGACCGTCCAGGAGTTCCTGTCCGGCTCCCGGGTCGTCAAGGCCTTCAACCACATGGGTTACCACGATCTTGAGGACGAGGCGCGGCCCGCCGAAGCAGCCGGCCGCAAGGCCATCGCGATTGCTGGCGACGACTCCGCCGATCTCGCGGTGGTCGCGTCCCTTGTCGACGCGCTCGGCTTCGATCCGGTCGTCGCCGGTCCCCTCGCCGAGGGCGTACGGCTCGAACCGGGCAGCGAGTTGTTCGGCGCCAACGTCACTGCCGACGAGGTGCGGGCCATGCTCGACCGCTTTCCCGGATCCGAACGTGGACGGACCATTGCCGCTGCGCGATCCGCGCCGTCGCCGGATGCGGCGTAGCCGATCAGCGGCCGGCGCGTACGGCTTCCCGCGCCGCCCGGGCAAGTTGCTCGTCGTGCGGCCGGCGCAGCTCACGCGCGAGTTCGATGGTCCGGTCGAGCAGCGCCAGCGCCTCGTCACGGCGACCCGCCACACGGCACGTCTCGGCGTAGGTGTGCAGGAAGTCGATCTCCATCTGCACCTCGGCGAGCGGTTCCAGCAGCTCGAAGGCGCGCCGGTGATGTTCGAGAGCCTTCTCGGGTGAGCCCATGACCCGCAGCGCCACGCCGAGATAGTTGTGGCACCACGCCTGGTTGTGTTGGAGGTTGTTTTGCTCGGAGAGCCGCAACGCGTCGTGCAGCGCCCGCAGTGACTCTGCCGGGTCGCTCGACGCCAGTGCGACGCCGAGGGTGACCAGCCCGGTGATCTGGGCGGGCCCGTCGGCCAGGGCGACGGATGCCCGGGCGAGTTCGACGGCTTCGCCGTGCCGCCCGAGGTGCAGTGTCACCCAGCCGTCGAAGGCCAGCGCCTGGGACTGCCCGGCGCGGCGCCCGATCTTCTCGAACAGCTCGCGCGCCCGCCGGAAGTGCGGTTGCGCCCCTTCGAAATCGCCGAGATCCCGGCGGACCAGGCCGATACGCAGCGCCAGACCGGCTGCCAGGTCGTCGTCGTCGGGCCCGGACCGCTCCGCCAGCTCGTAGGCGGAGACCGCCTCGGTGAGACGTCCGGCGGCGGCACGGGCGTAGCCGAGGTCCGCCAGCAGCGAAGCGCGCTGCTGGTCGCGGCCCAGACGTGCCGCTGCCTCGGCGGCAGCTTCCAGCAGGCGTGCCTGGTCGTCGGTGCCGCGGTGCCGGAAGAACCAGACCCGCATGGCCTGCGGCAGTTCGGCAACCACCTCGTCCATGCCGAGGCGCACGGCGGCGTCGAAGCAGGCGATCAGGTTGACGTACTCGAGGTCGAACCAGGCCATGGCCTTCGCCGGATCGCCCGGCGCGGGTTCGCTGCGGTACGGCGAGGGCAGCGTCCGATCGTGGGCGACCGCCTGCGCCAGATAGTGCGTCAGGACCCGGCGCAGGGCTGCTTCGGCCTGCGGCTCCTCGTCGGCGGCGAGGTCCGCCGCGTACTGCCGGATCAGGTCGTGCGTCCGGTACCGTCCGGGCGAGATTTCCTGGATCAGGTGGGCGTCGACCAGCTCCTCCAGAACCACGTCGAGCCGGTCGGGCGGCAGGTCGACGAGCGCGCCCGCCACCGCCGCGTCGAAGTCGGCGCCCGGCAGCAGGCCCAGTAGCCGGAACACGCGCCGCTGGACCGCGTCGAGCTGCTGGAGCGACATGCCGAACACGGCATCGAAACGGCTGGCCGTATCGCGCAGTCGCTCGGCCAGCACCGCTACCGTCCAGCCTGGACGGTGACGGAGCCGTGCGCCCGCCATCCGTAGTGCCAGCGGAAGCCCGCCGCACTGCCGCAGCACCTGGCCGACCGCCTCCTCCTCGGGCAGTGCGAGGCCGGCCGCCCGGCCGAACAGGGTCGCCGCGTCGCCGTCGGCCAGTGGCTCCAGGGACACCGGCGGCACCCCGTCCAGAGTTACCAGCCGGTGCCGGCTGGTAACCAGGACCGTCGACTTGCCCGCGCCGGGCAGCAGTGGGCGCACCTGGTCCGCGTCGACCGCGTTGTCGAGCACGACGAGCGCCCGCCGGCGGGACAACTCCGACCGCCAGAGCGCCGCCCGTTCGGCGGCGCCGGCCGGAGGGTGCGTGACGTCCAACGCGCTCAGCAGCCGGCCCAGCGCGATCTGCGGATCCAGCGGCTCCTGGCCCGGGGTGAAGCCGTGCAGGTCGAGGTAGAGCCCGCCGTCCGGATACGAAGGGGCGAGCCGATGGGCCACGTGCACGGCCAGGCTGGTCTTGCCCACGCCCGCCATGCCGTCGATGGCAACCGCGCCAGCGGTACGCAGCAGCTCTTCGACCAGCCCGGACTCCGCCTCCCGGCCGGTGAAGTCGAACAGGTCGGCCGGCAGGTCGTTGCGGCGTGGGACGGGTGCGGGGCCGGCCTGAGCCGCCTCGGCCCACACCGCACGCAGTGGCCGGGGGTCACGCCCCACGGCCCGGCACAGCGTCACGACGGCGTCCCACGGCGGCACCAGCCGACCGGTCAGGTACCGGGACAGCGAGGAGCTGCTCAGACCGGACTCGCGGGCGAGGGCGCGCAGGCTGAGCCCGCTCAGCTCCTTGATCCGGGCCAGCTGAGCCACCAGTCGCTCCTGGGGGCTGGACACCTGCAACACCGTACCGTCCCGGCCCGCGCAAGCGGATCGGCGCTGCGTTTGCGCTGCTGGACAGGGGTCTCCGTGTCCCACGGTGTCCCACGGACCGCGCATGCCCCGGCACGCCGATGGTCGGATGACTCCCGTCAGAGACACCGACGACGAGGACGAAGGAGAAGCCATGTCGACCGAGCGCATGCCGAACCCGGCGGTTCTGCTCCCCGACGCGATGGAGGCCCTGATGGCCGTCAACCGGGCCGTCGCGGGCGGCGGGCTGGACGGCAGGCTGCTGGCGCTGAGCCACCTGCGGGCCAGCCAGATCAACGGCTGCGGCCCGTGTGTGGCCGGGGGCGCCCACCAGGCCCGCCAGCATGGTGCGACCGCGGACCAGGTGCACGCCGTCGCCGCGTGGCGGGAGACGCCCTGGTTCAGCGACGAGGAGCGGGTCGCGCTGGCGCTGACCGAGGCCGTGACCCGGCTCGCCGACCGACCGGACCCGGTGCCGGACCAGCTCTGGGACCTGGCCGCCAAGCACTTCGACCAGAAGGAGCTGGCCGCACTGCTGCTCAACATCGCGATGACCAACGCCTTCAACCGGCTCAACGCGCCCACCTGCCAGCAGGCGGGCACATGGTGACCTGTTCCTGATCGAACCGGCAGTACCGCACCGACCCGTACCACCCGAAGCCACACTCACCGATGGAGTTGTCATGTCGACCACCACGAAGACCACCACCGCCGACCGCGAGCAGCACGGCGGTTTCACCGACGAGGAGCGCGGCGCGATGAAGGAGCGCGCCAACGAGCTGAAGACGGGCGCCCGGCGGGGTGCCAAGGCCGACCCGGAGAAAGACGTACTCGCGAAGATCGCCGAGATGTCGGAGTCGGACCGCGTGATCGCCGAGCGGCTGCACGCCGTGATCAAGGCCAACGCGCCGGTCCTCACGTCGAAGCTCTGGTACGGGATGCCCGCGTACGCCCGCGACGGCAAGGTGGTCTGCTTCTTCCAGAGCGCGGCGAAGTTCAAGACGCGGTACGCGACGCTCGGCTTCAGTGACCAGGCGAACCTCGACGAGGGCAGCATGTGGTCGTGCTACTTCGCGCTGACCGAGCTGACGGCCGACGACGAGGCGAGGATCGGCGCCCTCGTGAGGCAGGCGGTGAGCTGAGGACAGGGTGCTTCTCGGCGGGAGGTCGGAGGTGCTCACGCCGACCTCCCGCCGAGGCGTTTCACTCCTTCGTGGCGTCTCTGAGTGCGTCGATCAGTGCGCCCAGTGCGGGCTGCGTCAGCGAGGCCTCCCGGACCGCGGCGTAGATCGTCCTGATCGGCTCCGGGCGACGGACCCGGCGGATGGTGACGCCACGATGGCGGGTGCCCAGCCCCAGTCGGGGGATGAGGCTGATGCCGAGGCCGGCCGCGACGAAGCCCTGAGCCGTGGCGTAGTCCTCCGACGTCGCCACGATGTTCGGGCTGAAGCCCGCCGCGGCGCAGGCGTCGATGATGGGCTCCAGGCAGGGACCGGGGGGTTCGCTGCCGACCCAGGGCTCGCCCGCGAGGTCGGCCAGGTCGATCACCCGTTGCGCAGCGAGCGGGTGCCCGGTGGGCAGCACGGCCTGGTACGCGTCGTCGAGCAGATGCACCACGCGGATGCCCTGGTGGCTGTCGTCGCTCGGTCGGCGTACCACGATGGCCAGGTCGGCACTGCCCTGCTCGACGTTCGGCAGCGGATCATCGGGATCGGTCACCTTTGCATCGATCGTCACGCCGGGGTGCTCACGCCGGAGTCTGGCGAGGGCGGGCGCCAGCAGGCTCGGGCCGATCGACGCGAAGTAGCGGATCGTCAGCCGGCCGGTACGGCCGGCGCGCAGGTCGGCCAGCGCGGTCTCGGCCTCGGCGACGTGCTGGCTGATGATGGCGGCGTGCCTGGTGAGCAGTCTGCCCGCCGCCGTGGGTTGCACACCTCGGCCGATTCGTTCGAGCAGTGCGATGCCGGCCTCCTTTTCCAGCGCCGCCACCTGCTGGCTGACGGCGGAGGGGGTGTAGCCGAGGTGCGCCGCCGCCGCAGTCACCGACCCGCTGGTGACCACCGCCCGCAGCACCTGCATGCGTCGCACATCAATCATGTAGCAGAGCTTAACGCTCATACAGAACTCTTTGCTTTTCCTTTCGAGTCGGGCACGGCACTGTTCGTGGGGACGAATCGAGGAGGTCCGGGTGAACGGTGCTGTGGGCAGGACGTGGGCGTGGATGCGGGTGGGGGTGCTCGCCCTGTTGTGGGGCTCCACCTTCCTCTGGATCGAGCTGGCCCTGGACGCCCTGACTCCGGTCCAGGTCACCCTCAGTCGTTGCGTACTCGGATCGGCCGCTCTGCTGGTGGTGTGCCTCGGCTCGGGTCGACGGCTTCCTCGGAGTGGGGCGGTCTGGGTTCACATCGTCGTGGCGGCCTTCTTCTGCAACGCCCTGCCGTTCGCCATGTTCAGCATCGGCCAGCAGACCATCGACTCCGGGGTCGCCGGGGTACTGAACGCGACGACCCCGCTGTGGTCGGTGCTGATCGGCATCGTGATCGGCTCGGAGCGCGGGCTCCGGCCGCTCCGGCTGGGCGGACTCCTGCTCGGGTTCGCCGGAGTTGTGCTGATCTTCGGGCCGTGGCAGACGACCGGGCCGGTCGGGTGGGGTGCCCTTGCCATCGTCGTCGCGGCGGCTAGTTACGCCGTCGGCTTCACCTACATGGGCCGCAACCTGGTCGGCAGGGGCATCCCCACCATCTCGCTGTCCGCGGCGCAGCTCGTCGCGGCGACCGGCCTGACCGCGCTGACCCTGCCGGCCGGTGGCCTGACCTTGATCGAGATCGACCCGAAGACCCTGGTCGCCGTCGTGATCCTGGGCGTCGTCGCCACCGGGATCACCTTCCACCTCACCTACCGGATCATCTCCGCCGAGGGGGCCACCAACGCCGCGACGGTCGGCTACCTGCTGCCGGTGGTCTCGGTAGCGCTGGGGGCCATCGTGCTCGACGAGGGTCTCAGCCTTCGGATCGTCATCGGAATGGTGGTCGTGCTCGTCGGGGTCGGCCTGGTTCGCCGCGGAAAGCCAACGCCGCCGACGCCGGCCCCCGGAAGAGGCCCCGGCGGCGCTGGCCGCGCCGAGAACCTGACCGTCGCCTTCCGCAGAGAACAGGACGTACGACAGTGACCGCACTATCGACAAGCACGATCCCCCTGGCGCTGCTGCCCGCGGACTGCGTCGTGATCGGCACCGCCAAGGGCCCCCGGGGCCCGGTGCTGGCGCCCGGCGCGGCGGCGGTGGCCAAGGCGTTCGACGGCACACTGGACGAGCTCTTCAACGCCCTGGGTGCAACCGGTGCCGAGGGCGAAGCGGTCAGGCTCCCCGCACCCGCCGGCATCCAGGCTGGGCTGGTCCTCGCGGTCGGCCTCGGCGACGCCGCCAACAACAACGAGGAGTACGACGTCGAGGCTCTGCGCCGAGCCGCAGGGGTGGCCGCCCGGGCGTTGGCTGGCGCCGGAACGATCGCGCTGGCGCTGCCGACCGGCACCGCCGAGGCCGTGGAGGCGGTGGCACTGGGTGGCCTACTCGGCACCTACGCCTTCACCGCCTACCGCACCACCGACCACGCCGCGCCCCCGGTCCGCGAGCTGACGATCTGCGTGAACCGCGACGACCGGACGGACGCCGAGGGCGCCGTGCGACGCGCCGCCGTGCTCGGCCAGGAGGTCAACCGAGCCCGGTGACCGCCGACGCCGTCGCCTGGCGATCCCATGACCGTTGAGGATCCGGACGTGCGGGCCCGGCAGAATTCAGTGAAAGTGACTCAAGTCACTCGGAGTGAACTTTCACCCGCCGGTCACGTCCGGAACACCTGGATACCTCTCGAGTTCATCCAGGGAGAATGATGCGTTCAGTTCGCAAGTTATCGGCGCTGGCACTGCTGGTGCTGGGCGTCTCGGCGGTGGCCCCGGGTGGTGTGCCGGCATCGGCGCAGCCCCGGGCCGCGAAGCCGGCGGCCACACCCCCGGTCGCGTCCAAGCCCCGGACGGTCACTCTGCTCACCGGCGACACCGTCCATCTCAGCACCGTGGACGGCCAGACGGCGGTCGACGTCGTTCCGGGCAAGGGACGGGAACGGATCCCATTTATCACCCACAGCGCCGGCGAGGACGTGCGGGTCATCCCCGCCGACGCCGTCGGCCTGCTCAACCGGGGCAAGCTCGACGAGCGGCTCTTCGACATCTCGACGCTGGTCCGCTTCGGCTACGACGACACCCGGGCAACCCTGCCGCTCATCGTCCAGCACGGCAGCGCCACCCCCGCCGGCCTCTCCGGCGCCCGGACCACCCGGGAGCTTCCCGGGGCGAGCGCCGTCGCGGAGAGCCGCGCGGACGCGGTGGCCTTCTGGAACAACCTCACCTCGGCCGCGAGTGGCACCAACCGGCAACTGCGGCCCGGGTTCGACAAGATCTGGCTCGACGGGCTGCGCCAGCCCACCCTGGACGTCAGCGTCCCGTTGACCGGCGCGCCGGAGGCCTGGAAAGCCGGCTGGACGGGCACCGGGGTGAAGGTCGGCGTGATCGACACCGGCGTCGACCAGACCCACCCCGACCTGGCTGACCGGGTCGTCGCCGCGGAGAACTTCACCGCCGACCCGGACACCCTCGACCGCATTGGCCACGGCACCCACGTCGCCTCGACCATCGCCGGCACCGCCGCCGCCTCCGAAGGCCGGTACAAGGGCATGGCGCCCGGCGCGAGCCTCTACAGCGCCAAGGTCTGCGTCGAAGAGGGCTGCCCGGAGTCGGCGATCCTGGCCGGCATGACCTGGGTGGCGCAGCAGGGCGTCAAGGTCGCCAACATGAGCCTCGGCGGCCCGGACAGCCCGGAGACCGACCCGATCGAGGCAGCCCTGGCCGACCTCACCCACCGCTACGGCGTGCTCTTCGTCGTCGCCGCGGGCAACAGCGGCGAGGCCGGCGAGTCCACGGTGAACTCGCCCGGCAGCGTGGCCGAGGCACTGACCGTGGGCGCCGTGACCAAGACGGGCTACCTGGCCTCGTTCTCGAGCCGCGGTCCGCGCGCGGCCGACGCCGGTATCAAGCCGGACGTCACCGCGCCAGGCGTCGGCATCGTCGCCGCCCGCAGTTCGACCTCCGGCATGCAGCCGGTTGACGAGAACCCGCAGTACACCAGCCTCAACGGCACTTCAATGGCGACTCCGCACGTGGCCGGCGCGGGGGCGATCCTGGCTCAGCAGCACCCGGACTGGGGGCCTGAGCGGATCAAGTCCACGCTGATGGCGGCCGCGCAGCCGAACGCCGCCGTCGGCGTCTACGAGCAGGGCGCCGGCTTCCTCAACGTCGGCCGGGCCATCCAGCAGACCGTCACGGCGAGCCCGGTCAGCGTCGCGTTTGAGCGGACCACCACTGCGCAGCAGAACACGATCACGTACGCGAACAGCGGCTCCTCCGCCCTCACCCTGGCTGTTCGTTTCGACGCCAAGGACGCCGACGGCGGCCCGGCGCCGGCCGGCCTGTTCAGCCTCAGCGCCTCCTCGGTGACGGTCCCGGCCGGCGGCACGGCCACAGTGACCGTCAACGTGCAGGCCGGCACCGACCTGCCCGACCGCTACTTCGGCGGTGAGGTGACCGCCACCGGCGGCAGTGCGCAGGTGCAGACGCCGGTCGCGCTCGACATCACCCGCCACCAGCTGGCCCTCAAGCTCATCGGGCCAGACGGCGGTGCGCCCACGCCCGATCAGGGCTGGGTGACCGCCCTGACCGACCTGGACCAGAAGTCCATTCTGGTGTTCGACAACCCCGCGGTCACCACGTACCGGATCCGCCCGGGCCGCTACCTCGTCCAGACCTACATGTTGACCGGTGACCCGTACCTCCCGTACATCAGGTCGCTGGTGCGCCCGGTCCTCGACCTGACCAGGGACCAGGCACTCACCGTGGACACCCGCCTGGCCAAGCCGATCACGGTGTCGGTGCCGAATCCGAAGGCCACCGCCGTCCACCAGGAGTCCGGCTGGACGATCCGGACGGAGGAGCCGCAGATCTACGGCAGCAATGACGCGTACGGCCTGCTGATGAACCTCCCCTTCGACCACCTGCGGACCGCGCAGATCGGGGCCGGCAAGACGCCCGGTTTCGTCTCCTATGTCAACGGGATGTGGGGCCAACTGGATCAGGACGGCGCCACCCACAACAGCCCTTACGTCTACCGGGCCTACTTCTACGAGCCGGAGAAGATGATGACCGGGCTGACCCGCAAGCTGCGCGCGGGCGACTTCGCCACGGTCCGCTCCCGGATCAGCGCGGACGTGGCCGACGTACCGGTCTGGCGGCTCGCGGTCGCGCACGCGCCCGGCAACTCGCCGCTCTTCCGGGGAGGCGACGGGCAGGTCCCGCGGGGCTTCACCTACGACGTGCCGAACACCATCACCGAGTACTACAACCACGACAAGCAGGCGGTGTGGCAGTCGATCTCGGGCCAGTCGGGCTACACGCGCTACCAGTCGGCGTGGACCAGCTTCCGGCCTGGGCGCACGTACACGGTCAAGTGGGCCAACGGGGTGGTCGGGCCGGTCTTCCCGGAGCCGGATTTCGCCCAACAGTTCGCCACCCGCTACTGGGGCGACACCATGGAAGGACCGGGGCCACTGCACGGTGACGGCGCCGGGCACATGGGTTTCCGGCACGTCGTCGGTGGCAGCGCACAGCTGAACCTCTATCGCAACGGGGTCAAGATCGCCGAAACGATCAACAAGGTGCCCGAGGCATGGCAGGTGCCTGCGGCGGCGGGTGACTACCGGCTGACCGCGACGTTCCACAGCGACCCGGCGTTCACCCTGTCGACCCTGGTCGACGCGGAGTGGACCTTCAAGTCCGCCCACGTGGCCGACGGCGATCTGGTGAAGCTGCCGATGACGGCGATCCGGTACACCCCGGAGCTGGACATCGAGAACCGGGCACCGGCCGGTCGGCTCTTCGCGATCCCGGTCTCGCTCGACCGTCAGGTCGGGGCGGCGAAGGGCCGGACCAGGACCCTGACCGTCGAGGCGTCCTTCGACGACGGCAAGACCTGGCGGCAGCTGCCCGTGCAGCGGTCGGGCGAGAAGGCGGTCGCCTGGGTGCGCAACCCGACTGGCACCGGTTTCGTCTCGCTGCGCTCCGCCGCGACGGACACCGGCGGCAACACGGTCAAGCAGACCGTGATCCGCGCCTACCGGTACTGAAGGTGGGACCCGGACGCGGTGCCCACCGGCGCCGCGTCCGGGTCACCGGTGCCAGAGCAGCCGGTCGCGGATCCGCCGGGCCAACGGCGAGTCCGTCCCGTCGAGCTCGGCGAGGGCCTCGCTCCACGCCTGCCCGGCCAGGGCCGGGTCGCCGTTGGCGGAGTGGAAGTCGCCGATGGCGACCAGCACCTCTGCGGTGTGGTGGGGGGCCCGGGCGCCGCGGAAGGTGGCGATCGCCTGCTGCCAGGTCGCCATCGCGTGTGGCAGGTCGTCGATCATCGAGTACGTGTGCGCCAGCCAGGCCTGGGTGGTGCCCACCCCGTGCAGATCGCCGAGGGCCTCGAACTGCCGCCGCGCCTCGACGAACATGCCCAGCGCCTCGGCGTGCCGGCCGAGCCAGCCCTGTGCCCGCGCGATGACCAGCAGGGCGTTGGTGGCGCCCCGCACGTTGCCCTCGGTGTGAAAGAGCGCCCGCGCGGCCTCGGCATGGCGGATCGCCTCGTCGTAGCGCCTCTGGTCCAGCCGGATCTCGGCGATGTTGTTCTCCACGTGGCCCTGCTCGGTCCGCCGGCCGAGCCGGTCGAAGAGCATCCGGGCGTGCTGAAGGTGCGACAGCCCATGGTCCAGGTCGGCCAGGAAGTAGCAGGCGCCAGCGAGGCTGCGGTGTAGCAGGGCCTGAGCGGCGGGGTCGTCCCCAGCCGTCGCGAGGCCCGCGCCGACCACTTCCGCCCACTGCTTGAACTGCGCGGTGTCCTGGAAGAAGTTCTGCATGGCCAACGCGATCCGCCAGGTCCCGGGAGGCCGGCCGCGCTCCCTGGCCCGCGCGACGATGTCGGTCAGCACCCGCTGCTCGGCGGCGAACCAGGCCATCGCGTCCGCGCGGTCGGTGAACCCACGCCCGGTGGCCCCGCGCTCGGACGGCTCCGGCTGCGGCAGCGGCACCTGCGGCAGCAGAGGCAGATGCGCCGCGTACGCGCTGAGCTGGTAGTAGTCGTGGACCCGGTCGATGGCGGCGTCCCGCTCGGCCGCGTCGTCGTGCTCCTCCCCGAGCTCCACGGCGTAGGCGCGCAGCAGATCATGCATTCGCCACCGACCGTCGGCGGCCTGGACCAGCAGCTGCGCCCCCAGCTCGGCGAGCAGGCCGCGGGCGGCGCGCACGGACAGGCCGCCCAGGGCGGCGGCCGCTTCCGTGCTCAGTCCCCCGGCGGGGTGCAACGGCAGCAGCCGGAAGAGCCGGCCCGCCTCGGGAGTCAGTGCCCGGTAGGACCAGGAGAAGATCGACTCCAGATCGGCGTGCCCGTCCCCGAAGCCGGTCAGCCGGCCGTCAGCCTCGGCCAGCTCACCGGCGACCGCGGGCAGGCTGAGCCCCGGCCGGCCGACGCTGCGGGTGGCGACGAGCGCCAGGGCCAGCGGCAGGCGTCCGCACCGCGCGATGATCTCGTTGACGGCGTCCGGGTCGGCGGCGGCCGCGTCGCCGAGCCGGCGGGTGAGCAGCTCGCGGGCCTCGGCATCGGTCAGCAGGTCGAGGTGCAGCGGGTGGGCGCCCGCCGGGCCGACGACACCGGTGATCCGGCGGCGGCTGGTGGCGATGACGAGGCTGCCGCCGGCGCCGGGAAGCAGGTGCCGGATCTGGTCCCAGTCGCGGCAGTTGTCGAGCAGGATCAGCATCCGGCGCTCGGCCAGGATGCTGCGGTACAGGCCCGCCTGGGCGTGCAGTTCGGCCGGTATGGCGGTCGGCGCGACCCCGAGGGACCACAGGAAGCCACGCAACGCCTCCGCCGGTGTCATCACCGAATCGCCGGCGTCGAAACCACGCAGGTCCGCGTGCAACTGCCCATCGGGGTAGCGGGCGGCCAGCTGATGGGCCAGGTGCACGGCGAGGGTCGTCTTCCCGACCCCGGGCATTCCGTCGATGACCAGCGCCGTCGTCCGCCCGTGTCCGACCAGCAACTCCTTCGCGGCGGCCACGACGCCGCGACGACCAGTGAAGTAGGGATGGTCGGCCGGCAACTGCGCCGGCGGCTCGGCCCGGGTCGACCGCGACAATTCCAGCTCGGCTGGCGGCCATGATTCGGCCTCCGCGCCGCCAGCCGGCGCTGCGGGCCGGATGAAGGCCGGTCTGACGCCGCGCCGCGACCTGGAGCCGTCGGCCGGCGCGTCGTGGTCGAACAGGCTGTCCCGGGCTTCGCGCAGGTCGCTGCCCGGCTGGATGCCGAGCTCGTCGGCGAGCCGGTGCTCGATGTTGGCGTACGCCGCGAGAGCCTCGGCCCGCCGGCCGTCCGCGGCGAGCGCGAGCAGCAGGCGCGCCTGCAGCGCCTCGTCCAGCGGCTCGTCTTCGGCGGCGAGCCGGATCGCGGGCAGCACCGTGTGGACGCATCCGGCCCGCAGAGCGACGTCGGTCGCCGCCCGGACCGCCGCGAACCGCTCGCCGTCGACCGCGACGAACTCCGGATGGGCCCGGCCGTCGGCCTGCAGGCCCGAGGCGCACCGATCGCGCCACAGCGCCAGTGCCTCCCGGTAGAGCTCGACGGCCGGCTCTCCGGAGCTGGCATCGGCCTGGGCGACCAGGCGCCGGAAACGCAGCAGGTCGAGCGACTCCCCGTCGATCCGTAGCCGGTATTCGGCGCCGTCACGGATCAGCACCGAGCCCGCTGCCCGGGTCGGCAGGCCCGGCTCGAAGCACCGCCGGAGCATCCCGACGTGCCGGTGCAGCACATTGACCGCGCTGGGTGGCGGGTCGGATTCCCAGAGCAGGTCGACGAGCTCGGCAACGCTGACCGCCCCGCTGGCGCGGGCGAGCAGCAACGCCAGGATCAGCCGCTGCTGTCGGGTGCCCAGGTCAATTTCGGACTGGCCACGCCAGGCCCGCACCGGGCCGAGAACGGCGAAGGAGAGCGGGCTGGTCATGGTGATGCGATCCGTAGGGGGCTGGTTGCCACGATCGCCAGAGCATGGCAGGGCTCGCCCCGCGAGATGGGCACGTGTTGCGGCAGTGTGAGCTTCCGCTCAGCGGTCGGCTCGCCCGTCGGTGGAATCGCCCCTGCTCAGGCCGCATCCAGACCGGTGCGCAGGGCCCGCAGCGCGTAGTGGGTCCGTGATTTCACCGTGCCGATCGGCACTCCCAACCGGCCCGCGACCTCCTCCGGTGACCGCCCGACGAGGTACACCTCGGAGAGCAGACTGCGCTGCGCCGGGCTCAGCCGGCGGAGCGCGCGCCGGATGGCGTACGACGCGAGCGCAGTGCCGGTCGTGTCGTCGCGAGCGGGAATCCAGGTCATGTCGACGAGATGGACCTCGGCAGGGCGGCCCGTGCGCAGCCGGACGCCGTCGATGACGAGCCGCCGTGCGACGGTGACGAGCCACCGCCGAGCGGCGGCAGGTTCGGCCGGCACCGAGTCGAGGTGCCGCCAGGCCCGCAGCATGGTGTCCTGGAGCAGATCCTCGGCGGTTTGCCGCTGGTTGCGGGTCAGCACGAGCAGGAGACGCAGTACGGCGCGGGCGTGGTCGGCGTGCAGCGCGGTCATGCGCTCGGCCCGGCCGGCCGGTGATTCGTCGGATGCCCGGAGCACGGTCCACCCCCAGAGGCAGAAGCAACGGCGAGTGCGGCACGAGCCTAGGGACGAGCGATGCGAATGGACTGACGTGGAAGTGTGAATCGAGTGCCGTCGCCGATCGCAGTCGGTCACGGACGCGACGTGACCGCCGCGAGCAGGCCGGCCAGCCGCTGCCCGGTGGGCGTCTGCGCGTACGGGATCAGGGCCCGTGCCTCCTGCCATGCCCGCACCGCGGTGTCCTGTTCGCCGGCGGCGGCGAGGGCGTCGCCGAGCAGCGCCAACACCTCCGCGGCCGGCGCCGGCGCCGAGGCCTCCTGGTAGGCGACGGCCGCCTCGCGCCAGCAACCGGCCGCCGTGTCGAGCTCCTGACGAGCGAAATGGGCCCGGCCGAGCACCTCCCACGCCTCGGCGACGCCCAGCCTGTACTGCGCTCCGCGCGACAGCGCCATCGCCTGCTCGGCGCAGCGCACGGCCTCTTCCGCCCGGCGCAGCTCGGCGTTGCTCGCCGCCATGATCACCAGGACGTCCGCGAGCAGCCTGTCGTCTCCAACCGCGCGGGCCGGCCCCAGCGCCGCGGATAGCGTCCGGACGACCTCCTCGTGTCGCCCCTGGGCGCCCAGGATCATCGCCCGGTTGATCCTTGCCCGGGTCAGCTCTCCGGGCAGGCCGAGCCGGGCGAGCAGCTCGACAGCCCGGTCGAGATGCCCGATCGCGGTGTCGTGCTCGTGTCGGAAATAGGCCGCCCCGGCCAGGCTGCGGTGCATCCGGGCCTGCCCGACCAGGTCGCCGCCGGCCCGGGCGGCGTCGAGGGCCACCTCGCCGGTCGTCGTCCAGTCGACCCACCGGCCGCTGCGGTCGAAGAAGTGCTGCATACCCAGAGCGAGCTGCCAGGCCTCAGTGTGCCGGCCCTGCCGGGCGGCCCGATCGACCAGCGCGATCAGTACCTGCCGCTCGGCGGCGAACCAACGCATGGCGTCGTCGTCACCGGCGAAGCGCAGCGGTGTCTCGCCCACCCCCGGCTCGATCATCGGGTGATACTCGGAGGTCAGCAGCCGCTGGTCCGCCTGATAGCTGGTGGCCCGGTAGAACTGCACGCAGCGCAGCTCCGCGGCGGCGCGCTCGGCTGGGCTGTCGTGCTCCTCGCCGAGCTCCGTGGCGTAGGCCAGCAGCAGGTCGTGGGTGCGGTAGCGGCCCGACCGGTCCTCGCTGATCAGGTGCGCGCGGCTCAGCTCACCGATCAACGCCCGACCGGTCCGCAGCGAGACGCCGGCCAGGCCCGCCGCCGCGGCGATCGAGATGTCGGGGCCGGGGTGGATCGGCATCAGCCGGAATAGCCGGGCGGCCGGGGCGGAGAGCGCCTGGTAGGACCAGGAGAAGACGGCACGCAGCCCGGTCTGCGGGTCGTCGCCGTCGAAGCCGTCCAGGCTCCCGGGCGACTGGGCCAGCTCGGCGGCGATCTGCCCCGGTGGTGTCCGCGGCAGGCTCGCGGCGCGGGCGGCCACCACGGCCAGCGCGAGCGGCAGCCGCCCGCAGCTGGCGATGATGGCGTCGATCGCGGCCCGGTCCGCCGCGACGGGGCCGACGCCGAGCGGCCGCAGGAGCGCCGCGCGTGCCTCGTCGACACTCGGCAGGCCGACCGGCAGCGGGTGGGCGCCAGCCGTGGTCAGCAGGGTGCTGAGCCGGCTGCGACTGGTGACGATCACCAGACAGCCGGGGGTGCCCGGCAGCAGGTGCCGGATCTGCTCGACGTCCCGGCAGTTGTCGAGCAGGATCAGCAGGCGTCGGCCGGCAAGGCTGCTGCGGTACATGCCGGCTTGGGCGTGCAGCTCAGCGGGGATGCCCTCCTGAGGCACCCCGAGCGAGCCGAGGAAGCCACGCAGCGCCTCGGCCGGACTCATCGCCGGCTCCCGTCCGTCGTATCCGCGCAGGTCGACATACAGCTGCCCGTCCGGGTAGCCGACGACGAACTCGTGGGCGAGGTGGACGGCGAGGGCGGTCTTGCCGATCCCGGGCATGCCGTCGATCGCGAGGACCGCCGGCCCGTCCGGGCGCGAGATCACCGCGCGGGCCTCGGCGAGGAGGTCGTCCCGGCCGACGAAGAAGGCCAGGTCCGGGGGCAGCTGCGCAGGCCGGGGCAGTGGCGGGGGTAAATCGGCACGTGCCGGCCGGGTGCGCTGGTGCAGCAGCCGGTCGTACGCCTCCCGCAGCTCCTCGCCCGGATCGATGCCCAGGTCGTCGGCGAGCCGGCGGCGAATTACCCGGTACATCTCGACGGCTTCCGCCTGGCGGCCGTCGGCGGCGAGCGCCAGCAGCAACCAGCTCTGCAACGACTCGTCGAGCGGGTGCTGCTCGGCAGCCTGCCGCAGCGGCGCGAGTACGTCGCTCATCCGGCCGCAGCGCTCGGCGGCGTCGGCGGCTTCGCGCACCGCTTGGGCGCGTTCGGCCTCCACGGCGAGGAACGTGGGATGCCGGCGGGAGGCTGGCTCCAGGCCCGCCGCGCACCGGCCGCGCCACAGCCGCAGCCCTTCGAGGGAATGCCGCAGCGCCGACTCCGGGTCGCCGTCCTGCAGGCTCCGGCCCGCCAGCCGGCTCAGCGACCGGAACTTCAGCAGGTCAAGGGACTCTTCGTCGGCGCGCAGCCGATAGCCCGACAGGTCCCGGAGGATGTGCCGGCCCGCAGAGCGGTTCGGCAGGCCGGGTTCGAGCAGGCGTCGGAGCAACCCGACGTGGCGGTGCACGACGTTCGCGGCGCTGGGCGGGGGCTCCTCGTCCCAGAGCAGGTCGACCAGTTCGGCCAGGGAGACCGGTGCACCGGCCCGGGCCAGCAGCAACGCGAGCACGAGGCGCTGCTGTCGCGCGCCCAGGTGCAGCTCGGCGCCGGCGCGGACGACCCTGATCGAGCCGAGCACCGAGAACCCGATCGTCTCGCCCGCCTCCGCTCGCACGCCGGCAACGGTAACCACCCGGACGTCGCGGTCGCGGATGGGGACGCTGTGCGCGTTTCGCGGCGACGGCTCAGCGACGCAGGGCGGTCGCACGCTCCATGTGTGACAGCTTCTCGGGGTTGCGCACGGCGTACAGCCCACTGATGAGGCCGTCGTCGATGCGCAGCGCGATGACCGTGTCGATCTCGCCGTCGAGCCGGAGAACCAGCGCGGGGTAGCCGTTGACCTGGGCCGGGTGCAGCGACGTGGCGGCGATCCTGACCTGCTTGGAGGCCATCAGCCGCGCTACCTTGCCAGCCCCGGCGATGGGCCGCAGCACGGCCTGCCTGACTCCGCCGCCGTCACCCAGGAGCACGACGTCCGGCGCGAGGATGTCGAGCAGGCCCTGCACGTCGCCGGTCTCGACCGCCCGCTGGAACGCCTCGATCGCGCCTTTGGACTCGGCCGGAGAAACCACCCCGCGGGGCCGGCGCGCGGCCACGTGTGCGCGCGCCCGGTGAGCGATCTGGCGGACCGCGGCCGGGCTCTTGTCGACGGCTTCGGCGATCTCGTCGTAGGCCAGATCGAACACCTCGCGCAGTACGAACACCGCCCGCTCGGTCGGAGCGAGCGTCTCCAGCACCAGCAGCATCGCCATCGAGACGCTCTCGGCCAGCTCGACGTCCTCGGCGACGTCGGGCGTGGTCAGCAGGGGCTCGGGGAGCCAGGAGCCGACGTAGGACTCCTTGCGGCGGCCGAGCGTACGCAGCCGGCTGAGTGACTGGCGGGTGGCGATCCGGACCAGGTATGCGCGCTGGTCCCGCACGGTGTCGAGGTCGACGTCCGCCCACCGCAGCCAGGTCTCCTGGAGGACGTCCTCGGCGTCGGCGGCGGAGCCGAGCATCTCGTAGGCGACCGTGAAGAGCAGGTTGCGGTGGGTGACGAACGCGTCGGTGGCGGGGTCCGTGCGGCGACCCTCCCTCGTGGCGGCGCCTGCAGCGTCCGGAATTGCGCTGGCCATGGGTCGCTCCTGTCGCTTCGATCCCGACTGCGTCGCCCACAAGACGCTGATCCATCACATGCTGTGACACCCAGCGTTCGTGACGGGCGTCACCCGCACCGGCTGACCGGGCCGGCTCGGCGTCATGGCTCACTCGGGCAGCTTGGCCCCTGACTGCTCGCTCGCCATGTACGACGCGTACCAGTCGGGCCAGTTCTCGTCCGCCTTGCCGGTGCGCTTCTCGTGCTCGCCATGGGCGGCGGCCGCGCGCCGGAGCGCGCTCGCCAGGTCGCTCGCGGAGCCGAACGACGTCACGCCACCCTCGACACGCCCGGGAAGCCTGGTCGTGATCTCCTGCATCAACCAGGTGTTGCCGTCCGGGTCGCGGAACGTGGCACGCGAGAAGTAGCTGCGCCGCTCGGGATCCAGCCCGTCGACCGGGCCGTCCGCGGTGGCGTGGACGATGCCGCTTACCTCGACACCGGCGGAGACCAGGGCGCTGCGGGCCGCCTCGACGTCCGACACGATCAGGTACGCCTTGGCCGAACCGGGCGCCGCCGAGGTGAGCTCCGGGCCGAACTGCACGGAGCACCCGGAGCCGTGCGGGGTGAACTGGACCACGCCCGGCGGTGTCTGGTCGAGCCGCCACCCGAGGCGCCCGTAGAACTCCTTCGCCCGGTCGACATCCGACACCGGCACGACGATCACCTCGAGCTTCAGGTCGAGGTTCTCGACGCTGGACGTCCCACTCGCGTCGCTCTGGGATTCCCTCGGGCTCATCGCGGCCTCCCTGGATGAGTGCGGCGCCAGCGCGAGCCACCGCACCGCCGGGCGACGCCGGCTCGATCACCACGCTACTGCCTGCGCCCCGCCCAGATGCCCGTTCCCAACATCAGCCGGGCGCCATCCTCGTCGCCCTGCGCACCCCGAGCAGTGCGACGAGGGCGAGGAGGATGACGGCGATGGAGTACTCGTCGGCGGTCCGAGGGACGCCGCCGGCGTAGACCACGAGGAAGCCGGCGATCACGGTGGGGAGGCCGAAGCCGATGTAGCAGACGAGGTAGAGCAGGGACAGCACGCTGGAGCGTTCGTGCGCCTCGACCAGTGGCATGATCGTCTTGAGGCTGCCCTGGAAACCGCCGCCGAAGCCGACCCCTCCGAGCGCGAGGCCGACGAAGAATCCGGGGACGGACTCGGCCATGATCGCCACCAACGTGACGACCATGCCCAGGATGAGCGCGGCGATCCCGATCAGGATCACGGTCCGCGCGGCGGTGTTCCGCAGCAACAGGACGGCGATCGACCCGAAGAGGGCGAAGACGAAGAGGACCAGACCGCCAACCACGATCGACGTGTTCATGAGGGCGCGCACCAGCGCCGGGCCGAGCGCCCCGAAGAAACCGGCCAGGGCCCAGACCGCGAACAGCACCGGAACGACGACCAGGATCGGCTCGCGTACGGAGCGGGGCAGCTTGATGTCCGGCCGCAGGCTTTGTCGCGCTCCCGCCATCCTCGTGACCGTCTCCGGCATCAGCGCGATCCCGACGGCCTGGATCAGCAGGATGACGAGTAGGACGACGTACACCAGCCGCGTCGGCGCGGGCAGGAACTGGATGAGCAGCGCCGAGAGCAGGGCGCCGCTGCCGGTCCCGATACCCGGGGCGATCGAGTTCGCGAGCGTGCCACGGGCGCGGTCGATGTCGAGCATGGCGGCACCGATGGCGCCGGTGGCGGCGCCGGCCGCGAGCCCCTGCACGAGACGGGCGGCCAGCAGCGCGGGTACGCCGTTGGCGAAGACGAAGACGACCAGCGAGACCATCTGCACCGCGATCGCGACGGCCAGGACCGGACGACGGCCGACATGATCGGACAACTTGCCGAACGTGAGCAGCGACGCCAGCACCGCGAGCGCGTAGACGGCGAACACCACGGTGGTCGTGACCGGCGAGAAGTGCCAGCGCTCCTGGTAGATCCCGTAGAGCGGCGTCGGGGCCGCCGACGCGGCCAGGAACGACACGAGAATCGACGCGAGCAGCACCAGTGAGACCCTCGGCGAGAGTCGTGCCTGCCCCGCGATACTCATGTCGGTGCTCCTCGGCGGCGCTGGAAGCGGTCAGACCTGGACGCCCCGCTGGCGGTAGGGCCGCAGCGGCGTACCCGGTGTGCTCTGCCGCATGCACGCGCCTTCATCCGCTGGCGGATGGGCGGATGGGCGACGCCGGTCCGGCGAGTCGTCGTACGGTCGGGGCATGGGTGCGCCGACCAGGTCGGGCTACGCCTTCCGGGAGGACGTGTGTTCGCCAATTCCGAGGAACTGCTGCGGTACCTCAAGAACGAGGACGTGAAGTTCGTCGACGTTCGTTTCTGTGACCTGCCCGG
>NZ_JBEXHU010000014.1:0-55328 GCF_040608175.1 Micromonospora sp. NPDC005206
CAGCCCACGGCAGGTCGGCGACATCGTCCGCGCCGCTCTCCACCTCACCCATTTCGAATACCGATACCTACCGGATTCTTGTTGAGATCACGTCAATGGATGGGCCGACTGAGTTCGGTGATGATGCGGTGGATCTCGGCCTCGGCGAAGGCGGCGAACCGTCGTTGGGTGGCGTCGGCTTCAGGGTTGGTTTCTTCCAGGTCGCCTACGACGATGATGTTCTCGTCGTTGAGGGTGGTGGCGGGTCCGGTGTAGTTGAAGCTGCCGGCGATAGCGAGTCTCTGGTCGATGACCATCAGCTTGTGGTGCAGCTTCCGGACACCGGTGCCGGGCTTGTTTTCCCACAGCTGCACACCGGCATCGTGTAGCGGGGTGGTGGTGGCCCACTTCTGGGCGCCCTGTCCGCGGTCGAGTACGCCGCGGATCGGTAGGTCGGGGCCGACGAGTCGGATCATGGTGTCGTCGATGCCGGAGGACTGGGCGAAGGTGAACATCGCGAAGTCGATGCTGGCGGTGGCCTTGAGCATCTGCTTCATGATCTCCATCTCAGGCCCGTGCCTCGGCGCGAACAGCGGCTTGATGCGCACCCCGGCGAGCCGGAACTCCACCGGCTTTGGTTCCACGCGTTCGTGCAGGTCGCCGAAGGTGCCGGCGCGCATGCGGAGGAACTCGGCGCGGTACTGTGCCGCGGCGCTCTGGCCGTGCGGGACCAGGACGTGGTTGAGGTTGTTGCCGGACATCGCGCCGGTGCTGGTGTTGGTTCCGGTATCGGTGTGGGTGAAGCTGGTCGACCCGGTCAACAGGGCGGCGGAGGCTTTCCCATGGTCACGGACGATGAACTTCTGGTGGAAGATCGCCGGGTTCAGGTCGGTGATCACGTCGACGCCGGCGCGCAGGAACGCGGCGTGGATCGTGCGGTTGACCTCGTTGTCGCCGCCGGCGAGCCACGGATCGGTCGGCGCCTTCTCCTCGGTCAGGTAGCTGCCCTCCAGGATGATCTGGATCCGCACCTTACGGGCTTTCGCCGCGAGGATCGCCCGGGCGATCGGCTCCGAGTCGATCTCCTGCACAGCGATCAACAGCGACGCCGCGGCGCCGTCGATGAACGAGCGGATCACCGCGTCCAGGTCATCGGGCCCGCCCAGCCGAGAAGGCCCCGCGTACAGCTCCAGCCCACCCGCCTTGACACCCATGCGGTCCCTCCCCGGAATCGGCCGATTACCTGCTAATGAGGGTGCGGCATTCCCGCGACTGGGCGAGTCGCCAAGACGACGCAACCTAGGTTTCAGCCGGCACCCAGCCTCGGGGCCCCGCGAGGATGCTCGCCTGGCACGGGTCTCGTCACCACGAGCTGGCCGGAGCACGGAACGCGCCCGGCGAACGACCTGATGTGCGTGGTCGGGCTTGGCGGCTTCCCAGTAGGCGGGGCTGTTCGGTGACAACCTGGGCGTGGTCGCCAACTGGCTGGACGAGGCGTTTGCTGAGCGGTACAAGGACACCGCCTGGCCCGGCGCCTGGAACGCCCGATCGCTCAAACGGGCCCCGCGCTGCGCCCGGGCGGCGCGCCAACACCGTGCTCCGGTGGCGCCGCGAGAGGTCCCCCGACCGCCCATCTGCAGCACCCGCACGGTGTGTGTCGCCGCAGATAGGCCTGCTGAGGGCCGGCCGTCATGGCGACGACAGCTCACCATCGAACCGGATTCCGGGACAGGGTTCGCGATGCGCTACGCTTTCATCGTGGAGCTGGATACCGACCCCAAGAACATCGTCGGGTCAATCATCAAGGCGTCGAGACTTCTCGACGTCTTTTCGAATGATCGACGCGAAGTCTTCCTTGGGGACTTCATTAAGGAGACCGGCTACAACAAGACGACGGCGTACCGGCTCCTGCAGACGATGGTGTCAGCCGGCTGGCTGGCGCGCTGCCCCTCGGGCGGCTACCGGCTGGGAATGCGGGTGCTTTTGCTGGGCGCAATCGCACGGGCAGACCTGGACCTGCGGAACGAGGCCCTGCCATTCATGCGGCAGCTGGCAGAGGAGTTCGGCGACACTGCCTTCCTCATGGTGCCCGGACCGCAGGGTGCGGTGACGATTGAGACGGTCGTCGGACGCAATCCGGTGCGTGTGCACGGAGTCACTGTCGGCTCGGTCCTGCCGTACCACGTAGCCGCCGGGCCGGTCGTCATCGCCGCCTTCTCTCCCAGTATTGAAGAGGAAGTGCTGACGGCACACCGGGTGCGGCTGACTCCGGCAACGACGGTGGGGAAAGCAGACCTCAGGGCCAAATTCGCGGAAGTCCGGAAGCTCGGCTATTCGGTGAGCATCGAGGATTACATCGATGACGTAGCCGCGGTCGCGGCCCCCATACTCGACGCCGCAGGTGCGCCCATCGCGTCCCTCAGCATGGGCGGACCTGCCAGCCGCTTCACCGGTCCACTCCTGTCGCAGGTCGTCGACCGGGTCGCCGCGTCTGCGAAGGCGCTTTCCGCCCGCATGAACTCCTGACCGGCCTCCGCCTCACGTCTGGGACTCCCGCAGACCGTCAGAGCCGCGTGCTCATGCGTCCGGAATCATCGGCCGGGCTCGCTACTGGCGGCCTCATCACGCAAGGTCCGTCGCAGGATCTTCCCAGTCGCGGTCTTCGGCAACTCCGAGACGACCCGGAAGGCCCGCGGGCATTTGTACGCCGACAGTCGGTCGCGGCAGTGGGCTTCCAGCTCCCCCGCCGAGACCGATTCACCGGGCCGGACGGTGACGTACGCGTGGACCGTCTCGCCCCGGTACGAGTCGGGCACGCCGACGACGGCCGCTTCCTGGATCACCGGGTGCTCGTACAGGACGTCCTCAACCTCCCGTGGCCAGACCTTGTACCCGCTTACGACGATCATGTCCTTCTTGCGGTCGACGATGAAGATCCACCCCTGCTCGTCCATGAAACCGACGTCCCCGGTATGGAGCCAGCCACCGCGGATGGCCTTCGCGCTCTCGTCGGGGCGCTGCCAGTAGCCTTCGACCACCTGCGGGCCGCGCACACAGATCTCACCCAGCTCCCCCGGCGCAAGCGCTTCTCCTTGCTCGTCCAGGATCCGGACGTCCGTCCCGGGTAGCGGCACACCGATCGACACCGCCCCGGAGGCGTCGTCGACCGGGGCCTGCTGACCGAGCGGGACCCCAATGCAGGCCGAGGTAGTCTCGGTCAGCCCGTAGATGTTGTGCACGTAGACGCCGTACGCCTCTTCGTAGCGCCGCACGACCGCCGCGGAGACCGGAGCACCTCCGCTGTGGACATTTCCGAGCGAGCCCATCGCCGTCGCGTCGGCAGTCTCCTCGTCGAGCAGCGAGATGAACGCGGTGAGCGCGCCCACCGTGAACGTGGGCCGGTACCGTGCCGTGAGCGCGGCGACCACACGCGGGTCGAAGCGATGGGTGAGCACCAACGGGATTCCGTTACCGAGGGCCAGCGCCAGGTGCACTCCGAGGCCCGTGATGTGGAAAAGCGGTGCTATTGCCAGGACCACGTCGTCACTGTCGAGACCAAACCATGCGCGGCCCGCGGCCGCCTCGTAAACCAGGCCCTGGTGGCGGTTCATTGCGCCCTTCGACGGCCCCGTCGTGCCGGAGGTGTACGTGAGAAGCGCCAGGTCGCGGGTCACCTCACACGATTCCGGCGGCCGACGGCCGGAGTCTAGAATGGACAGCACAGACTCGTCCCGGCTTTGCCCTTCGGGGGCCGGGGCCCAGTTCCCTGGCATGCCCCCCGCCAGATCCGCCGGGTGCGACCAGAGAACATGCCGGAGCCGCGCCGCCCCGGCACACACGGACTCGACGACGTCTCGCATCGCCGGGTCGGCTACCAGCACGACGCAGCCGGAGTCGTCGACGACGTGCGACAGCTCGCGGGTACGCAGCATCGGATTCACGGGTACGACCGTCGCGTCCGCCTTCCATGCCGCCAGCGCGCAGATCACGAACACCGGCGTGTTCTGCAGTGCGACGGCCACTCGGTCGCCGGGAGCGACGCCGCGTTCCCGCAGGCCGCCAGCGAGCACGTCGCTGAGTTCGGCGACCTCGCCGCGAGTCATGGTGCGCCCGAAATAGTGCAGGGAAGGGGCCTCGGGATCCGCCGCGACTCGCTCGTCGAACATCGACAGGATGGTGGGCGCTGGGAGGTCGATCGCCGCCGGGACACCCTGTGGATACAGTGGATGCCAGACGCGCGACCAGGCGTCGTTCTCTTCCACGGTCAGTCAACTCCGTACATGTCGTTCGCCGCGTTGAACGCGTACGTGTAGTTGCGGGCATTCGCCAAGCCGGTGACGTATCCCTTCAACTCGCGCGTCGCCGCGGCGTTTCCGGTGGCGTACAGCCCGGGGATCACGCTGCCGTTTCGGCGCTGCACCCGCGCGTGCTCGTCGATGGCCAGACCGAGCGAGCACATCCCCACGCCGAGCACCGTTAGTTGGACGGCGTAGAACGGCGCCTCGGCGATCGGGCCGAGGTTCGGGTTGTCGTATTGCGGGTCGCCGTACGCCCGGCGGGCAAAGGGCAGTGAGCCACGGCCGAAGTCCGAGTCCTCACCTGTCGCGGCGAAACCGTTGAAGCGCTCGACCGTCGCGGCCAGGCCGTCCTTCGCGATTCCCACCTTGTCCGCAAGCTCATCGAGGCTGTCAAACTTCAGCACCTCTGCCGGGTAAGGCGAACCGGGAGCATAGGGGCCGAGAGGGTAACGCCGGTGGTAGTTCTTGTCGAACACCAGCCAGCACGGGTAGTTCGCCCAGTGCTTCTTGCGCGTGTCGAAGCTGCGCAGGCCGCGGATCAGCGCACCGTAGTAGCTCTCGTCACCGAAGCGCATCCCGTCGCGGTTCACGATCAGCGAGTGGGGGAAGCCGAGGTACTCGAGCAACTGGGTGAACATGGGTACGTCGGTGCCGGGATGGGTCTGGTTGTCGAAGCGAGCTCCGAGGACCACGAAGGGATCAGCGCCGCGGACCACGGTGGCGCCGACCGACTGGCCAAGGGTGAGGCCGTCGCCGGTGACGACGGGCGGCGCAGCTTCGACGAGTTCGGGGACGTCCTCGAGTTCGGCGGCGTCAGGAGAGTTCCCGTACCCGCCGACGGCGATGAGCACGCCCTTGACCGCGGTGATCTCGACCGGACCGTCCGGCCCCTCCGCGACGACGCCGACGACGCGACCGCCCTCGGTACGGAGGGCAGTGACACGGTGCTCCAACCAGCACTCGACGCCTCGCCGGGCGAGAGCCTCCCGGGCGAAACCGGCGACCAGTCCGACGCCGTGCGTCAGGAAGTCCGCACCCCGGCGCTCCTCGGCGAGCGCTAGTCGCGCCCCGACGTCACCTTCGAGGTCATGGTAGATCTCGTCGCGGGTGATGCCGGTTCGGTAGTACGCGCTCGGGCGCAGACGCTGCCGCCATTCGCCCAACTCAGCACCGTGAACCGCGCACTCGATGAGGCGCCCCTGCTCCGTCGAGCCCGGGGCCGGGTGGTACAGGTCCGGGGCGTTTCGAATCAGGGACAGCGGCACGCCCGCGTCAGCGAACCACTTCGTCGCGCGGATGGACGATTCGAGGTACGCCCGTCGCGCCGCACGGTCGACGGGTCGTCCGGTGCCCTGCACGTAGTCGAGGTACTCCTCGGTCAGCTCCAGCGAGTCCGGCCCGGACGTGTCGAGGTGGTTCGCGCCTACCCAGCAGAAGCCGCCGCTGTATGCGGCTACGCCGCCGATCACCGGCGAGCGCTCCAGGACAAGGACGCGCGCGCCGAGGTCGTGCGCGCGGAGCGCACCGGCCAGTCCGCCTAGCCCCCCGCCGATGCACACGACGTCGTAGACCGTGTTGTGCCCGCTCATCGGGTCACCACCGGCGTGACGAGAGTGTTCTCGATGTACCCGAGGGTGTCGATCTCGCATCGCACCACGTCGTTCTCCTGCAGGTAGCTCGGTGGTTTCATGCCTGAACCGACGCCGGGCGGCGTCCCGGTCAGAATCATGTCTCCCGGTTGCAGCGTCATCGTCTGCGACAGGTACGCGATGAGGAACGGAACGTCGAAGAGCATGTCTTCCGTTGTCGAGTCCTGCCTGATCGCACCGTTCACCCTCGTCCGAATGCCCAGGCGGTGTGGATCGGCGACCTCGTCGGCCGTCGTGATCCAGGGTCCGATCGGGCAGAAGGTGTCGAGGCTCTTGGAGCGTGAGATCTGTGGCTCACTGCGCTGCACGTCCCGAGCGGACACGTCGTTGGCCACGCAGTAGCCGAGGACGTGGTTCAGTGCTCGCTCCGGATCGATCCTTCTCGCCGGCGCGCCGATAACGACCGCGAGCTCGCATTCGTAGTCGACCTCTGCCGTGATGTCGGGATTGAGCTCGATGACGCCGTACGGCCCCGCGATGGCGCTGGAGTACTTCGCGAAGATCATTGGCGCCGTCGGTTTCGCCTTGCCAACCTCCTCGATGTGCTTCAGGTAGTTCAGTCCCACTGCGAGAATCTTGCCCGGCCGTTCCACGGGCGCCAGCAGGTTGACCCGGTCATCCCGGTCCGCTTCCGTCAGCGACATCCGTTCACGGATCACGGAAAGCCGGTCGACAACGTCATCCAAGGTGCGGACGTCGACGCCCAGGGCGCCAGCCGTGACCCAGCCGCTGTGACGACCGTCGGCGAAAGCGAACTGCGCTCGGTCCGCGTCGTCGATCCGGGCGATCCTCATCGTTGCTCCTCACCTGGTACGAGTTGATGTCCGCTAGTGCGCGGCGTTGAGCTTCTCCAGCACGGACTCGGCGCACCGCCGGGTGACCACCGCAAGCGCGGAGTCCGAGTACCCGGCAGTGTGCGACGAAAGGACGAGGCGAGGGGCGGACAGCAGGGGGCTGTCCCTCAGCAGCGGTTCCTGTTCGAACACGTCGAGCGCGGCGCCGGCAATGGTCTGCGCCGTCAATGCCGCCACCAGCGCCTGCTCGTCAAGGATTCCGCCGCGGCTGTTGTTGACCAGGAGGGCGTGCGGCGCCATCATGGCCAGCTCCGCCGCACCGATCAGATTCCTCGTCGCCTCCGTCAATGGCACGTGGATGGACACGACATCAGCACGCTTCAGCAGTTCTTCGAGTCCGACCGCCAGCGACGAGTGTGCGTTCAGCGCCGCCTGAGGGACTGCCGGATCAGCAACGATCACCGACATCCTGAACGCGGAGGCGAGCTTCGCCACCTCCTGACCGATCGCGCCGAAACCCACGATTCCCAGCGTGCGGCCGTCGAGGCCGAGGCCGATGCTGGGCCCCCACTTCCCCGCCCGCACGGAGTGGTCATTCGCGAGAATGCCGCGGGCCAACGCCACGATCTGCCCGATCGTGTACTCGGCGACGGCGCGCGCGTTGCCACCGGGGACATTCACCGCCGCTATGCCGCGTTCCTTGAGGTAGCGCATGTCGAAGTTGTCCATGCCCGCGCCGCATTTAGCAACGACCTTGATGTTGGGTGCGTTGAGCAACGTGGACTCGTCCACCGGCTCGAACCCGGCGATCCACGCGGTCGCGTCGGGCAATGCCTGCATCAGCGTCCGGCTGTCGCCACGGTCGATCAGCTGCACGGAGCACCCCGCGGCGCGCAGGAGTTCCAGTGGTTCCTCGGAGTAGCGCCCGAACGTTGGCGAGCTGGAGATGACCCTGTTGATGGCGGAATTCGATGTCATGCAGGCGCGGCCTTCCTCTTCCCCGGGCGTGGGCCGCAGCGTAGCATCCGTACCGGAAGCCGCAACAGAGTCCGGAATCCGGACCGATCTGCGAGGGACGGGCCGCAGCATGTATGAAGTGATGACCGCCGAGACCGTCAGGGCCGAAGGCGAGCGATTGGGCGTACGTCCGAACTGGGGGCGGTGGGGCGACGGGGACGAACGCGGGACACTGAACCTCGTCACGGGGGACAACGTCCTCCGGGCGACGGCCGCGGTCCGCACCGGCACCGTGATAAGCCTGGGCCAGCCACTCGACGTCAACGCCCCGCCCTACTACCCGCAGGGCCTGGACCGTGCGGTCAAGCACGAGATGGTCACGGCCTGGGGATCGAACGCCGGCGGCGACGTTCAGGCTGCCAGCGACCAGATCCACGTTCAGTGCCACGGCCTGGACAACACTCACATGGACGCGATCTGTCATATCGGATTCGGCGGAGTCGGATACAACGGGCGCAAATTCACCGAAATGGTGGACGAGTCTGGGGCGTCGGCGTGCGACATTCTCGTGGCCGGACCGGTGGTCACGCGCGGCGTGCTCGTTGACGTCCCCCGGCTGCGCGGCATTGACCACCTGCCGAACGGTAAGCCCGTGACCGAGGCGGACCTACGCGCCGCCGCGCCGGACGTACACCCCGGCGACGCCTTGATCGTTCGCACGGGTCGCGCCCGTGGGTCGGACGAGGGCCGAAGCGCCACCGAGAAGTTCGGCCGTCTCTCCGGACTGCACCACGACGCGATGCGCGTCATCTCCGAGCTGGACGTCGGTCTGCTCGGCACCGACGGCTCGGCGGACAATTTCCCCGCCGTCGACGAGAACCGCCTGCCGATCCACGTCCTCGCCTTGGTGCACCTCGGCGTCCACCTGCTGCACAACCTCGCGCTCGAGGACCTGGCCGACGAGCTGGCCGCCCGGCAGACCAACGAGTTCATGCTGGTAGCCGCGCCGCTGCGGCTGCCCAGGGGCACGGGCAGCCCGATAGCTCCCGTTGCGGTCCTCTAAGTCAGTCACGGTTGGGAGTCGCGCATGTCGGTCCGGATCTGGCACCAGAGCATCAGCGAGCTTGACCATCTCCCGGCGTACCGGACGATGCTCTCCGAACACGCCCGCACGGTCACGCGCCCCGACACCGTCGTCGAGCTCCACGGCATGCGAGCGGGCACCTACCCGAGTGGCGCGGCGCCCATCGATGTGCTTGCGAATCCGTGGTGCCATTACCTCGCCAACCTGCAGATAGTCGAAGGAGTTACCCGGGCCGAGGCCGAGGGTTACGACGCAGTCGCCATCACCTGCTTCCATGACCCTGCGCTGCACGAGGCGCGCAGCGTCGTCGACATTCCCGTGGTGTCGATGTGTGAGTCGACCGTGCTGCTGTCGTGCTCGGTGGGCGCGCGACTCGGGCTCGTCGGTATCGGTCCCGCGAACGTCGAACTGGTCGCCGACCGCGTCCGGCACTACGGACTGAGCGGTCGCGTCGCCGCGATCGTGGCGCTCGAGACGGCGGTCAACGAACACGACGTCGACGCCGAATTCAGCGAACCGAGCGCGATGACGCGGTCATTCGAGACCGCGGCGCGCAAGGTCATCGCCGCGGGCGCCGACGTTGTCGTGCCCTGTGAGTCGTTGCTGAACACCTCACTCGTGCGGCAGGGCCTGACCGCAGTCGACGGCGTTCCGGTCGTCGACTCGCTCGCGATCATGTTGGCCCACGCGGAGTCGCTCGTACAGCTGCGGCGAACGACCGGCCTGTCGGTCAGCCGGGGCGGCAAAGGCCCGCGGCCAGACCCGGCCGGCGTACGTGCGCTCCGTGCCGCCGGGGCAGCGACTCTCGCTGGCTGACCGGCAGGGCGATTGCGTAGTCGGTTGTCGGGTGAACTGAGCTGGGGATCTGTGGGGTGAGTGGACTCTGTGGAGGGGGGAAGAGCGGGTGAGGTCCTGCCGGTGATCATGGAGTTGCTGAAGCTCACGACACCAGATAGAGACCTCAACCACCGATGGCATCATCCCCCATCCCCGCACTGACCGTAGCCGCACACGCCCCCGGCGCGTCACCCACGCCGGTCACCGACGGCGAGCAGAGCGGGTTGATGCATGCACGTGCTGACCGGGGTTCCTGATCCGCGCGACCCGCGCGGGGTGCGTTACCCCCTGGCCGGTCTGCTCACCGTCGCGGTGTGTGCCGTGCTGGCCGGGGCGTCGTCGTTCGCGGCGATCACCGACTGGCTGCACGATCTGGACGAGCAGGCCAGGGCCCGGCTCGGGTTCACCCGTGGCGTGCCTGTGGGCACGGCGGTGTGGCGGCTGCTGACCCGCTTGGACGCCGGACTGCTCGCCACCGTGTTGGCCGGCTGGCTGCGTACCGGCTCCCAGCCGTTCACGCCTTGGCGAAGGCGCTGGACAGCAGCACCGGGATCTTGCTCGCCCAGGTCACCGTCTCGGCGAAGTCGAACGAGATCCCCGCCTTCGCGTCGCTGCTGAACGCGAACCAGCCCGCTCTGTTCGCTCAGCTCAAAGCCCTGCCCTGGGCGCAGACCCAGGCCGGTGACCGGCGCCGCGACCGCGGGCACGGCCACCGCGAGACCCGCCAAAGCCGTCACCGTGCACACCCCCGGCGGCATCGCCGTCCCGCACGCCCAGCAAGCCGTGCGGATCACCCGCATCCGCACCACCGGCGGCAAGACCAGCCGCGAGATCGCCTACCTCACCGTGTCCCTACCCGCCGCCGACGCGCAACCCACCGATCTGCAGGACTGGGCACGCCGCGAATGGCTCATCGAAAACACAGTCCACCACGTGCGGGACGTGACGTTCCGTGAAGACCTCCGCCAAGCTCGGACTGTCACCGGACCCGCCGTCATGGCCACACCGCGTTCAGCTACCGCCGCACCAACGGCGACACCGACATCGCCCGCGCAACCCGCCGCGCCAACCGCCGCGCGCACGATCTCATCGACGCCGTGACCAGCAGCAACCCGACTACGCAATGTCCCTGGGTTGACCAGACGGCGGTCAGCTGAGGAAGTCCTGGTATACCTTGAGCGTGACCGCCGCGGCCTCCGGGTCCGGGTCCGGCCACCAGATGGTGGTCGGGGTCGGGACGGTCCGCAGCAGTCCGTCCGGGACGAGCGCCGCGGCGTCCTCGAGCGCATTGGCGAGCATGTCGTTCGGGCCGGCGGTCAGGATCGCGGGAACACGCAGATGCGGCAATCGATCCTGGGTGCCGTACGCGAATGCGGCCCGGTACGCGCCACCGTACGTGCTACCGCTTTGCAGGATGCCGACGGCGTACAGGTGCAGCTCGTCGGCTGACGGAACACCGATCGCGCGCGCGGCGGAGTGGTCCACGAGGTACCACGGCCAGAACATGAACATGTCCCGCCGCCAGTGCCAGATATGCTGCAGGTGCAGGCCGAACTTGTCCGGCGAGAAGTCGGGGAAGTAGTTCGTGAGCAGGTCGTCCCGGAACTCGGGAGTGACCATCACCGGCGCCTCGAGGATGGCCTTGCGAATCCGCTCCGGGCGCGATATTGCCATCTCCAGCGCGGCGCAGGCTCCGGTGTGGGACCCCCAGACGTCGAAGGTGTCCCACCCGAAGGCATCCGCCACCGCGAACGCGTCGTCGGCGAGCGTCACGACCGTGGGGATTCTGTCGAGCGCGTCGGACAGGCCGTTGCCGAAGTAGTCGACGCCGACCACGGTGCGATTTTCGGCCAGGCCGGACAGCACCGGGGCGAACTGGGCCGACGATCCGCCGCCTGTCGGAAGTACCAGCACCGGACTTCCTGACGATCCGGCCCGCCGCAGATGCACCCGACCGAGGGCGGTGTCCAGGTACTGGTGCCAGACGTCGGTTCCGGGCAGGGGCGCGGTGGGCGGTGGAGCGGCGGCAGACGGGTGCGGCCCCGCCCCCAGCAGGTCGGGGATCTCGGACAGGGCGTTGGCGCGCGGCAGAGCGGCCAACGCGTCCAGCGCGGGTACGAGCTGCTCCGCGTACATCCGCCAGCACGCCTCGAAGGTCTCCGGGGCGGTGACCGCGTCGATAAAGCTCGCGCTCAGGTCATGAGTGGTCGGAAGCGGATCCCCCGAGGTCACGGGCAACGTGGGTTCGTCCGGGCGAAGCAGCCGACGGTCGCGCAGGAACGACCAGAGGGCGTTCAGGTGCGCTCCGTCGGCTCTTGGGCTAAGGCGGGGCGGCACGGTACGGGTGTCGACCCAGCCCCGTGCGGCGTCAGCGTTGACCAGCACGGTGGACGCAGGCGCCAGCCGTTCAAGGAGGCTCGGCACGAGCGCGCACGACAGTTCGAAGGACAGCAGCGCGAATTGGTTGTCGAGAAACGCCAGGCTCTCTGCTATCAGGCTGGCCGAGTGCTCGACGGATGTCGGGACGGTACGCGCGGATCCGCCGACTCCCGGGGGCTCCAGGACGACGACCCGCCAGGACGGCAAGGCGCGGCACAGGTCGGCCGCCTGCGCGGAGGCCGCCCGCGTCAGGCCCGCCACCGCGACGAGCGTCGGGCCCTCGCCGTCGACCCAAATCCTGATCTGGCCACCGCTGGTGGTGACATAGTGCGGGCTGGGCATCAGGGCTCCCTATTCCGATAGCGCGTTACGACCGTTGGTCACGGCCGGTCGGTGTGTCGCCTCGGACTCCGCCAGGGAACGTTCGAACTCAGGCGCCACCACGGCCGGGTCGAGGCCGAGGTGCCGGGCGACCATGTCCGGGTCCTTCTCCAGCTCTGCCGGCGCCCCCGCCGAGATGATGTCCCCGCGATGGATCAGATAGGCGAAGTCGGCGATGGGCAGGGCGATGGCGGCGTTCTGCTCGACGAGCAGGATGCTCACGCCGGACGCGTGGATCTGTTTGATCGCCCCGAACACGACGTCCACGAGCGCGGGCGACAGCCCCATCGACGGTTCGTCGAGGAGCAGCATCACCGGTTTGGTCATCAGAGCACGCGCGATCGCCAGCATCTGCTGCTCGCCGCCGCTCATCAGGCCGGCGACCTGGTTGCGACGCTCGTGCAGTCGAGGGAACAGATCCCACACGTCCTGCATCACGGCGGTGCGCCGCCTGCCGCGGGCGAACGAGCTGAGCTCCAGGTTCTCCTGGACGGTCAGCGGCGCGACCACCATCCGACCCTCGGGCACCAGCGCGAGACCGCGGCGGCTGGCGCGGAAGGCGGCGGTTCGCGTGATGTCCTCCCCCGCGAACGTCACCTTACCGCGTACGGGTCGCAGGAAACCGGCGACGGTGTTCAGGGTCGTGGACTTGCCCGCACCGTTCGCGCCGAGCAGCGCGGTGAGGGAGCCCTCTTCAACCGTCAACGACAGGTCGGTGACAGCCGGGATTGTGCCATAGCGGACAGACAGGTCTTCGACGGAAAGGATGGGGGGCATCGAGTCTCACCTTCCGAAGTAGGCGCGGCGTACGTCGGGCAGGCGAAGGCAGGTCACCGGCTCGTCCTCCGCGATTACGGTGCCGGCCGCGATGACCGCCACCCGGTCGCAGCACTTCTCCAACAGCCGCATGTTGTGCTCGACCACGATCACGGTCAGCCCTTCGTCGCGCAGTTTCTCGAGCAGCTGCGCGATGGGCAGCCAGTCGGCGTCGTTCATGCCGGCCGTCGGCTCGTCCAGGAGGAGCAGCTGCGGCCGGGTCGCCAGCGCCCGTGCGATCTCGAGCCTGCGCTGGTCGCCGTACGAGAGAGTCTCGGCCAACCGGTCGGCGACCGCCGAAAGACCGACGAAGGCGAGCATCTCGTCGGCGAGCTGGCGGACCTCTCGACGGTCCTTCCACTCGGCCGGCAGTCCCAGCATGCTGCCGAGCATGGAGGCACGACGATGCCGGTAGCTGCCGGCCGCGACCTGTTCCCGTACCGTCAGGCCGCGAAACAGCCGGATGTTCTGAAACGTCCGGGCAACCCCGAGCTTGCTGATCCGCAGCGCGTCGAAATTCGTCGCGTCCACGTCGCCGATCGCCATGCGACCGCCGCTGGTCTTGCCGAAGCCGGTCATGAGATTCAGCAGCGTCGTCTTGCCGGCGCCGTTCGGCCCGGCGACCCCGAAAATCGTCGAGCGCGGCACCGAGAAGGTCACCGACTTCAGCACCTGCAGTCCGCCGAAGTTCTTGGAGATGTTCTCCAGCTGCGCGGCGACGTCGCGTGTCGTCGCGCGCTCGGGATGAACGTCGGTGCTCAACGCGCTGCCCCCACATCCGTCAGCTCCGACGGGCTCCGCCCGTCGCCGACCTCCGCAGGCCGCTCGGGTCGCCGTCGTTTCGCCTGGATCCGCCGCCACCGGATCGGGTCGATCAGCCCGTCGGGCAGCCAGATGATGATTGCGAGCAGAAGAAGCCCGTTGATGATCGACTGGCCCTCGCTGATGTACTGGCTGATGTAGATGGGCAGGCCGGTGAAGACCGCGGCGCCGATGACCGAGCCGGACCAGTGGTAGGCACCGCCCAGGACGACGCTTGCGAGCACCGTCATCGACAGGTCGACGTAGAACGTATCCGGGCCGATGAACGATAGTCGAGAGGCCAACATGACGCCGCCCACCGCACCGATCGCCCCGCTGAGGCCGAAGGCGAGGACGTGCACCCGGCCGACCGGGATGCCGAGAGCGGCAGCGACGCTCGGGTCCTCCCGGGTCGCGTCCGCCGCGGCGCCGAACTTCGACCGCTTCAACAGGAACAGCGCCGCGCCCACCACGGCCAGAAGCAGCGTCATCTGCAACGGCGTCAGCGCCTCGGGGACGACTTCACCGGCCGAGCCGCCCGTGTGGTGCCCGAGGTTGACCACGAAGACCCGGGTGATCAGCACGAGGGCGACTGTCGCCAGGGCGAGCCAGTGGCTCGACAGGCGCAGGAACAGCCGCCCGGCGATGAGCCCGACCACAGCCGCGGCTACCACCCCGGCGAGGAGCGCCGTGACCATTCCGAGCTTGGTGTTGGTGAGCACCCAGGTCGACGTGAAGGCCCCGATCGCGGCGAAGCTGACGGTCGCGAAGCTCAGCAGGCCGGCCCACAGGGTGACATACGTACTCAGCGCGAGAACCGCCCCTGCCATCGCGAACAGTGTGGCGCTCTGGAGCAGAACGAGATCGGCATTCATATCGTCACGCCCTCACGACGTTCGCTATGCGGAGGAGACCCTGCGGTCTCCAGAGGAGGACGACGAGCACGAGTCCGAACGTGATCGCGTCCTGATACGACGCGGAGATGTAGGAGGCCGAGAGGGTCTGCACGACCCCGATGAACAGCCCACCGAGGGCGCTACCGCGAACGTCGCCGAAGCCACCAATCACCACGGCGGCAAAGCCCTGGAGCAGCAGGTGGTCGCCGACCGTGAAGTTGAAGGTGTGTCCGCTGGCGAGCAGGATTCCCGCCAGTCCCGTCACACTCCCGGACAACATCGCGGCCCCGATGATCATCGCGCGCGGCGAGATGCCAGCGATCTCCGCCGAACGCTTCTCGTAGCCGACGGCCCGAATCGCCGCCCCGACATTCGTGCGGTGGAGCAGGAGGTACACGGCGGTGATGACGACGGCCGAACACACCAGCGCGATCAACTGGGTGTGGAGGACGCTGATACTGCCCACTTCGACCAGGCCGCGCGGTGACTTGTCCGGCGGAAAGCCGACCGGGGTCGCGTCGGTGGCGATGCTCATGATCTCCCGGAGCGCGATCCACATCGCCACGCTCGCAATGACCGCCCCCAGCATCTGCACCCCTCGGCGCCGGAGCGGTTCAAACGCCACCTGGTCGACAAACACTGCGACCACGCCGGCGGACAGGACCCCGACGACGCACGCCAGCCAGTACGGGAGGTTCGCCGCGGTGACGGCAAAGTACGCGATGATCGCGCCGTACGTGGCATAGACGCCTTGCGCCAGGTTCAGGATCTGCATCGTCGAGAAGACAATGCCGAAGCCGACCGCGAACAGGGCGTATATCGCGCCGACGGAGATCCCGTTCACCAATTGCTCGACGAACAGCATCTCGCTCCTCTCTCATGACGGCGCTCGGGCCACCGCGGACGACGGCCCCAAGCGCCGGCGAGTTGTCAGTTCAGCCGTTCCACGACTGGATTTCGCCGTTCGGCTTTGTGTAGCTGACGATCTTGACACCCGCACTCGCGTCGAGTTGACCGCCGTCGAAGGTGACCGTCCCGTAGATCGTGTTGTCCACCGACTTCAGGTCACCCAACGCCTTGGTGAGGCTCGCCCTGGTCGGCTCGTCACCGGCGGCCTTCAAGCCGACCGCCATCGTCCAGATCGCGTTGTAGCCCTGCGCCGCGAAGTCGTCGGGGTCGGCCCCGTACTGCTTCTTGTAGTCGTCGGCGAACTTTTTGCCCTGGGTGTTCGCGGCGCTGGCGAGGTAGTACACCGGGAACGGGACCTTGTCGAGCGCATCTGGCTGCGATTTGAACACCCCGGTACCGACCACGGTCTCACCCGTGATGATCTGGCCCTTGTAGCCCTTGTCGTGCAGGGCCGCGATCATCCCGACTGCCTCGGACTGCGTGGCGGCGACAACGATCGACTCCGGGTTCTTCTGGATCAGTTGCGCGGCAGCGCTCGTGAAGTCGGTCTGCTTCGACAGGATCCCGACCTGACCCAGATCGCTGACGCCTGCCGATTCGAGGCCCTTCTTAAACGCCGCCGCCTGGGAGACGATGCCGGCGTTGTCGGTCATGACGCTGTACGCGGCCGACTTCAGACCCTTCTTTTCGGCGACGGCCTTGCCGATGGCCTCGTTGGCGGGGTGCGGCATGGTCGTCGTCCGGATGACGTACGGCAGCTGCGCCATGTTCGGCTCAGTCGCGCCCCAGATATCGAGGGGCACCTTCTGCGCGATCGCGATGGGCTTCACCGCTCCCGCTACGGGGCTGAGGATGCAACATGCCAGCCCGAGGATGCTCTTGTCAGCCGCCAGTTGCGCGGCGACACCCGCGGATTTGGCTGGATCCTCCGAGCCTTCCTTCTTGACGAGTTCGATCTTCCGACCGGAGCCGATCAGGCCCTGGTCGTTGACGTGGTTGGCCGCGATCGTCGCACCCTGCAACCAGGAGCGGCCAGCGCCAGCCAACGGACCGGTCTCGGCGACGATGATGCCGATGCGGGCCGAATTTCCACCACCTGAGCCCGTCGAACCCGAGGTCTTTGCGCAACCGGCGGACAGCGCCACGACGGTCACGACGATGGGTGCCAGAGCGAGGCGGAGCGAACTCCGGCCGCGCGTCGAGGGGCGATGAGTTGTCCTCGTGCGGCGCACTGTAACTCCTTGCTCGAGTGTCGTCTACTGCCGATCTGCTCGGCATGCGCGGTCACGGCGCTGAGCGCGCGCACCCACGGATCGGGGGCGCGACCTTCGCCGCTGTGAGCGTCAGGCGCCGCAGGGTTGCCCGGCCCTCGACCTACAGCTGATGTGAGGAGATTGTCCCGTTTCGTTACCGCCATCCGGTGCCTGCGGTCACGCAGCCACTTCCCTGTGTGATTCGGATACCGAACCGTGGTGCGGATTACGGTGAACGCTAGCCGGACCCACCCTGCCGGTCAACATCCCCGAGGTCGGATTTCGGGCGACCACCCGCACGAGTACGGGACGCGCATCGCGGGACCGCCCCTTCAGGGTCTTCCGCACCGTGTCCGCGAACTTGATCATGCCAGGCCGATGGCGCCGAACATTCCATGCCCGGCGGTGCCGTTCGGGGTGACGGACACTCTCGTGCCCGGGGACACGCAAGAGTTGCCCCTTGACGCTGGTCCGACCTCCGTCCAAGATGTCTCATGTCACGCAGTACGGAACGGCGTCCGGATTCCGGACCAAGGAGGTTCGGCTTATGACCACAACGTCGGTGGCGCAACTCCTCGAGCACGAGCGGTTGGTGTACGCGCCCGGGGCATGGGACGGCCTCTCGGCTCGCCTCATCGAGCGCGCCGGCTTCCGCGCCGTGTGCTCCTCCGGATACGCCATATCGGCGTCACTGGGAATGCCCGACGCCGAGCTCTACACGATGACCGAGAACATCGGCGCGATTCGCCGTATCCGCGAAGGCTGCTCCCTTCCCCTGATCGCCGATATCGACACGGGCTACGGCAACGCTGTGAACGTTATGCGCACGGTCAACCAGGCCCGCAACGCGGGCGCGAGCGCCGTCTTCATGGAGGACCAGGTGGCGCCCAAGAAAGAGCCGCTGTGGGTCAACCAGCCGGTACCGCTGATTCCGATCGAGGAGGCCGCCGGAAAGATCCGCGCCGCGAAGGACGCCGCTGACGGCGTACTGATCATTGCTCGAACCGATGCGCACGGGGACGACGCGCGGCGCCGCCTCGGCGCGTACCGAGCGGCGGGCGCCGACCTCCTCATGCCCGTGACGCGCTCGTTCAGCTCTGTCGAGGAGTGGTCGGACGCGAGCGAGGAGTTGGGCCGCGACCTCGTGTCGACCATCACCGCCGGGACGTGGGTCGAGAAGGAGTTCACCCGAGAGGTCCTCCTCGAACTCGGAGTGCGCATCGCACTGCTGCCGAACCAAGCCGTCCACGCTGCAGCGGGAGCGATCGCTAACGCCCTACAGCGGCTGTACGACGGCGAACCAGCCACGGACGTGACTGCCGACGGTATGGCTCCGAAGGAGATCCCGGCGCTGCTCGGGTTCCCCGAAATTCTCGAGCTACAGGCGAAGTACCACGCGTCGCAGTCCGAGCTGACTGCCATCGAAGGAGGCATGTGATGGGCAGCACGATCACGGAGAAGATTCTCGCGCGGGCCGGCGGTCTTCCCGTGGTGCGTCCCGGCCAGAACGCACCGTTCCACCCCGACTACATGATCGCCTACGACTTCCCCGGCTATACGGACGTCATGTTCCGGCAGATGGCGGACGACTTCGGTATAACAAAGGTCAGCGACCCCGAGCGCTACGTGCTGTTCATCGACCACCTGGTGACCAGAAACGACGAGCGCGAGCAACAGATGCACCAGGTCACCCGCGACTGGGGACGCGCAAACGGCGTCGAGGTGCACGAGGGAATGGGGATCGGGCACCAGGTGGCCGCCGAGCTCGGCTACGCCATCCCTGGCAACTTCCTGGTCCACTTCGACGGACACATCAGCGGGCTCGGCGCCTTCGGCGCGCTCGGCTGGGGTGTCCGCAAGGATCTGCTCGAAGCGTGGGTCTCCGGCGCCGTCTACCTCGACGTACCGCAGACCACGCAGTTTCACCTGAACGGCACATTCGCCCCCGGGGTCGACAACCGCGACCTTATTCATCACATCATCGCAAGGTACGGCGCGGACGCGTGTGCACACCAGGTGATGGAGTACGTCGGCCCAGGCGCCGAGGCGATGTCGATCGACCGTCGCCAGGGACTGTGCGCCATGGCCATGTTCACCGGAGCCGTCTCGGCGATTTTCAATCCGGACGAGACCTCGCTCGCGTACAGCCGGCGGGTCGCCCGCAAGCCGTTCGAGCCTGTCTACAGCGACCCGGACGCCGAGTACGCGGCCAAGCACACGATCGACCTGGACGACCTGTCACCGCAGGTGGTGCTGCCCGGGTCGGCGAAGTCGGCCAACACGAAGCGGATCGAGGAAGTGGCCGGGGTCGAAGTCAAGCACGCCTACATCGGGTCGTGCGCGAGCGGCCGGATCGAGGAGATCCGAGCCGCCGCGGAGATCCTGAAAGGCAAGAAGGTCGCGCCCGGGGTCAACTTCAACGTCGTTCCGACCTCCGAGCGGATCTACGCACAGGCGAAGGCGGAGGGGCTGCTCGACATCCTCGCGGAGGCCGGTGCCCGCATCGCCCACGCGTCGTGCGACTTCTGCATCGGCTACGCATCCCCGCTGCAGGCAGGCGACAAGTGCATCTCGACCGGAGTGCTGAACATTTCAGGGCGCATGGGCAGCACCGAAGCCGAGATCTTCATGGGCAGCGCTTACACGGTAGCCGCATCGGCGCTGAGCGGGCGTATCACGGACCCTCGCGAGGTGGCGACCGCATGAGCAAGCCAGACTCCCCAGCCGTCCCGGCCGTACTCAAGGGTCGGGTGGCCTGGATTTTCGATTCGGACTTCGACGTCGACCTGATCATCGGTGTGGAGAACATCAAGTACTACGACGTCGACAAGCTCGCGTCGGTGTGCATGAAGGCGTACGACCCGAACTTCGTCAACGACGTCCGCCCCGGCGACATCATCGTCGGCGGTCGGAACTTCGGCTACGGCCACCCGCACTACCCGGCGATGATCGCGATGCGCAATGCGGGGATCGTCGCCGTCGTCGCCGAGTCGTTCGCACCCGGCTTCTGGCGGGGCGAGCTGTATCAAGGGATGCCACTGGTCGCCGTACCGTGCATCTCGTCGGCGGTCCAACGGTGGGATGACGTGGAGGTCGACTGGCGGACCGCCACCGTGCGGGTCGTGTCATCAGGACAGGTGTTGCAGGGCAAGGCCCCGAGCGCGCACGCGATCGAGGTCATCGAGGCCGGCGGTGGGTTCAACCTGCTGCGCCAGAAGTACTGTGCAGACGCAGCAGCCGCTGCCCAATCCGCCGCGTCCGCATAGCAGCGGCTGGCCGTACCGCTATGCCGGAATACGACCTGATCTGCGTCGGAGGTGGCCTGGGCGGCTTGGCCGCCGCTGCCCGTGCCGCCTCCTCCGGTCTGCGGGTCCTTGTCATCGAGGCCTCCCAGTACCTGGGCGGCGGCGGCGCGTACAGCGGCGGCCTGATGTGGGCGCCCGGCGCACCCGACGGCGACCCGCCCGACAGCGTCGACGCCGCCGACGCCTACCTCCGCTACGCTCAGGGTGAACGCAACTCCGACGGCGATCTCCGCCGCGAGATCCTCTCGTCGGCGCAAGAGGCACTGGCGTTCTACCGTTCGCTCGGCATCGACTTCGAGGTGGTTCCGGGGAACCCGGACGTCTACTACCCCGATGCGCCCGGCTCGATGCCGAGCGGACGGATGTTGGAGTGCGCCATCGAGGGCGCACGACTTCAGCGACTGCGGTCGCACCTGTCCCCCTCCCCGCACTACCGGGCGGGCTTGCGGCACCGCGAACTGTTCGACAGCACGCGGACGCCCCAGCAGATCGAGGCGTTGTTCGCCGAACGTGAGCGTGATGACTTTCTGACGATGGGCATCGGCCTGGCGGCTGCCTTCGTGCGAGCGGCGCTCATTCAGCACGACGTCGACTGGGTCCTCGGACATCGCGTCCAGCGGCTGGTCGAACACTCGGGCCGGGTCAGCGGTGTGCGCGCGGTCGACCCCGGTGGGCACGAGTCGGAGTTCTTCGCCCGACGCGGCGTCCTCCTAGCGACCGGCGGCTACGGCTGGGCCGACTTCGCGGCCGACCTCGAGGGGCTGCCCGACTTCGTCGAAGCCGGACCGCCATCGATCCGCGGTGATCACTTGTGCCTCGCGGAAGCGGCCGGCGCGGCGGTGGTACGCGGTGGTGGACCCCAGTTCTCGATGGGCGCGCATCTTCAATCGGGGGACGTCCACAGCGGCACGGAGGCTCCCCTCTACAGCCAACTGTTCGACGTCATGGGACTGCCGCACACCATGGTCGTCAACCGCGCCGGACGCCGCTTCGGCGACGAAAGCTACTACGTGGGCATCAACTCAGCCCTCTCGCGGTGGGACCCGGCTGGCCGGCGATGGGAAAACTTCCCCTGCTACCTGCTGTTCGACGAGCAGTTCCGGAAGAACTACCGCCTTGGCACGTTGCCTGCGGGCGCAGCCTACCCCGACACGATCGCCCGCGCGGACACCCTTGAGGCGCTGGCCGCGACCGTCGGGATCGACGGTGAAGCCCTCGCCGACACCGTCTCCGACTTCAACGCGAACGCCGACCTCGGCATCGACCCGGTATTCGGCCGAGGATCGAAGGCCTTCGTCCGGCGCCGATACGGCGACGCGCGGCACCAACCGAACCCCAACCTCGGAGCCATCGCCGAACCGCCCATCTACGCGCTTCCGCTGCGGCTGCTCGGCATCGGGGTGTGCACGTTCGGTCTACAGGCCGACGCGGACGCCCGGGTACTACGACGCGACGGGACGCCGGTCCCCGGGCTGTTCGCCACCGGTAACGCCGTCGCGACCACGGAGTTCCGCGGCTACGTGACCGGATACGCCAACACCCGCAACATCGTCATGGCCTACCGGGCCGGCTGCGCTGTCAGCGCAAACTCCTGATCGAGCAAGAGAGGAGCGTGCTTCTCGTGACAACCCAACTTGACCGTGTCACGTACACGGCCACGGCTACCGCAACCGGTGGGCGCGCAGGACACGTGCGATCGGACGACGGCTTGCTCAATGTCGATCTACGCGCGCCCAAGGCGATGGGTGGGCCAGGTGGGGCGACAAACCCCGAACAGCTCTTCGCCGCCGGCTACGCCGCTTGCTTCCAAGCGTCCATCGGCGCCGCTGGCCGCCGGATGAAGGTCGACACTTCCGGGTCGCTCGTAACCTGCCACGTCAGCATGGGTCCAGTCGGGACCGCGTACGGCCTGGCGGTCCGCCTCGATGTCGAGATACCGAGCGTCGACGAGGCCACCTGCCAGAAGTTGACCGAGGAGGCACACCAGATCTGTCCGTACTCAGCCGCCACCCGGGGAAACATCGAGGTGGACATCCAGGCCCGCCCCGCGGGCTGACGGCTCCTCATCACCAGCCGCTCACCACGCCCGGGTGCTGGCGGTGCGGCGTTCACGTCGCGCGCCGGCACGCGGGCGAGAACCCGGAAAGGATCCGATAGGAATGACGCAGTCGGCCGTCCACTTGGCTGAGGCTGTCCTGATGGGCAACAGGTTCGAGGGCAAGGTCGCCGTCGTCACCGGAGCCAGCCGCGGCATCGGCCTCGGCATCGCCGAACGGCTCGTCGCCGACGGTGCGAAGGTGTGCATTACGGCCCGCAAGCAGGAGGCGCTCGACGCGGCGGTGCAGTCGCTCGGCGGACCGAAGAACGCGATCGCGGTCGCCGGCAAGGGCGACGATGTGGACCACCAGCGCGAAGCGGTCAACAGGACGATCGAGACGTTCGGCAGGGTCGACATGCTGGTGAACAACACCGGCATCAACCCTGTCTACGGACCCATGGTCGACCTCGACCTCGACGCCGCGCGGAAGATCTTCGAGGTGAACTGCCTGGCCGCGCTGTCGTGGGTGCAGCAGGCCCACCTGGCCTGGATGGGTGAGCACGGCGGGTCGGTCGTGAACGTCTCCTCGGTCGCCGGGATGAAACCGGCCCCGGGGATCGGGTTCTACGGAGCCAGCAAGGCAATGCTCGCGCACATCACCGCCGAGCTTGCGGTGGAGCTCGGGCCACAGATCCGGGTCAACGGTGTCGCTCCCGCAGTGGTGAAGACCAGGTTCGCGACCGCCTTGTACGAGGGGAGAGAGGACGAGGTCGCCTCCGCGTACCCCCTCAAGCGGCTCGGCGTTCCCGACGATGTCGGTGGTGCGGTCGCCTTCCTGCTTTCCGACGACGCCGCATGGGTCACCGGGCAGATCCTGGTCGTTGACGGCGGGCTCACCCTGACTGGAGGAGTGTGACCGTGGCGGGCGTCGACGTCCGCGACAGGGGTGAGGTGGTCACCAGTGCCGATCACGGCATCGGGCGCGCGATCGCCGCGAAGCTCGCGGGTGGCGCCCGGGTCGTGGTGAACGACCTGGACGCTGCGGCCGTGAGGCTGGTTGCCGAGGAGATTGGCGGCATCGCGGTGCCTGGTCATGCGGCCAGCGAGGTCGCCGTGCTGGTCGAGTCCACCCAGCAACAAGCCCGGCGCGATCGACATCTATTTCGCCAACGCATCGACACCGGCAAGGGACTCGACACCCCCGAAGACGACTTGGCGAGGGTCCTCGACGTGAATGTAATGGCGCATATTCGAGCCGCACGCCTTCTCGTGCCGGCCTGGCTGGCCTCGGCCGGCGGCCGTTTCGTGGTCACCACCTACACCGCCGGTCTGCTGAGGATGACCGGCAGCGCGCCGTACTCGGTCACCAAGCACGCGGCGGTCGCGTTCGCCGAGTGGCTCTCGATCACGTACGGCCAGCGAGGCGTCACTGTGCAGGCGATCTGCCCGCAGGACATGAAGGCCCGAATGTTCGACGATTGCCGGACCGCTGGAAGAGCTGCTCAGCGACGACACCGCGCGCACCCCGGAGCAAGTCGCGGAGGAGGTCTGGCAAGGGCCGCAGCACGACCGCTTCCTGATCCTGCCGCATCCGCAAGTTGCGGAGTACTAAACCGACCGCTGGCTCAGTGGGATGCGCAAGCTCGAGCGGCGACTGGAAGAAGGAGGTTCGGCGGATGAGGGCCTGGCAGGTGCACCAGCTCGGTGAGCCGCGCGAGGTGCTGCGGCTGCAGGAGGTGCCCGACCTCGAGCCTGCCGCCGGGAGGCTCGTGGTGCGGGTGCGTGGTGCTGCGGCCAACTTCCCCGACGTGCTGATGTGTCGAGGCGAGTACCAGGTGAAGCCGGGACTACCGTTCACACCCGGCGTCGAACTCTGCGGTGAGGTGGTCGCACTGGGTGAAGGTGTGACCGGCTTCGCGGTCGGCCATCGGGTGATCGGTGCGTCGGTGCTTCCCGCCGGCGGTTTCGCCGAGTACGCGGTGATGGATCCGGCCACCACGTTCCCGGCCCCTGCCGGCCTCGACGATGCCGAGGCGTCCTCGTTCTACATCGGCTACCAGACCGGCTGGTTCGGGCTGCACCGCAGGGCGCAGTTGCAGGCCGGGGAGACGCTTCTGGTGCACGCAGCAGCCGGCGGCGTGGGCAGCGCGGCCGTCCAGCTCGGCAAGGCAGCCGGGGCCCGGGTCGTTGGTGTGGTCGGAGGACCGGACAAGGCCGACGTGGCCCAGGCCCTCGGTGCGGATGTCGTTGTCGACCGTCGTTCCGAGGACTTCGTCGCCGTCGTCAAGGAGGTCACCGACGGCCGCGGCGCGGATGTCGTCTACGACCCGGTCGGGGGCGAGGCCTACCAGCGGTCCACCAAGTGCATCGCATTCGAGGGCCGAATCCTGGTGGTCGGCTTCGCCGGCGGAGACATCCAGTCCGCAGCCCTCAACCACGCGCTGGTCAAGAACTACTCCATCGTCGGCCTGCACTGGGGGCTGTATAACCAACACGACCCCGCAGCCGTCCGGAAGTGCCACGACGAGCTATCCAAGCTGGCAGCTGACGGCCTGGCCACGCCGCTGGTCAGCGAACGGCTCGACCTCGGCGGTGTCGCCGACGGCCTACAGCGGTTGGCGGACGGTACGACGGTCGGCCGGGTCGCCTACGTCCCCTGAATTCATACTGCCGATCGAGGAGGAAGCAGATGACGCACGGCGAGAGCGCGACTGTCGCCGCGGTGGTCTTCGACTACGGCGGTGTGCTCACCAGCCCGGTGCGTGACTCGACCGTGGCCTGGCTGAATCGGGACGGGATCGACCCGGCGTCGTTCTCCAGAACGTTGAAGGCGTGGATGTCCCGCTCGGCGCCCGAGGGCACACCGATCCACCGCCTGGAGACCGGTGAGCTTGCCGCCGCGCAATTCGATACCCTGCTCGCCGCGGAGCTGGTCGCCACCAATGGTTTACCGGTCGCCCCCAACGGGCTGCTGCAGGCACTGTTCGCAGAGATGCGACCGGACCCGTTGATGTTCGACCTCGTCGAAGAGCTCAAGTCCGCCGGGGTGCGAGTCGCCCTGCTGTCCAATAGCTGGGGCAACACCTACCCGCGGGAGCTGATCGACGCATTGTTCGACCCGGTGGTCATCTCCGGCGAGGTCGGGATGCGTAAACCGAACCCGGAGATCTTCGCGCACACCCTAAAGCTGCTCGATGTCGAACCCGGTGCGGCGGTGTTCATCGACGACGCCGTCGCGAACATTGAGGGCGCGAGACGGGCAGGCCTGCGCACAGTCCTGCACGTTGACGTCCACACCACACGAAGGCAGCTTGCTCGGCACGTTCTGAGTCTGTGAACACACCCCCAGCTGAAGGAGGCCCCGTGACCGCAACCCGTCGTACGGCCATCGTCACCGGAGCTGCACACGGCATCGATGCCGTCGTCGTCAGGCGGCTGAGTCGGGACGGCTTCGCCGTGGCCGTGCTCGATCTGGACGAGTCGGCCGACAAGCCGGTCGTCGAGGAGATCGAGGCCTCCAGCGGCAACGCCCGCGCGGTCGGTGTCGACGTCGCAGACGAGCAGGCCGTCGACCATGCCGTCGCGCGGGTGGCCGAGGAACTCGGTGCGCCGATGGTACTGGTGAACAACGCCGGCATCATCCGCGACAACCTGCTGTTCACGATGACCGCCGCCGACTGGGACGCGGTGATGAACGTGCACCTGCGCGGTTCGTTCCTGATGAGCACGGCAACCGGCCGGGCTGCAAGGTTTCACCAAGACGCTGGCGATGGAGTGACCGCGAACGCGATCGCCCCCGGCTTCATCCAGACCGAGATGACCGCAGGCACCGCGGCCCGGGTCGGTGTCCCGTTCGAGGACTTCAAGGCCGCTGCCGCCGCGCAGATCCCGGTAGGCCGCGTCGGTCAGCCCAACGACATTGCCGCCACTGTCACGTTTTCGCGCGCGAGGACGCGTCGTTCTTCTCCGGCGGGGTCATCTACGTCGCTGGCGGACCGCGACTGAGATGCCGTGAACGCACGTTGGCGGCTTCTCCGCGCTCATGGCGACACATGTACGGACATCACCCGTCCCGTCACAGGAGTATGCAATGCAGAGGTTCAAGGAGCTCGACGACTGCGAGCAGGCGGTCGGATCCCATCTCGGCTACAGCGGATGGCACACCGCCATCCAGCAGCAGATCGACCTGTTCGCCAAGGCGACGGGTGACCACCCGTGGATCCACGTTGACCAGGAGAGGGCCGCGTCCGGGCCCTTCGGGACGACAATCGCCCACGGTTACCTGACCCTGTCGCTAGTACCGAAGCTGGTCTGGGAAATCTACAAGGTCGACGGGCTGAGCATGGGTATGAACTACGGGTCGAACAAGGTCCGGTTCCCGTCGCCGGTTCCGGTGGGCTCCAGGGTCCGCGCTGGCGCCGAGCTTGTTGCGCTCACCCGGGGCGCCAACGGGGCACAGGCAACGGTCCGCGTAACCATCGAGCTGGATGGCGGCGACAAGCCCGTGTGCGTGGCCGAGACCGTCTCCGCGCTGGTGCCCTGACGATGGGTGAGCAGGTGGATCTAGCCGGCCGCGACCTTGCCGGGGACGACCTCGCAGCCGGCAACCCTCCGGGACTCGACCTGGCAAAGTTCGAGGCGTTCCTCCAGCGCGCCTGCACGGGCGCGGTTGGGGGGCCGTTGCGGGCACGGGTAATCGCGGGCGGCAAGTCCAACCTCACCTACGAGGTCACCGACGGCACCAGCTGGTGGATCGTACGTCGCCCGCCGCTCGGTCACGTCCTCGCGACCGCCCACAACATGACCCGTGAGCACCGGGTGATCAGCGCGCTGCAGGGCACCGACGTGCCGGTGCCGCATACGTTCGCGCTGTGTGAGGACCCGGACGTGGTCGGCGCTCCGTTCTACGTGATGCAACGGGTGGACGGTACGCCGTACCGCCACGCCGCACAGCTGCAACCGCTAGGCGCGGAACGCGTTAACGCCATCTCCACCCGGATGGTCGACGTCCTCGCGGCGCTGCACCGCGTCGACCCAGCCGCCATCGGCCTCATCGACTTCGGCCGCCCGGATGGCTTCCTCACCCGCCAGGTCCGGCGCTGGCGCAAACAGCTCGACGCCTCCCGCAGTCGGGACCTCGCCGGCGCCGAACAGTTGCACGCGCTTCTGGAGGCCGCCGTGCCGACCGCGGGGTCGACGCCCGCCATCGTGCACGGCGACTACCGGCTGGACAACCTGCTGGTCGACCACGACGACCAGATTGCCGCGGTGATCGACTGGGAGATGGCCACCATCGGGGATCCGCTCACCGACGTCGCGCTGCTGCTTGTCTATCAACGGATGCCCGCGCTCGACGGCGGGTACGCCGTCACTGACGCCTGCACCGCCCCGGGCTTCATTACCGACACACAACTCCTCGAGTGCTATGCGGCAGCCAGCGGACGGGACCTGCCGCGGCTGGGCTTCTACCTCGCACTCGCCTACTTCAAGATCGCCGTGATCCTCGAAGGGATCCACTACCGCCACACCCACGGGCAGACCGTCGGCCAGGGGTTCGAAACCATCGGCGCCATCGTTGAGCCCCTGATTGCCGCCGGACTCACATCGCTGAAGGAGCACAACTGATGGACTTCGCGTTCGATGCCAGAACCGAAGAGCTGCGCGAGAGGCTGCTCGCGTTCATGGATGAGAAGATCTACCCAGCCGAGCCGGTGTTCGCCGAGCAACTCTCGGCACTGCACGACCCCTGGGCCTGGTCCACGGTCCAGGTCCTGAAGGAGTTGCGGGCAGAGGCCCGCGTCCGAGGCTTGTGGAACCTCTTCCTGCCCGGCGAGCACGGCGCTGGCCTGACCAACCTGCAGTACGCTCCCCTCGCCGAGATCACCGGACGCAGCGGCCACCTCGCGCCGGCCGCCCTGAACTGCTCCGCCCCGGACACCGGCAACATGGAGGTTCTCGATACGTTCGGCGCCGACCAGCAGAAGAAGCAATGGCTGCAACCGCTGCTCGCCGGCGAGATTCGCTCGTCGTTCGCGATGACCGAGCCCGACGTCGCCTCCTCCGACGCCACCAACATCGCCACCCGCATCGAACGCGACGGCGGCGACTACGTCGTCAATGGCCGCAAGTGGTGGATCACCGGGGCGATGAACCCCGAAGCGAAGATCTTCATCGTCATGGGCAAGACCGATCCGTCGGCCGAGCGGCACCGCCAGCAGAGCCAGATCCTCGTCCCGCGCGACACCCCCGGCCTGGCGATCAAACGCGGCATGCACGTGTTCGGATACGACGACCGCGACCACGGCGGCCACGCGGAGCTCGAGTTCACCGACGTACGCGTCCCCGTCTCGAACCTCATCGGTGGCGAGGGTGACGGGTTCGCCATCGCCCAGGCAAGGCTCGGCCCCGGCCGCATCCACCACTGCATGCGCTGCATCGGCATCGCCGAACGCGCCATCGAGCTGATGTGCACCCGCGCCTCCGAGCGGGTCGCGTTCGGAAAGCCGCTCGCCGAACAGGGTGTCGTCCGGGACTGGATCGCAGAGTCACGGGTGCGGGTGGAGCAGCTGCGGCTACTCGTGCTCAAGGCCGCCTGGTTGATGGACACCATCGGGAACAAGGGCGCGCACACCGAGATCCAGGCAATCAAGATAGCGGCGCCAAAGACCGTCGAGTGGATCCTGGACAAGGCGATCCAGGTACACGGCGCGGGCGGCCTGAGCCAGGACTTCCCGCTGGCCGCATCGTTCGCCGGGATCCGCACCCTGCGGTTCGCCGACGGCCCAGACGAAGTACACACGAACGCGCTAGCTCGCAACGAGCTCAGGCGCCAGACGAAGGCGAGAACCGCATGAGTGCCGACGCGACCATCGATCCGATCGTCGGCTCGACCGTCCGAGGCGACCCGGGTCGAGGAACTGCTCGCGACGAACGATCCGGCGAGCACCGACCGGCCGGACTTCCTGCGCGCCCGTTCGACGCCGGCTTGGCCTGGGTGCACTTCCCCGACGGGCTCGGCGGGCTGGGCCTGCCGCGCCACCGCCAGCCGTTCGTGGAGATCAACGAGTACCAGCGGTCAGCCTGACCCGAGCAACGAAGCCCGAGGCCATGGTGCCCGCATCGAGTTGCTGCACGTCCAGGCACAGCTTGTCGCGGACCTTCATGAGGAAGTGGATCGTGTCCGAGGGGCGATCGCGACCAAGAATCCATGATCGTCGTCAGGGAAGAACTACAACTGGCACCCAGATAACCGCCGCTGACGGTGACGTCGAAGGTTCAGGCAATCCGCCGATTCGCGCAGTTCACCAACGAATATCCGTGGGTGGTGAGTTCCCCTGAGTTCCCCCCGCTTTGATGGAGCGGTGGTTACCTGCTGCCGGCTGGCGCAGGGGTGGCGATAGGTGGTTGGGCTGGTTGCCTCTGGCGGGTGTGCCAGGCGGTTTCGTACTCGTTCGGGCGGAGGTAGCCCAGTTCCTTCTGTATGCGGCGGGTGTTGTACCAGCCGTAATGGCAACAGAGGACGCCCGTACCAGCCGTTGGCCGTCGAGCCTGGGAATCGAGATCGGCGCCTTGTTGAGGATCGTGGCCTGTGGGGCTCGTAAAGCCGGTTCGGCTATGCTGCCTGCGAATACTCGTTGATCAACCCGCCGAGGATCGGGCGTCGTCGGACCCTGGCGGCGGTCAAGTCAGTGACTCCCGACGGCGGGTTGGGCGGCTGCTGGCCGAGCGATCGATGTGGGCGGTGGCTGTTGTAGTGGGCCGTGTACTCGGCGAGGACGGCCGCGAGGTGGCGCTCGCCGACGATGAGCATCCGGTCGGTGCACTCCCGGCGTACGGTGCCCACCCATCGTTCGGCGAACGCGTTCGCCTGGGGCGCCTGCGGCGGGGTCTTGATCACGTCGATGCCTTCGGCGGTGAACACCGCGTCGAAGATGTTCGTGAACTTCGTGTCTCGGTCGCGCAGCAGGTACCGCAGTCGCGCCGCGCGTTGATCTAGGTCCATCAGTAGATTCCGTGCTTGCTGGGCCACCCAGGCGCCGGTCGGATGGGCGGTCACCCCAACCACGTGGACTTGGCGGGTGGCGATCTCGACGAAGAACAGCACGTAGATCCGCTTGAGTAACACGGTGTCGACGGTGAAGAAATCACAGGCCAGGATCGTGTGGGCCTGGGCGGTCAGGAACTGTTTCCAGGTGGGTCCGGACCGCCGGGGTGCCGGGTCGACCCCGGCCTGGTTGAGGATCTTCCACACTGTGCTGGCGGCGACCGGGTAGCCCAGGCCGATCATTTCGCCCTGGATGCGACGGTGCCCCCACGACGGGTTCTCCGCCGCGAGTCGTAGCACCAGGTCGCGGACCTGCTTGTCGACTGGGGGCCGGCCCGGCCGGGCCTGCGGGTACGTCCATCGTCGGGCGACCAGTTCGCGATGCCACCGCAGTAGCGTGGCCGGGGTGACGAAGAACGCCGACCAGCGTGGGCGGGGCAGCAGCCGCGACAACACCGCCAGGACCACCCGGTCGGCCGGTTGCAGGTCGGGGCGGGTCACCTGTCGGCGCAGCACCGCCACCTGATGGCGGAGCACCAGGATCTCCACATCCTTGGCCCCGTCGTCGCGGGCGAGCTGGGACAACATCTGCAGGATCTGGCGAAGCAGCAGGTACACCAACGACGCGCTCATGGCCACGAGCATGACGGCTGCGCCGGGCTCGAGCTCGCACAGAACCGCACTTCAGACGGCCGAACCGGGTATTCGAGCCCCACACGCTGGGCTCGACCATCCTTCTGCCACCAGTAAGCCGCCGCTGCTGCCAGCAGCATTGTTGTTGCCTGCAGGCCACGTGGAGCTCGCGCGAGCGTCCGGCCCATCTCCCAGATCGCCAAGGAAGTCACCGCCGTCGGCAGGCCGACGGCGGTGACGGCCATCTCGAACTCGGCGTGATTGGCGCCGGCGTGTGTGAGGGGCAGCCAGTTGTAGGAGCCGAACCCGTAGTCGGTCAGGTCCCCATCTTCGGTGAGGACGCAGCACTGGGCCAAGGCAGCGGCCAGCCGCGCCGTCGGCGCGTCGGTGGGGTGCCGCTGTTCAACCTCGGCAACCTGCGGGTGGGTGGTGCCCCACTCGTCCGGAACGTCTACGACTCGGGCGTACTGCAGGTAGTACCGGCGCCATCGGCGCACGGCCTCTACAGCGTCAACTCCTCGGTCCGCTGCGTAGCCTGGCAAGTCACGTTCGACCTCGGTGAGCACATGCATAGAGATGACTAGCCGGTAGGTGTCGTGATCAAGTGCCACAATGAGGCTTGTCAGCCGGCCGTTACGAGTGCCCTGAACGACATCGTTCATGAGCGCGCAGGTGTCACCCACCAGCAACGTAGGCGGAGCGACCCGCCACAGCGACCGAGGCATGCCGCGAAGGTATCCGGTTGGTCCGACAGTTTCGACCTGATCTGGCTACGGCGGGCGGGGCCGAGGACACGGCGCTCATCCCGCTTACCGTAGATGGAGCATCGTGACGGGCCTGCCTCAGTCACTGGTCTTACTCGACCGGCTCATCGCCTTGGGTCGGAGCGAGTCCAGGGCCACCGACAGCTTAGGCCTTGTAGTCAGCCGCTGGCTCATACTGTCCAGCATTGCCGCCGTTGGCCGTTGCGGCTCGTTAACACCCGCCGTCACTATAGCGATACGTAACGCTAAAGCTTGTCACGATACTCAAGGGTCCCTGCAAATCCGTGAAAGTCGACCCACATCGCTGCTTCAAGCGAAGTTCTTTACGTTCGAAGCTTGGGTGAGCGAGCTAGCTTGAAGGAAGGCCAACGACGTCAAAGAACGCCCTATTGCGCTGGTTTGCAATGCTGAGAAGCCTGTCAAATGAGATCACTTCGATGTAAGCATTGAAGTGCTCATGGTACCCAAAAAAGCCCATGCCGTCGTCGGTTGGATTTAACCGGTGCATTCGACAGCGCGAGATGAGCGATGTCGTCAAGTCGGCAATTATATAGCAGAAACCGGGCACTCGGTCAACCCCAGGAATCGGCCTACCCTTCGCAGTCCTTACGCCGCCATCTCGGACTCGCTGCAAGTAGTTCAAGCACTGCTCGATGGGGTCCTTGGATTCGCCAGCTGAGGCGTCATTTCGCATGGGACGCTTTATTTCGATAATTGATAGCGAGGCCCAGCGAGGCGAATCGCCTTCAGCGACGAGAACGGGAGCATCGCAGGTCTGCAAAGCTAGGAGATCAGGCTCTCTAGTCGAGGTGGAACCGGTGATCGGCATCGACCTCAAGGATTTGTCAGACGCAAGATAGTTGTGAAACGCGAGGCGCTCATCGATTATCCACAGATTGCTTGCCCGGTGCGCATCATCTTCGGACGTCGTCCGCATAGGCATAATCAGATTGTGGATTAAGTCCTCTCGGCAGTACCTGCCGTCAGGTTGTTGCTCGATTACGCGGGCCAGCAAGTCAAGGATGAGTTTGCGACGGGATACATACGCTGCCAGGTCGGATTTCTTTACGTCCTCAACCTTCGCCAAGTATTCATCCAGCCTCTTATTATATTCTTCATCAGTTAGGTTCAGAATCGTTGCCTCTCCGAGGACTTCCTGACCTTCTCGCAATACTTCAGCTTCGAAATCTGCCAGCCGCTTATGAAGTTCCAGTTCCAGGTCCTTGTCACTCAGAGTCGGATCCAGCCCAAGTCCCTTCTCGTCTATCCGTCGAAGTACCGGCCTGTATCGGGGAGCTTTCCTGCTTACGAATGTTTCGACCCGGTCCCGCCCCTTTTCCCGAGCGGCAGTGAGGCTGTCGCTCAGATACTCTTCTACATGCCGGAGGAGCGCCTGACGAATTTCAGATCGCGAAGGCTCCTCAGCCAGGTTGTCCTGTGTGAATTCCGACTCCTCACCGACGCCTGTCGCCGTCTCCTCCAGGTCGAAGTCGGTCCTTTCTGGACGTACGCGCTCATCCAGAAAGGCAGAAGTCAGATAGCCGGAGTAGATAAAATCCCCTTCATCGTCGGCGAGCGGGCCATGCAGGCCCATAATCTTTCCGGCTATTGATTCCTCAACAACGACGCGATTTGCTGCACACCAGTTCAGGCTCGGCACCGACTTGGCGCTCGTCTTCAGCTTGAGGTGAATAAGATCGAACTTCTTGCCTTTGACTACAACTCGATCGATTTTCGAACTGGATTTCATGTAATCTTCGAAGACCACGTGCAAGTCGATAGCTTCGCCGTTGTCAAACACGACAATGTCTGGCGCGCCGCCCTCACGCACGAAGTACCACAAACAGTGCTCAAGGAGGTTTCTAGCTATTGTGGAACCCATCTTGCGTGAACTCTGTTGATAGCTCTTACTAAATCCCAGCAAGCTGACCTCGGCGAAGGTGTCCCCGGCCGCAACTTCCTTCACCTCGTGGTCAGTGACGCCATCCTGGGCCGTAAAGCGAAAACTCCTAGATTTGAACTGGCCGGCCTCTTTGAAGACGCTCAAGACCTCCACGTGCCGAAATGCCTTCAGCCACAAGAGCCTGCCCACGCCGCGGCAACCTTGTTTTAATTTGTATTCGCTGTCAAGCGTCTCGAATGATTCGATGTTTGCACTATGAAAACCAGCGCCATTGTCTCGGACTCGAAATCCTGTAATCGGCTCTTGGGGCGCTCGGCCGGGTAGTCGCAGGTCCAGCGTTCCCTGCGCAGACCGGATGATGTGGATTTCGATGCGACCTTGACTTACGTCATCGTGCGTGGCATCGATAGATTGGATCGAGTTAACGACTGCCTCGAAGAGCGGGAACAGGCCGTGGGACTTTGGGAGGAGGGTGTTCCGAAGCCGCCCTGACAAGGATGTGTTGATCACAAGCCGCCCCCTCAGCGATTCAGTAACAGTCAGTGTATTGGCCCTCAACTCTCTGGTACAGAGAGGATAGTCTGACCTGCCGAGGCCCGCTCGCCCCCGCATGGCACCCGTTCGGACGGTCTGGGCACACAGCCCGTTCCGTCTCCCGCTGCAAACTACAAACAAGGTCGCGCGCTTGTGGAGTGCCACGGTAGGGAGTTCAAGGCGGCGCGGTCCTCCGAGTCCTGGTGCTGCTGCTGGTTACAGCCGGCTGTGGATCGTGGAAGCCTCGCGTCGCGTCGGCGTCACATCGACGTCCGCCTCCAGCCGGATGACCGTCACCCAGGCGGTGACGCAGGTATCGGGGACCCGGTCATTGCTACCGCAAGGAAGCACCAACGGCGGCTGTTGAGGTGTTGGCGTCGGTGAGACCCGCCGCGGCCAGGCTGCTCACACGTCGGTCCGCTGATCGATCGCGGTTTCGTAGAAGGCGTCCGCAAGTGCCGTGATGACGGCGCTGATGCCAGGGCCGTCGCTGAAGAAGTAGTCGGCCATGGTGTTGTGGGCCTCCTGGTTGTCGACGACCGCCTCAGTGACCGCCGCTTGGAAGTCCTGCGATTCCATGAACTGCTTCTTCGAGTTCACCTTGGTCTGGTTGACCAGGTCCGGGTAGGTGAGCAGCTGCTGCACCAGTCCCTGCACGAACTCACGGACCTGAGACGCGGAGAACGACTCGGCGCCGAAGAGGTCGTTCATCTTGTCGATGACGACCTGCAGTGCGACGTACTTCGGCTCCTTCTGTGTGCCGGTGCCCGCGGCGCCGATGCCCTTGAGTTCGCCGTCACCGGTCAGCGAGATGTCGACCGCGGTCCCCTTGTTGTGCTTGACCCCGACCAGGACGACGTCGGAGAGGTCGACCTCCGCGGCCCAGGAGGAGTCTGCGATGACTTTCTCCAGGAGCCGCAGGAAGATCGACAGCATCTCCATGTACGGGTCGCCGTAGTCGACGATCTGGCTCATGAAGTCGTAGAGCCGGACGTAGGTGGACACGTCCTTGCGGAACAGGTCGAGGGTGTTGAGGGTGACCTTGTCGTCGGCCTCGATCGCTGCCGCATAGCGGCGGGCGAAGTCGTTCTTGGCCGGGCTGATCGCGGCCGAGAGCGCGTTGTTGCCCTTGCGGGTGACCCACAGTTCGGCGACCTCGCGCACCTGCTCTGGCGTATAGATCCCGGCCTGGGCGAGCTTGGTGGCGAGGTGGACGACAATGTACGGGTCGGTCTCGGTCTCCAAGGTGGCGTTGGTGAAGTACGGCTCAAACGCAGCCCGAATGTCCTCAGGCTTGTTCACGAAGTCGATGACGAACGTCTTGCGCTTCTGCTCCCCACCCGCAGTGCGGTGGGTGCGGTTAAGCCGGGACAGCGTCTGCACGGCGGTGACCCCGGAGAGCTTCTTGTCGACGTACATCGCCGAGAGCAACGGCTGGTCGAACCCTGTCTGGAACTTGTTGGCGACCAGCATGATCTTGTACGTCGCGCCCTTGAAGGCGGCGGCCAGGTCCCCGCCGGCGCCGGGGTTGAGGTTGGCCTCGGTGAACTCGTCGTCCTTGCTCGGCTGCGGGCCCCAGTCCGAAGCCCACTCCTCGTTCTCGGCCATCTTCACAGCATTGGAGAACGCGACTAGGGTGCGGTAGTTGTACGAGGCATCCTTGGCGGCCCGCTTGGCGATGTAGGCGTCGATCGCCTTCTTGTACTTCACCGCGGCCTTGCGCGAGTCGGTCACGACCATCGCCTTCGCCTTGCCCTCCAGCAGGTGGGCGACGTTGGCGTGGAAATGCTCGACGATGATCTGCACTTTCTGGCTGATGTTGGTCGGGTGCAGCTTCACCCACCGCATCAGCCCTTTACGCGCTGCGGCCTCGTCTACCGTGTCGCTGCCATCGCCGTTCTTGAGCCGACTGGAGATCTTCAGCGCGGTGTCGTAGGACTGATAGCCCCTGAGCACGTCGAGGATGTAGCCCTCCTCGATCGCCTGCCGCATGGAGTAGAGGTGGAACTCGACCGGCTTCCCGTCATGACCCCTGCGGCCGAAGAGCTCCAGGGTCTTGTTCTTCGGCGTCGCCGTGAACGCGAAGTAGGAGATGTTCTCCGACTCGGCCCGCTCGGTCATCTCCGAGGCCAGGATTGCCTCGACGTCGACCTCACCGCCTTCCTCGATCTCCTTGACCTCCTCCGCGGTCAGCACCGCCTTGAGCTTGGAGGAGATCTGCCCGGACTGCGACGAGTGCGCCTCGTCGGCGATCACCGCAAACCGCCGGCCCTTCAGCGACGAGTCGGCTCGGATCTCGTCGAGGGCGAACGGGAAGGTCTGCACCGTCACCGCGATGATCAGCTCCCCGTTCTTCAACGCGGTCGCCAGCAGCCCGGATTTCGACTTCGCCCCCGCCTTGCGGACGTCCTCCGGGCTGATCGTGGCCACAATCTTCCCCGACCCATCGATCTGCCGGATCGCGTCCTGGAGCTGCCCGTCGAGGACGGTGCGGTCCACCACTACGATCACCGAGTCGAAGACCTTCTCGTCGTTTACGTGCAGCCGCGCCAGCCGGTGCGCGGTCCAGGCAATGGTGTTCGTCTTCCCCGACCCTGCAGAATGCTCGATCAGGTAGCGATGCCCCACCCCCTCCTCGCGCACCGCTGCCACAAGGTTCGTCATGGCCTCCCACTGGTGGAACCGAGGGAAGATCATGCTCGTACGCCGCACCGACATTCCGGTCGCGACATCCCACTCTTCCTTGATCTCCACGATCATCAGCCGGCCGATGATGGTGAGCCAGGCGTCCTTCTCCCAGACCCGCTCCCACAGGTACGCCGTCGCCGACCGCCCGCCCTCAGCCGGCGGATTTCCCGCGCCACTCTCATGACCCATGTTGAACGGTAGGAAGTGCGTCTTCTCGCCCTCCAACTTGGTGGTCATCGCGGCCAGGTCGTTGGAGACCGCAAAATGGACCAGCGCCCGATGCCCGAACGACATCAGCGGCTCCGGTCGCCCGTTGGTCAGCGGCCGCCGGCCTTTGCGGTACTGGTTGATCGCGTCATCGAGAGACTGGGTGAAGTCGGTCTTCAATTCGACGGTGGACACTGGAAGCCCGTTGATGAAGAAGACCAGGTCGATGCTGCGTTGGTCTGCGGTGGAGAAGTGCACCTGCCGCATCACCCGCACCCGCATCGCCGCGTACTGCTCGTTGGTGGTCGCGTTCAAGCTGGTCTCGGGCCGGAACTGGGCCATCTTCAGCCGGCCACCACCGATGTACTGCACCCCGTTGCGCAGGATGTTCAGCGTCCCGCCACCATGTTCGAGAGGCTTCTCGAGCGCCGTGGTCAGCACGTCGAGGAACTTCGCCTCCGACCCCGCAGCCTTCAAAGCCTTCGCGTACGCCGCTGCTTGCGTCTCCTCCAACCAGACGAACAGGTCCGCAGGAAATAGCGCCCGCTCCCGGTCGTAGCCGTTGTCGTCCGCCGAGTACAGCCACCCGTGAGCCTCTAGGTACGCGCAGATCTCGGACTCGAAGACGACCTCGTTGTGATCGCCCGTCACGCCATCTCCCGTACGTCGACCTGCCCCGTCACTGCCGCCGTGATCAACGCGGACCGCCGCTCCTTCGAGAGCTCGATGAACTGCTCGGTCTCCGTGATGAGATTGTCGATCTTCGCGGTCTGCTCGTCGAGATAGGTAGCGATGCGGCGCTGCTCTGTGAGATCCGGAAGCCAGATCGGCGTTGTACGCAAGACCGGCAGCCGAACGTTTGCCACCGTCGAGCCGTTTGCCGAGAGCCGGAAGTGGCCCTGCACGCGATCTGAGTAGATCTGCCAGAGCAGAAACGCCCCGACGCATACCGTGTGGTCGATCCGCAGTAAAACCATGCGCTGGCCCAGGCAAATCCGATCGTTGGGAACCATGCATGCCTCGCCAGCGGGCGCCTCACGCGTGAAGAGAACGTCTCCGACGGTTGGTGCTCCGGCTGCGTTCCGCGCCTTCCAAGTGTCTGCGTCGACTGGCAACCCATTTCCCGGGCGATATTTTCCGTTGCGAACGGAGGCAGTTCGGACTGCCTCGTACTCGCCGTCGTCTGAGACTTCCGGCGTCGTGTGCGGGCAATCGACAACGTCGATGCAGGCGTTCTGTAGCCGGACGTTGGGCGCAGGGCCACCGAAGACTCCGTCAACAAGCGAGTGGCGTCGCTCCCGGAGCATCTCGATCAGGCGCTGCTGCTCCTCGATGAGCGTGTCGATGCGGGCGGTCTCGCGGTCGAGGTAGTCGGCTATGGCGCGCTGCTGCTCAGCCGCGGGCAGGGAGATCTCGATCGCCTTCATCTCGTTCCAGTACAGGCGCCACTGGGACGGGCGGATGCCCGTGGAGCGGAGGGCGTACTGGTCAATCAGGGCGCGCGAGCGGAGCAGACTGTGGAGGAAGCGGCGGTCGTACTCGGGGACAGTCGGCCGGAGTACCTCGTAGTCGGGGCTGACGATGCCCTGGTGCTCGGAGATTCCGAGCGAGCCCTGCCATGCCTTCATCCGGTTCACGACGAGGTCGCCGGGCTGCACGAGCTGGTAGTTGCTCAGATTCTCCGGCGTGCGATTGAAGTTGTCGGTGCGGCTGTCCTTCGGGATCACGCCGTGGTCGCGGTAGACGCTGAGGACCATCTCGTCCTCGTGGCCGCGATCGGAGACCGGCTGGAACAGCCAGCCGAGACGGGCCGTCGTCCACGGCTCAGGCAAGGCGGTCGTACTCACTTCTCAACCTCCCGCAGTAGGTCAAGAATCTTGGCGACCTGCTTCTCCAGGTCGGCGTCGATCTCGGCGAGGGGCCGGGGTGGGACGTACTTGTAGAAGTGGCGGGTGAAGGGGGTCTCGTAGCCCGTCTTGGTCTTGGCCCAATCGATCCATGAGTCCGGTACATGCGGCTTCAACTCGGCGCCGAAGTACGCCTGAATGACCTCGACCTTGCCGGCTGCACCGACCGTCGAGCCGCCATAGGTGAAAGGGACGTTCTCGGTGTCGCGCTTCTTCGTGTCCGGCTTGGGCTTGCCGTTGCGGTCGACGACGGGGTTGCCGGACTCGTCGAGGAGGGGGCGTTCGACGGTGATGGTCCAGTAGCCGAACTCGTCGTTGCGCAGCACCTTGGAGTAGTCCGGGTCGGCGTCGGTGAAGTCGGCGTACAAGCGGACGACCTTGGCGCGGTCGGCGTCGCTGATCTCGCGGCCCTTGGAGCCGAGGTTCTTGCGCATCTTGGTCCAGAACGAGGTGCCGTCGATGAGCTGGACCAGGCCCTTGCGGTCGGGGTGCTTGTTGTTGTCGAGGATCCAGATATAGGTGGCGATGCCGGTGTTGAAAAACATGTTGATCGGCAGCGCGACGATGGCATCGACCAGGTCGTTCTCCAGCAGCCACTTGCGAATGTTGGAGGGACCGGACTCGGCGACGCCGTTGAAGAGCGGCGAGCCGTTCATCACGATCCCGGCCCGGCCGCCGCCGTCCTCCGGTGCCCGAATCTTGTGGACCAGGTGGAGCAGGAAGAGCATCTGCCCGTCCGAGGTCGACGGCAGGCCGGGAGCGAACCTGCCGTAGGGGCCCGCCTCGTCGCGCTCCTTCGTGACCGCCTTGGCGTACTGCTTCCAGTCGACGCCGTAGGGCGGGTTGGACATGCAGAAGTCGAACTGGCGGCCCTTGAACGCGTCATCGGTCAGGGTGTTGCCGAAGGCGATGTTGGTTGCATCGTGGCCCTTGGCCAGCAGGTCGGACTTGCAAATCGCGTACGACTGCGGGTTGTACTCCTGGCCGTACAGGCTCAGCTTCGCCTCGGGGTTCTGGGCGAGCAGGTGCTCCTCAGCCAAGGCGAGCATGCCGCCAGTGCCCGCAGTGGGGTCGTACAGCGTGCGAACGATGCCGGCCTCGGTCAGGTCGGCGTCCTTCTCGGCGAAGAGAAGGTCGACCAGCAGCCGGATCGCGTCCCGCGGGGTGTAGTGGTCACCGGAGGTTTCGTTCGCAGCCTCGTTGAACTTACGGATGATGTACTCGAACGCATCGCCCATGTCGGCGTTGGAGACGACCTTTGGATGCAGGTTGACGGCCTTGAAGGACGTGATGACCTCGCGCAGCAGCCCCGCCTTCTCCATGGCGAGGATCTCCTTCTTGAAGTCGAAGTACTGGAACACGTCGACATCGGGCGAGAACCGGTCGATGTAGTCGGCCAGGTTGTCCGCCAGCCCATCGGCGTCAGCCAGCAGGTTGGCGAAGGAGTAGCTTGAGGTGTTGTAGAACGGCCGGCTGGTCGCCTTCTTGACCTCGACCCTGAGCCGGTTCGGGTTGTCGTACTTCGCCGCCAACTCCCGCACCGTCTCCCGGTCCGGCTCGAGAATGCAGTCAAGGCGGCGCAAGATCGTAAGCGGGAGGATCACGTTGCCGTACTGGTTGGGGCGGTATGGGCCCCGAAGCTGGTCAGCGATCGACCAGATAAAACTACCGAGGGTGCTCACAAGGCTCCTTACGAGGCTCGCTCGACGAAATCGTGGACGCCCAGCGCGAGCCCGCGCGCGCCGTCCGAACAGGCGTCGCACAGTCTACGACCGATGCCCTCGCGCGACGGGTACGTCCTGCTGCCCTTATGCCTGAACGCTCCTTCGCCCCCATAGCTGGACACGACCTCGTCAACTGGAGCGCCGATGGAGGGCCCATCGGACCGGCGGCGATCAGCAGGCCCGCCAGCCGCTACCGGTGCCCCACGATGGGCGCCGGTAGGGGTCTTCCAACTCCTTAAGAGACCGACCGGCGCCGACGGGTAACGCCGCACCTCTGCCGGATGGCTCCGACGCAGCCGGATACCAGCGCCGGACGCCCTGCTCCCAATCTGCTCCCAATTTAAGGGGTAGAACGGCAGAAGCCCGTTACCGGCAGTTCCAGTAACGGGCTTCTGACCTGCATACATCTACGGTGGGCGATACTGGGATCGAACCAGTGACCTCTTCGGTGTGAAACAGGACGCCGCACTGCCTCTGAGCAGGGGAAACACGAAGCCGCAGGTCGGGCCGGGGTGCCGTTGACTGCAGTTGAGTGCTGTTCGATGCAGTTCAGCACCGTTCGGTGCACCCCGCTGCTCCCAACCTGCTCCCCCACGTCCGGCGGGCAATCGTCCCGCGGGGTGCTCGACCTGCCGGCGGGCAGCGGCACAACCATAGGGGCGTCATCACGCTCCATCGCCAGCTCGGCGTTCTCCCGCCGCAACCTGGCCAGCTCCGCGCGTACGTCCTCCGACAGCGCACCCGCGCCGCCGGCCTCGCCACGCTCCTCGCGATCCTTCTTTACCCAGTTCGCCAGGGTGCCATCGTTGATGCCCAGGTCACGCAACCTGAGCGATCGACTTCCCGGTCTCCCGCACGATGCGCACCGCGCCCGCCCGGAACTCCGGATCGAACCGGCGTCTCGTCTCAGCCATGAACCTCTATTTCTCAAGCTCTGGCCTCCACGCTACGAGGGGAACCGCACACTGCCCGGCCGCGATCAGACGCTCGACGATGTCTCTTAGCTGCCCAGCGGTAATCGTGGCTGAGTCATCACCAGGCGCCAGCCGGACCTATGTCCAACGCGAGGCCAGGCCGTGCACTGTCAGCACCGTGCAGGGGTGCACGTAGAATCGTGGCCCAGTCCCATCATGGGGGCATCGGGCTCTCACAACAGGTGGACTACTTCACGGGGACCCAGTCAGCTCGGTCACTTCTTCATCACGACAAGCTTGTACTCGGTGAGCTCGCGTACTGCATAGGGAACTCCCTCTTTGCCCTGGCCGGAGTCCTTCACTCCGCCGTAGGGCATGTTGTCTGCACGGAAGTTTGGGGCGACGTTCACGAGGACGGCGCCGGCTTCCGCCTCGGCGGCGATCCGCAGCGCGGTCGACAGGTCTTGGGTGAACACCGCAGTGTTCAGGCCGAATCTAGATGCGTTCACATCCTTGATCGCCTCGGTGAGATCGCTGACCCGGTTAACGGTGACGATGGGCCCGAACGCCTCCTCGCACAGCACTGCCGACGTCGGCGAGGCATCCAACAGCACGGTTGGGGCGACGACGCCGTTTTTGAGATCGCCACCGGTGCACAGAGTCGCGCCCTCCGCGACGGCAGCCTTGACCCAGGACAGCACCCGGTCTGTGGCGGCCGTAGTAATGAGCGGGCCGACGACCGTTGCCTCGTCGTCTGGATCACCCACGGGCAATGCCTCAGCCTTCTCGACAAGCTTGTCCACGAAGGTGTCAGCAACGGTGTCGGCAACGTAGACCCTCTGCAGCGAAATGCACGCCTGCCCAGAGAAGGTGAACGATGCGCTCGCGGCGGCCGCCGCGGCGGCGTCCAAATCGGCGTCCGCGGCGACGACCATTGCGGTGTTGGAGCCGAGTTCGAGAACATGACGCTTGCGGGCCGACTCGGACTTCAGCCTCCAACCGAGTTCGGCGGAGCCGGTGAAGGTCACGACGGCGGTGCGTTCGTCGGCGAGCCAGGTGGACACGATCACATTCGGGTCCCCGGTGACCAGATTCAGCATTCCGGCGGGCAGGCCGGCGTCGGCGAACGCGGCGACGAGCAGGCCAGCGGTGAGCGGTGTCTTCTCGGATGGCTTGAGGACCACCGGGCAGCCTGCCGCGATGGCTGGCCCCAGCTTGTGCGCGACCAGGTTCAGCGGGAAGTTGAACGGGGTGATCGCGGCGACGATCCCGACTGGCGCCGGAATCTCGAATGCGAGCAGACCCTCGCCCGCCGCCACCGCATCCAACGGGACAGTGGCGCCAGCCAAATGACGAGCTTCATCCGATGCCAGGCGGATGGTGTCGATGCCGCGCGACACCTCGCCGCGGGCGGCGGTGATGGGCTTGCCGGCTTCGGCGCGGATCGTGGCCGCGAAGAGTTCGGAGCGCTGCTCGATGAGGTCGGCGACCTTCCGCAGGACAGTGGCACGGGCGTGCGGCGGCGGGACGATGGCCGAGGCTGCCGCGTCGACTGCCGCAGTCGCGTCTGCCGCTGCGCCGGACGCGATGGTGGCGACGAGCGCTCCGTCCCAGGGGTCTATGACTTCGAAGGTGGACGCGGCCGGGACCCATTGGCCGGCAATGAACATGTCCTGGTGCCTCATTGCAGAGGTGGCCCGGTCGGTCGTGATCATCGTGGGCTCCCGCTGGGGGTCGAGTTGGTGAGGTGGTCGAGGACGGCCGTGGTTACGTCCTTGGTCGTGGCGGTGCCGCCTAGGTCGCGGGTGCGAGGCCCGTGACGCAGGACGCCGTCTACGGCTGCGGTGAGTTCGGCCGCCGCATCGGGGTGGCCAAGGTGATCGAGCATCAGACTGGCGGTCGCCATCTGTGCGAGCGGGTTGGCCCAGCCGCGGCCGGCGATGTCGGGCGCGGAGCCGTGCACTGGTTCGAACATCGACGGGTGTTTGCGTTCGGGATTGATGTTCGCCGACGCCGCAAGACCGATGGACCCGATGCACCCGGCGGCAAGGTCGGAAAGGATGTCCCCGAACAGGTTCGAGGCGACGATGACGTCGAACTGCTGCGGTCGCAGGACCAGCGCGGCGGCGAGCGCGTCGATGAGGACGCTGCGCAGCTTGACGCCCGGCGTTCGCGCCACGACGTCTGCCACGACCTCATCCCAGAACGGCATTGTGTGGATGATCCCGTTCGACTTTGTCGCTGATGTGAGCTCGCCACGCCGCCCGCGTGCCAGGTCCGCGGCGTAGGCCGCGATCCGGGTCACTCCGCTGCGAGTGAAAACGGCCTCCTGCACGGCGGTTTCGGCCTCGCCGACCCCGTACCTGCCGCCGACCTGCGAGTACTCGCCCTCAACGTTCTCCCGAACGATGATCAGGTCAATGCCTTCGGGATCCTTCAAAGGGCTCGGAACCCCGGGCACGTGCCGGACCGGCCGTAGGTTGACGTACTGCTCAAAGGTTCTCCGCATCGGGATGAGCAGGCCCCACAAGGTCAGGTCGTCCGGGATGCCGGGGGCACCGACGGCGCCGAAAAAGATGGCGTCGTGCTGGGCGAGCTGGTCGAGGCCATCTTCGGCCATCATGCGGCCATTGGTCCGGTAGTACTCCGAGCCCCATGCGTACTCGACCCATTCGACCTGTATGCCGTGCCGGGACATCAACGGGTCGAGCACTTCCAGGGCGGCGGGAACGACCTCGGTACCGATGCCGTCGCCGGGGATGAGAGCGATGGAGTGCCGGGCCGAGCATCGCGTGGACTCGGCTTCGTTGACGGCACTCATGCGTTGAGCCCAGGCACAATTTGGATCTTGTCGCTGGCCCCAGTGCGGGCGGCGGCGATGGCGTCGACGGCCTTGCCGAGCGGGTAGGCGGCCACGCGCAGCTCGTGCAGCGGCAGCCGGGTCAGTAGGCCGACGGCGCGCAGGTGCGAGAAGGGGTTGATGGCAGTCCCGAGCAGGGTCAGTTCTTTGGTGTAGATCTCGTTCGGACTGACGGACGCCCGGGCCTGCGGGTCCGCGACACCGAAGACGAGCAGGCGGGCGCCGCGCGCGGCGAGGCGGATGGCGCTCTCCAGGACGGCAGGCAGACCGACGGCGTCGACGACGTACGGGAAGCCGTCGCCGCCGGTGAGTGCGAGGGCTTGCCGCTCGAAGTCGGGGTCGGACGGGTCGAGGGCGATGTCGGCGCCCATGCGCATGCCAAGGTCTCGGCGGTCGGGTCGCATGTCCGATACGACGACCGGGTGCGAGCCGAGGCTGCGGGCAAGGGCGACGAGCAAGGCACCGGCCGGGCCGCAGCCTTGGATGAGGATGGGCAGGCCGGACATGAGACCCAAGCGGTCCATCGCATGTACGCAACACGACAATGGCTCGGTGAGGGCGCCGATGGTGGCGTCGACTCCGTCGGGGAGCCGATAGGCGATGCGGTCGGGCACGACCATGAGCTCGGCCATGCCACCATCGAGGTGGACGCCGTACGCCTCCTTTGCGACGCACATGTGCTCCATCCCGCGCCGGCAGTATTGGCAGACCCCGCAGTAGCGGTGCGGTTCGACGGTGACGAGATCACCCACCTGCAAGCCCCGCGCGCCGTCGCCGAGGGCGACGACACGGCCGGCCACCTCGTGCCCGAGCGTGACCGGGGGGCGGGCCGGGTAGTGGCCATCAAGGATATGGGTGTCGGTGCCGCAAACGCCGACCGCTGCCGGTGCGAGCAGAACCTCGCGGGGGCCGGGCGTGGGGTCCGGCAAGCCGACGACGGCCAGCTCGCCGTCACCGAGGAACCGTGCTGCCTTCATCTGTTGTTCTCCTAACGCGGATCGTCGATCGGTGTGTGGTCGGACAGGCTCGCGCATCGAAGGTCGATGCCGTTGTCGACGAGCAGGGCAGCATCGGCGGCGCTGATGGCGTCGTCGATAACGGCGTGGTCTACCGCGTCCAGCCCGCAGACTCGGACCATGGCGGACGAGCCGAACTTGCCGGAGTCGGCAAGCAAGACGACGCGTTCGGACACCTCGATGAGGGCGCGCTTCACCAGCGCTTCATGGTCGCTCTCGCAGTAGACGCCGCGGGGGCTGAGGCCCCCGGCGGCCAGGAACAGCGTGCCTATGCGCAGGTCACGGATCGCTTCGAGCGTGGCGGGTCCGGCGAAGTCCTGCGTCTCGGGGTGCAGCTCGCCGCCGAGGCCGAACACGTGCACCTGTTTCAGCGGTGACATGGCAACCATGGCGGGCAGCGAGTGGGTTGCTACAGTCAGTCGCCGGCCCTCGGGCAGCATCTTCGCCAGCTCAAGCACCGTGGTTCCGGAGTCGATCCCGATCGTCGCCCGTGTTCGGATGAACCGCAGCGCCTCGCGGGCGATGGCTCGCTTTGCCTCCCTCGCTGCCGCAGAGCGGACCGCGAAGTCGCTCGGGTTGAGGGCCTCGGTGGACAGGGCGGTGACGCCGCCGTGCACGCGCCGCACCTTGCCTTCTCGGGCGAGTCGGCCGACGTCGCGGCGCACCGTCATCTCCGACACGTCAAGCGCAGACGAGAGCTCCGTGACGGTGCAGAAGCCTTGCTCGCTGACCAGCTCCAAGATCTGCCCCCGTCGCTCGGGCGCTGACCCGTACCGCAGTGGCGTCTCCGTCATGTCTCCGTCTAGTGCCGTGGCAGCTATGCCGATCGGGTCGCTCATATCGATGTCTCTCCTTCGCCGGGTGAGACGGGTCTACCACTCGCGAGAAAACCATGTCGCAGTGTTTACAACCCCGCAACGTTTGTGAGAGCGTACCCGATAGTTGTTGGAAAACGAACAACTTGAGGGGTGATTATGGTCCGGCCCACAGCCTTGTGTGTCGGCGCGGCGACGCTCGACGTAGTCGTCGAGGTCGACCGGATGCCGAACGAGGACGGCCGCGAGGTCGCTCGGGAGAGTGTCACCTCCTTCGGCGGCCCCGCCGCGGTGGCTGCGCTCACGCTGGCCCGGCTAGGTGTCGACGTTGCCTTCGCTGGCGTCGTCGGCACCGATACCGCCGGAGATGCCGTCGTCGCGAATCTGGAGCGCAACGGCGTCGACATCAGCCGCGTGATCCGTGATGGGTCCTTCGCGACCGCGACCAGCGCCATCATCATCGAGACGACTTCAACGGGCCGGCGCATCATTACCAGCAAGCCACCGCGGCCGGCTCCCGTGCACGTGTCTGCCGGTATCGGCTGGGTGCACGTCGATCACGTCGGCTACCAGGCCGCCCCCAATCTGGCCGGCGCCCGCCTGTCGGTGGATGACGGGAACCCGGTTCCCGGGCTCGACCTCGCGCGCGTCGACCTGTACGCGCCCACCCTGTCGATCCTGCAGGCCCGGCTCGGACCCCTTGAGGTGCAGGCGCTCCTCCGCGCCGCACAGGCTGCAGGGGCTGGAAGCGTGGTCGCGACCGATGGTGCCAACGGCTGCTACGTCGCCCACCGCGAGCGCGTCACGCACGTGCCGGCCTTCCGCCAGCCCGTACGCAGCACCCTCGGCGCCGGCGACGTCTTCCACGGCGCGCTGCTCGCTGCCGCCATCCGAGGCCTCGACCCGTTCGAGGCCGCCCGGTTCGCCGCCGCGACGGCTGCGCTGTCGTGCCGCTCGCTCGACGCCGTTAGCGGTATCCCCGCCCTAGACGAGGTGAATGCGCTCCTTGCCGCCGCTACGGCAGCTAGTTGGTGACCCAACGCGTCCCCACCGCCCGAAGCTATGTCCTGAACCCACAAAGGAGAGACATGCCCATCGCCTCCAGCCTGGACCGTTTGCAACTACCCGGCGGCGGGTTTGCCATGCTGGCAATCGACCAGCGCGAGTCGCTTCGGACCATGATGTCCGTCGACCGCGCCAATCCGGTCACCGACGACGAGCTCGTCGCCTTCAAGGCGGCCGTCGCGGACGAGTTGACGCCGCTGGCCTCGGCCATCCTCATCGACCGCGAGTTCGGGTTGCGCGACGGCATCCCGCCCATCGCCCCCGAATGCGGAATCATCTTGTCCGTCGACCGGTTCGTACAGCAGCCCGGCCAGATCGTCGAGCACTCTGACGTCGATCCAGTCATCACCCCCGCGGTCATCGCCGAGGCAGGCGCGTCTGCCGTGAAGCTGCTCATCATTTGGCGGGCAAAGGACTCGAAGAACCAACGTGACGACATCATCGGCCAGTTCAATCAGCTCGCCGCAGATGCCGGTGTCGTGACCGTCCTCGAGGGCGTCGTACGTCCCGACGACGGGACCTGGGCCACCCCCGCTCACCGTGACGACGCCATCCTCGCCGCTGCCACCGAGTTCGCCGCCAGCCGTCCTGACATCTACAAGGCCGAAGTCCCCGGTCTTGGCCAGCTTCCGGAGGAGGAGTTGACCGACCGCGCCCGGGCAATCACTGAAGTTCTCGGTTGTCCCTGGGTCGTGCTGTCCTCGGGCGTAGCCCCCGACACGTTTCCGTCAGCAGTCGCCGCAGCTCTAGCGGGCGGCGCCTCGGGCTTCCTGGCTGGCCGCGCGGTGTGGTCGGAGTCCCTGACGCAGCCGGACATCCGGGCACACCTGCGCTTCCACGCTACCGAGCGGCTACGTCGCCTCATCGATGTCGTTCAGAGCGCCCCCTCAGCGTCCCTCCCCGAGCTCGCCGGCTCGGCTGCCGCACCACAACCGTCAAAGGAGATGTGACCCGGTGAAGACACACCCCACTCGAGCTGTCCTGGTCGCCTTGGCGACCGTCGGCATTTTCTCGGCCAGCGCCTGCTCGGTCGGCACCTCGAGCACCGGCTCGTCCGGCGGCGACAAGACCATCACGGTGGCTGTCGTCAACAACCCGGACATGATCCGGATGCAGAAGCTGACCGCATCCTTTAGCAAGACCACCGGCATCAAGGTCAACTACGTGACGCTGCCCGACCAGGACCTGCGGCAAAAGGTGACCGCCGCCGCCGCCACGAAGTCGGGCCTGTACGACGTCGCCATGATCTCACCCGGCGAGGTCCAGTCTGGTTACGCGTCCAACAACTGGATCCTGCCCCTCGACGACATGTTCGCCAAGCTCCCGCAGTCTGAGCAGACCTCTTACGACGTCAACGACCTGCTCCCGGCGGTCCGGGACGCCCTGTCGGTTGGCGGCAAGCTCTACTCGCTGCCGTTCTACGGCGAGTCGAACATCACCTACTACCGCAAAGACCTGTTCGACAAGGCCGGCATCAAAATGCCCGACAAGCCGACATGGTCGCAGATCCAGGAGTATGCGGCCAAGCTGCACAAGCCCGACGCCGGCCAGTACGGCATCGTCCTGAAGGGCATCCCGCAGTACGGACAGCTTGCTCCGCTGATGACGGAGATCAATAGCTACGGTGCCAGCTGGTTCGACACGAGCTGGAAGCCGCAGTTCACCTCGCCAAAGTTCAGGCAAGCCGTCACGGACTACGTAAACCTCGTGCGCAAGTACGGCGAGCCGGGCGCGAGCAGCGTCGGGTTCGAAGAGGGCCTAAACCTGATGTCGCAGGGCAAGACCGCTCTGTGGATCGACTCCACCGTCGCTGCCGGCGGTCTCGAGGACCCCAAGACCTCGAAGGTCAATGGCAAGATCGGCTGGGTGCAGGCCCCGACACAGGGCTGCGACAACGGCAGCCACTGGCTGTACGCCTGGGCCTTCAGCATCGTCAACGGCAGCAAGAACGCCGACACCGCATTCCAGTTCATCCGCTGGGCTACCAGCAAGGACTACATCAAGCTCGTAGCCGACACCGATGGGTGGTTCAACGTTCCTCCCGGGACGCGCACGTCGACTTACCAAGCAGGTGAATACCAGGAGGTCGCGCCGTTCGCGCAGGTCACCCTTGACGCGATGAACAGCGCGACGAACAACAAGCCCTCCTGCGAGCCGGTGCCCTACAAGGGCACGACCTCCATCTTTATCCCGGAGTGGGCCAACATCGGGACGCAGTTCGCGCAGGGGTTGTCCGCCGCGGTCAGTGGAAAGCAGTCGGTTGACGCATGGCTGCAATCCTCGCAGGCCTACGCGGAGAACGTCATGAAGCAGGCCGGCTACTACAAGTGAGCCGGCGTCGGCCCTCGGCCGGCCCCAAGCAGGCCGGCCGAGGGCCCTCCGCCCATGGACACCCCTTCACTGGAGAACGCCATGACGACGATCGCCACAGCACCTGGTCCCGTTGAACCCGTCGTTGACGATGCGGCAGACCTGGCATCGAGCACCAGTAAAATCAAGCGCCCCAAAGGCCTGCTTTTTCCGGCGGTCGCATTCCTCGTTGTCGTAACGCAGGTTCCGTTCGTCGTGACGGTGTTCTTCGCGTTCCGATCGTGGAACCTGCTGAGGCCGCAGGATGGGCAGCATTGGGTCGGCGTGCAGAACTTCCTCGACCTCGCACACGCCGAGCCTTCGCTGCTGCGCACAGTGGGACAGACCATCGTGCTGACAGTCGTCACTGTCGCGGTATCGACATTGATCGGTTTGGGCCTCGTACTGCTGATCCGCGCGCCCTTCCCCGGGCGCGGAGTGGTGCGAACCGTGCTCATCACTCCGATGCTTGTCATGCCTGTAGTGACCGGCATTCTCTGGAAGAAGCTGGTGCTAGACACGGGCAGCGGCATTCTGCCGTGGATCGCTCGCCAGCTGGGTGACACCGGTTTTGCACCCCTGTCGGAACACCCCATGCCGGCGGTCATCATCATGTCCGTCTGGATGTGGGCGCCGTTCGCCATGGTCATCCTCATGAGCGGGTTGTCTTCTCTCGACCCCGCCACGGAGGAGGCGGCCCAGATGGACGGGGTAGGCGCCTGGTCGAACTTCCGCTACATCGTCCTGCCGCACTTGAGCAGTTATCTGGCCATCACCGTACTGCTCGGCCTGATCCTGGTGCTGCCGACGTTCGGCGTCATCTACGTGACCACGGCAGGTGGTCCCGGCTACGCGACGACGAACCTCGCCTACGCCGTCTACCAGCAGGCGTTCGCGAACTACAGCATCGGAGCGGCGTCCGCTCTGGCGTTGACCGACACGGTCTTCGTCATCTTCGCCCTGACCGGGCTCATGAAAATTATCGGCAAGACCATCGTTCGCGGAGAGGTGATCGAATGAGCACCGCGACGGCTACTCCCGCCACTACACGGATCGGGCAGGTCAAGGCGCGCCGCAAGGGCCTGAGCGCCGGAAAGGCCCTACGCATCGCCTGCTGCTACATGATCGCCTTGCTGCTGGCCAGCCCGCTCATTCTCATGATGCTCAACGCCTTCAAGACAGAGGCCGACGCGTTCACCGTCCCCCCGAAGCTCATCTTCACCCCGACACTGGACACCCGCTCGGTCGTGCACACCGGGTACGTGCCGGCCCTCATCAACTCCGTCATCGACGTCGGAATGTCGACGTTGCTCGCCATCGCGCTCGGCATCCCTGCCGCGTTCGGGCTGGCCTTTTACAAGTACCGCGGCAACCAAAACATCATCTTCTGGATGCTATCGACCACGTTTATGCCCAGCGTGGGCGTCATCCTGCCGATCTATGTCACGTTCAACCGGCTGCAGCTGTTGGACACCCAGACTGCGCTGATCATCATGTACACCGCGATGAACCTGCCGCTAGTCGTGCTCATCCTGCGCTCGTACTACCTAGACGTGCCCAGGGAGATCATCGAGGCGGCGCTGGTCGACGGTGCCGGAACCTGGCGGCTCTTCCGCTCTGTCGTTGGCCCGATCGCGAGACCCGGCATCGCCACGTCCGCGCTGCTGGCGATCATCTTCGCCTGGAACGAGTTTTTCTTCGCGATCATGCTCACCGGCTCCCGGGCAGGAACCATCCCGGTGTTCATCGCGAGTTCGCAGACAAGCCAAGGTCTGGGGCTCGCCTCGGTTTCGGCGGCGTCCCTGCTGGCCGTCGCCCCCCTCGTGATCCTGGGCTGGCTGGCGCAGCGTCACCTGGCCGAGGGATTCACCCTCGGCGCCGTGAAGTGAGGAAATCCATTGCCACGTATGAGTGCTGAGCAGATCAGAAGTTTCCTTTCCCAGCCCGGCCAGCTGATGCGGCTTGGGACGGTAGACGCCGACGGCATGCCGCGAGTCGTGCCGACCTGGTTCCTACACGAGCACGGCAATCTGTGGTTTACCCCCCGCGCACGGTCCGCCTTCCTGGCGAACCTGCGCCGCGACCGGCGGGTAGGTATCTCCATCGACGAGGAGCCCCACCCATACCGCAAACTCACCATTCAAGGCACAGCTGAGCTGGTGAATGACGTCGGTGGCGACGACGACTAGCGCGACACCTACCGGCGCATCGTCGCCCGCTACATCACACCGCCGGAGGCCGGCGAGGCCTACGTGCAGGACACCATCGACCAGCCCCGCGCCCTGTTCAGTCTCGATCTCTCCGCAGCCAAGGTGACGTCGTGGCGCAATCCGCTTGACTACGAGGACCTGTCCAGCATGTGGGCGCGCCGCTACTACAACGACGGCAGCAAGCTTGCCCACGCCGTTGCGACTCGAAGCGACGGCGGCGCTCGCAGGAGCGGCGAGGGTGGGTCCGGGGCCGGCTGGTATCAGCCAGCGCCCGCCACGCCTGTGAACAACCAGTAGAACCGGGAGCCTGCCCCATGACCACCGCCACGTCCGCCTTGGCTGAGTTGCTCCGATCGGCGAACTACGTGGACCTTTCCCCGACCATCGAGAATGGGATGCCACGGTGGGTGACTCACCCCCCGCTGATCGTCAACCCAACTGTCAACCATGACCACGACGACTATTACTGCCAGACCATCAGCCTGGCGGAGCACACCGGGTCGCACATCGATGCGCCAGCGCACATTCACAAGACGATGATGGACGCCACCATCGACACCGTCCCCGTTCAAACGTTCCTGGCACCGGCGAAGGTGTTCGACGTCAGGCCGCTCGGGCTCGGCCCGGGGGATCTACTCACCGCCGACATGCTGCGGCAGATCGACGACGCCTCCGGCGCGCCACTGCAGGTCGGCGACGTGGCCCTCGTCAACTTCGGCTGGTGGGAGCGGTACTGGTTTGTTGACCACCGCTGGCGCTGGTACAGCGAGAACACCCCCGGCCTCAGCGAAGACGCATGCGCCTGGCTGACCGAACGGCGCCCGGTAGCCGTCGGCGCTGACAACGTCGCCTTCGACATCGCGCTGCACGATGGCGTCCAGGTGCAAAAGTCCTACGGGCACGACGACTACTTCCTGCCCAACAGCATCTACATCATCGAATGCCTGGCCAACCTTGACCAACTGCCCCGCGAGGCGTTCTTCATGGCCTTCCCGCTGAAGATCGACCGCGGTTCCGGCTCCCCCGTCCGCGCGGTCGGCCTCACTTTCCCCAGGGGCACCTGATGGTAAGCCGAGTGGCTTGTTCTGGCGTCCTCATCCTGGACGTCCTCGGCCGACCGTTCGACGCCATCCCGACCGCTCAGAACTCCACGTTCATCGACGAAATCACCGCCTCCGTTGGCGGCACCGGAGGCATCACCGCTGCCGCGTTGGCTCGCCTCGGCGTGCCTACCTCGGTCGGGGGTGCAGTCGGCGACGACACCCTCGGCGAGATACTGCTCGCCAGGCTGGCCAGCTTCGGCGTCGACGTATCCGCCGTGGCCAAGCTCGACGGCGTGGCCACCTCGGCCAGCATCCTGCCGATCCGTACCAATGGAGAAAGGCCTGCGCTACACGTGCCTGGAGCAAGTCTCGCCGTAACGCGCGAGACACTTGAGGCTCCCGTCGGGAACGACGTGAGGTGGTTTCACTTCGCCGGAGCATTGAGGATGCCAAAGGTTGATGGCGGGCCAGCCGCAGAAATGCTCAAGGCATTGCGGGCAAGAGGCACCGTGACGTCTAGCGATGTGCTGGGCACCAGGACACCGAACAGTGGACAGCTCCTCGAGCAGGTGTTGCCGCACCTGGACTACTTCATGCCGAACCTTGCGGAAGGTCAGGTCATTACCGGGGAGCAGACGCCTGAGCGGGTTGCTGACGTTTTGGTCACCCGGGGGGTCGGGTGCATTGTGCTCAAGCTAGGGGAGGACGGGTGTCTCGTGCGCACAGCAGACGTCGAGTTCCGGGTGCCCGCAGCACCCGCCAAGGTGATTGATACCACCGGTTGCGGCGATTCCTTTAGCGCTGGCTTCATCGCTGCACGCATGGAGGGACTGGACCTGGAGACCGCGGCCCGTTGGGGCTCGGCGACGGCGGGCCTAGTCATCGAGCGGCTCGGCGGCGACAGCGCCCCAATCACAAGAGAATTGGTGCAGGAGCGTCTGGTTGCACTAACGCTTTGACCGATCCTGGCCCGGTGGTCTGGGGCACCGACTCACCCTTCGTCGACTACGAGATGGAGTTCACCAAGATGCGGCGGGTGGCCGGCTCGGACGCAGCCCACGAAATGGTGTTCGGTGGCAACCTCGCCCGGATCCTCGGCCTCACCAGCTAAGCCGGCAGCGGTCACAATCGTCAGGAAGGAAATTCCCAGCAATGCGAGCTGTCATTCTGGACCAGCCGGGGTCCCAGCGGATCGGTGACCGCCCCGATCCCACACCGAAGGCCGGTGAAGTGGTCGTCCGCGTCCACGCCTGTGGGATCTGCGGTACAGATCTGCACATCCTCGACGGCGAGTTCCCGCCGACCCCATACCCCATCACACCGGGCCACGAGTTCGCCGGTGAGATCGTCGAGCTCGGTGCCGATGTGACCGGGCTCGCGGTCAGTGACCGGGTCGCCGTCGACCCGTCGCTGTTCTGCGGCCGCTGCTGGCAGTGCCAGCGGCAACGCGGCAACCTCTGCGAGAACTGGGGCGCAATCGGCGACACGGTCGACGGCGCCTTCGCCGAGTACGTGGCGGTACCGGCCGGCAACTGCTACCGGCTGCCGGACTCTGTGGACTACAACGCCGGGGCCCTGGTCGAGCCGGTTGCCTGCGCGGTACACGCGATCCACCGGCTTAACATGGCGGTGGGCAGCTCATTGCTGGTCGTCGGCGCGGGCACCATGGGTCTGCTGCTGATGCAGCTGGCACAGAGCGCCGGGGCGTACGAGGTGGCCATGGTGGACCGGGATCCCGCCCGGCTCACGTTGGCCGCCCAGCTCGGCGCGGCGGTCACCGCCACCTCGGTCGAGAAGGTGGTGGACGAGCACCGTGGCCGGTTCCAGTACGTCGTCGAGGCCACCGGTGTGGCCGCCGCAGGCCAGGCCGCGCTCGGCGCGGTGGAGAGCGGCGGGACCTTCATGGTCTTCGGTGTCGCGCCGGAGGATGCCCGCCTGCAAGTCTCCCCGTTCGACGTGTACAACCGGGAGATCAGCGTCGTTGGTTCGATGGCGGTGCTTTCGACCTTCGCCCCGGCCGTCAAGGCGGTCGCGTCCGGCGTGATCGACACCGCACGGATGGTGACCCATGTCGAGACCCTGGACCGGTTCGCCGACGCGATCCAGCTGACCCGGCAGCGGGCGGGACTCAAGGTGCAGGTCAAGCCGTCCTGAGCGGCTAGGCCGCTCGGGTACGGCTGTCCGGACGGCGTCTGCGTCTGCGGGATTAGAACCGATTAATAATCCCTCGCTGTTGGGGTCATAGGTTAGAGTCTGTGGTGACCGGAACAACAACC
>NZ_JBEXHU010000014.1:55338-236517 GCF_040608175.1 Micromonospora sp. NPDC005206
GGACGGCGGCTGCGTCTGCGGGATCCCGCAGACGCAGACGCCGTCCGGTGTGGGCGCTACCGGCAGCTGGAGGCGCTCGCTCACTAAACCGCGGACCTCGGCGTACCTCCCCGCGCACCCGCTGCCCCCAGGCGGGGGTCTGGCCCGGCTCACAGAGCTCTCCACCGATGTCGGCCGGTCCAGGCCTCCCCGGTTCCGCGGCCTATCACGGCTAGTGTTGCCTCCTGCGTCTGTCGGTGTGGTCCCCTGCGGTGGCAGCGGCAGAACACCATCCCCTGCCCGCGGGCGCTACGGCCTGGCCGGCGATCACCTTCGATGTCCTTGTCCCCTGCCCGGGGCCACTTCCGGTCCTCTTCACCGTCCACTACACGCAGGCGAGCCGCTCCGGCACCGCCGACCTGTCGATCTTCCCGATCTCGGCGAAGTTCCCTATACCAGCACCAAGTGCCCTACCGGTTCCTCGTAACGCTGCTACGGCGGGTCGTCGGTGACGACCAGGAACGCGGCGTCGGCCATGGCCAAGGTGATGTGGGCGTGCCAGGCGTCGTAGCGGCGGACCTGGTACCGGTCCAGGCGGTCTCGTTCTTCGCGGTCTGGACCGACAGCAGGTCCGATCGGCCACAGCGATACGCGGGACGAGACCTCTCCGGGCGCGCCGAAGAGGTCTCCAAACAGAAGGGCCTGGTCAGGGCATTGCTCGTGGGATCGGTGTCTCAGATGACGGACCCGCAGCTGGTTCCAGCACGGTCACCCACAACGCTACACATCGATCTACACCACGGGCTTCGCCTTGCTGCCCTTGGCCAGGTTGACCGAGCCGCCGGTCCAGCCGTTCTGGCTGAAGACCTTGCCGGTCTCGGACTTGATGAGCTTGTCGCTGGGCAGCGTGAACCGCTGCAGGCTCGACGTCGTGTCGTGGGTGCCGTGCCCGGCGCTGTTGGTGGGGCGGCGGGCGTCGATACCACGGGTGTTGGAGACCATCCCGACGACCTGGGCGTCCACCGATACGGGCGGAGATCCGCGCCGACGGCCTACTTCCCCGCGGAGATCACCGCCGCCGGGAACGAGCATCTAGGATCCAATCTAAGGGACGTCTCGTAACCCCGGTGTCTGTCCGCTGAGGACGATCATCGAGGATGCCTGGGGTGCAGGTGATCACCGCGGCGCACCCTGAGTGGATCTTCCCGTTCACGGGGCTGCAGCCCGCCCAGTTCCGCAAGCTGGTCCGTCTGGTCGCCGAGCGGGGCGGTGCCACGATCGCTGATGGCCGGCCCGGCCGGCAGTGGGCCCTGGACCTCGCCGACCGGGTGCTGCTGGTGGCGACCTACTGGCGCACGAACCTGACGATGCGCCAGATCGGCCCGCTGTTCGGGGTGTCGCACTCGGCGGCGCACCGGGTCATTGACGCCCTCGGCCCGCTGCTGGCACTGGCGCCGGTGCGCCGGCGGCCGGTCGAGCAGATCGCCATCGTCGACGGCACTCTGATCCCTACCCGCGATCACCGCCTGGCCGCCCGGAGCAAAAACTACCGGTACTCGACGAACCTGCAGGTCGCCATTGACGCCAACACCCGCCTGGTCATCGCCGTCGGCGACCCACAGCCCGGCAACCGCAACGACACGATCGTCTACCGCAGCTCAGGGATCGAGGAGAAGCTGGACGGCCGACCCGTGATGGCCGACGGCGGCTACCGCGGCAACCCCGAAGTGATCATCCCGTACCGCAAGCCCACCGACGGCAGCGACCTGCCGGACTGGAAGCAAGCCCTCAACGTCGAGCACCGCAGGGTCCGCGCCGGGGTCGAACATGCCCTGGCCAGGATGAAGTGCTTCAAGATCCTGCGCGACTACCGCCGCGCCGCCCACACATTGGCCGACGCCGCTTCCGGCATCGCCAACATCCACAACATCATCCTCGCCGGCTGACCACCGAGCCGGCGCCGGGCAACACCTTCACCCAGTTACGAGACGTCCCTTAGGCACAACTGCCGCTGGCCTGGAATGGGTAGACGCCGAACGCGCGCCGAGACCGGCTGGCTCGCGACGGCCGCGCGGCCTTGGTGGCGCGTGGACCAGAACTCAGGGCACCGGTACGGCGCCTGCGGCCATGCCCAGGATGCCGCCGATCTGAGTCTCGGAGCCGTGGCGGTGCTGGTCCATGGTGCGTGCGAGCAATTCGTTGTCACCTTGCCGCAGGGCTTCGATCATGGTCGCGTGCTCTTCGAGGACATGGCGGCGGCTGTCGGGAGAGAAGAGGTAGACGGCGTGATAGGGCGATGCCCACGTCCAGAACCTCTCGATCTCGCCAATGACAAGCTTGAGGTCCGAGAGGTCGAAGATCGCGAAGTGGAAGTCGTGGTTGTGGTGCTGCATGGCTGCGAGGTCTTCGCGCTCGGCGGCTTCGATCACGAGGTCGTTGAGCTTCACGATCCCATCGAGTTGGGCAGTTGTCGGCTTTGGCAGCACCATGATGAGTTCGGTCTCGAGGACCTTGCGCATGAAATAGATCTCGTCGAACTCCGCGCGACTGAGGCGTGCCACCATGTAACCGACATTCGGGATATGCTTGACCAGTCCGTCGGCCGTCAGCTGACGCAGGGCCTCCCGAATGGGGAGGCGGCTGACGCCAAGGCGCTCGGCCATACCTTCCTGCCGGATCTGCTGGCCAGGCAGCAACTCGCCCGAGACGATCATGCGGCGCAGCTCTTCGATGACACGCGACACCGTCTGTGCCTTGACTGGTGCCTGCGAAGCCATGGCGCCCCCTTTAACTCATGAACCCGAATGCGCTGACCATATCGGATCCTCCGGACGGTCGTCTTTCCAAGGACAGAGGCGAGCAGGCGGTAGTAGCCGATCAGCGCCGTGACTCGACGACAGCCTCAACCCCGAGAGCTGAGACTTCGGCTTGACCCGTTCGACGGACAGGGTCGATATGGTGATCTCACGCTAGTGTACTGAGTCGTTGGAAGCTTTATTGATCCGGGCGCAGTAGTTGGCGAGGTTGTCGAGGATCTGGTCGGCGGTTTTGGTCCAGACAAAGGGTTTCGGGTCGTCGTTCCATGCCGCGATCCAGGCGTTGACGTCGTCTTCGAGGGCTTTGACGCTGCGGTGCGTGGAGCGGCGGAGCTTGCGGTTGGTCAGTTCAGCGAACCAGCGTTCGACCAGGTTGAGCCAGCTGCCGGAGGTTGGTGTGAAGTGCAGGTGGAAGCGGGGATGTGCAGCCAGCCATGTGCGGATCGCCGGGGTCTTGTGGGTGGCGTAGTTGTCGCAGATCAGGTGCAGGTCCAACTCGGGCGGCGTGCTGGCGTCGATGGTCTTGAGGAAGCGCAGGAACTCCTGATGGCGGTGCCGACGCTGGTGCTGGCCGATCACCTTGCCGGTGGCGATGTCCAGCGCGGCGAACAGGCTCGTGGTGCCGTGCCGCACGTAGTCGTGGGTGCGGCGCTCAGGCGCGCCCGGCATCATCGGCAGCATCGGCGCGGTGCGATCGAGGGCCTGCATCTGGGATTTCTCGTCGACTGCGAGGACCATCGCCTTGTCCGGCGGATCGAGGTACAACCCGACCACGTCACGAACCTTGTCGATGAACAACGGATCGGTGGACAGCTTCCAGGTGTCAACCAGGTGCGGTTTGAGCCCGAACGCCCGCCAGATCCGCGACACGGCCGTCTGGTTGAGCCCGGCCGCCTTCGCCATCGACCGGGTCGACCAGTGGCTATCCCGGTTGGACGGCGCCTCTTCGAGGGTCTTGACGATGACCGCCTCGACCTGCGCGTCGGTAATCTTCCGCGGCGCGCCAGGACGAGGCTCGTCCTGCAGCCCTGCCAGTCGCTGCGTGATGAACCGCTTGCGCCACTTACCAACCGTCGGCAGCGACGCCCCGAGCTGCCGTGATACCTCGCTGTTGGACAGGCCATCCGCGCACGCCAACACGATCCGCGCCCGTAACGCCAACGCCTGCGCCGTCTTTCCACGACGAGCCCAGCCCTGCAACACGTCCCGCTCCTCAGCGGTCAACGCCAGCAACGCCAACTTCGGACCACGACCATCACCCACGCCATCAATCTAGCAATGAACCAACGACTCAGGACACCCGCTTGCTGGCGGGTAGCAGGTTGAGGCCGGTGGCTTCGTAGGCGGTGGGGCTGAGGTAGCCGAGGCTGGAGTGCCTGCGGCGGGTTGTACCAACCTTCCACGTATTCGAATATCGCCTGGCGGGCGACGTTGCGGGTGGGCCAGGCCTGGCGGTGTAGCAGTTCGGTCTTGATGGTGGCGAAGAACGACTCGGCGACGGCGTTGGTCCCAGCACTGCCCGCGCCGACCCACTGATAGCCGCACGCCGTGGCGGGCGGCGAGGCGGGCGTGCTGGGCGCTGGTGTATTGGGCGCGGTCGGAGTGGAAGACCAGCCCGGAGGCGGGCCGACGTCGGACGAGGGCGGCGGTGAGGGCGGCGTCGACCAGATTGGCGCGCAGGTGGTCGGCGACCGCCCAGCCGACGACCTGGCGGGAGGCCAGATCGATGACGGTGGCCATGTACAGCCAGCCCTCCCACGTGTTGATGTAGGCGATGTCCCCGCACCACCGGGTGTCCACGCCTGCCGGGTCGGTGACGAAGTCACGGTTGACCAGATCCGGACGCGTCTTCGGCGGCCGGATCCGGAATCGTGGTGGTGCGCCACCGACGCGGGCACCGGCCCGCGATCCCGGCCATGCGCCACCAACCGGGCGATGCGTTCGCGGCCGTGCCGATGCCCGGCCGCGGCCAACTCGGCGTGCACCCGCGGCGCCCCGTACGTGCCCGGGACGCCTCGTGCACCGTAACGATCTTCTGGGTGAGCGTGTTTTGGTCGATGCGTTCCCGCTCGGACTGCTGTCCGCGGATGTGCTGGTAGTAGGCGGACCGGGAGACCTGCATCAGCTCCACACGCCCGCTTGATGTTGCGCCGGCCCGCTTGCTCCGCCTCGATGAACGGGTACACGTTCACCGAGAATCCCTCGCGAAGAAAGCCGTCTCCCGCTTCAATCTCACGACGTCCTCGCGCAGCCGCCGGTTCTCCCTGCGTACCTGCGCCAGCTCGGCCCGCTCGTCGCTGGTCAAACCGTCGCTACGGGCGCGCCGTCGTCGAGCTCGGCCTGCTTGACCCACTCCCGAACCGCGGGCTCCGTCAGGTCGAAGTCCTTCGCGACCTGCCCGATCGTCCGGTCCCCGCGCTGGCACAACTCCACGATCCCGTCCTTGAACTCCGCCGTGAAGGAGCGACGAGGCCGAGGCCATTTCCTACCCATGTTCTCCATGATGCTGGACATCCTCCCGGAGCATTCCGGCTCCTGATCTCAGATGTCGGTCAAAACGGGTCAGGCCCAACTGCCGAACTGACCGCGGCCTGGTCTGGGTGAGTTCGGGTGAGGACCTGACCCAGGCTGATGGCGGTTGCCGTGGCTGCGTCGACATCGTCTGGTGCGTGGCCGAGGCAAATTCCCTCCACCTGCTCGTCGGTCAGTCCTGCACGCCTCGCGATCGGCTGGTCGTGTACCCAGATGAATGGCGCTTCGCACGCCGATGCGACGAGCAGGACGACTGCCTCGCGCATCAGGTCGGGCAGCATGCCCTCGAATCGCAGGGCACTGCCGACGCGTTGGACGGCGTCGGCGAGGTGCGGCCGGTGAAGCAGCGCCTCGAACGGGAGCTCAACGACTCCGCGGCGGTCCCTGGAGCATCGTGTCGGCCGCGGCACGCGCCGCCGCCCGAGTTCGCCGATAGCGAACTCGGGCGCAGCTCAGTCAGGCTCCGTCGTCATCCGGCCACCCGCTTATCGAGCCAGCTGCTGGCGCGGGCCTCTCCCTCGCCGAGGCGGTCTGGCACGCGGCCGTCCCGAGGTTCGACGGCCGGCGTGCCGCTGAACCGGACGGCGGGGCGGGCGACGAGGTATCGATCGGTGCCTTCACCGATCTCCTGGAAGAAGTCCACCGCACGCAGGTGCTCGTCGTCGAAGAGCTCGTCGAGCGACTTGACGCGCGCCACCGGCACGTCGATCTGGTCGAGGAAGTCAAGCCAGTCCTCGGTGGTTCGAGTGATCAGCTCACGAGCCAGCAGTTCGTAGAGCATGTCGATGTTCTCGCTGCGGGCTTCGGTGGTGCGGAACTCGTCCAGTTCTAGGAGATGTCCTTGGCCGATCGCGTCGAGGAAGCGGCGCCAGTGGCCCTCGTGGTAGACGACGACCGAGATCATGCCGTCCTTGGTGCGGTAGGGGCGCCGGTGCTCGGAGCGCATCCGGGCGTAGCCGGTGTCTCCCTCTGGGGGCACGAAGGCGCGCCCGCCCCACTGCTCCATGAGGTTGAACCCGACCATGGTCTCGTACATCGGCACCTCGACTGCCTGGCCGACACCGGTTCGCTCGGTTGCATACAGGCCTGAGACCAGTGCCATCGCGGCGGTCAGGCCCGTCACCTTGTCCGCGACCGCTGTTGCGACATAGGTCAGGTCGCCTCGCAGGCCCTGGAGCCAGGCGAGACCGCTCATCGCCTGGATGGTGTCGTCGTAGGCAGGCTTCTCGCCGTAGGGGCCGTCGGTGCCGTACCCGGTGATGGCGAGGTGAACCAGCCGCGGGTTCAGCTCGAGTGCACGGCTAGGTCCGATGCCCAGCCGGTCCGCGGCTTTGGGGCGCATGTTGTGGACCAGTGCGTCCGCGTTCTCGATGAGCTCGTCGAGAAACGCCCGGTTGGCCTCGTCCTTGAGGTTCAAGGCGACGCTGGTCTTACCGCGGTTGCCGGCGATGTAGACGGCTGCCATGCCGGGCTCCCGGCTTCGTCCGAGACCTCGGGTGATGTCACCGCCGGGGCCCTCAACCTTGACGACGTCAGCGCCGAGGTCGGCGAGCTGAAGGGTGCAGTACGGGCCGGAGAAGGTGGTGGAGAAGTCCAGGACCCTGACGCCGGCAAGCGGCCCGGTCATGAAGGCACCGCCGAGGTGGGGACTGCCGGCTTGCGCTCCCACGCCTGTGAGCCCTTGCGGCCCAGCGACCACATCTGGACGCCGCGCTCGACCTCTACCGCCGCAGACCAGGACAGGCCAGGGTCCTCCAGCTCGATGGTCGCCGACCGCTTGATCCGGCGCGCAAGCTCGGGGTCGGCTGCCGGCAGACGGCACAGATCCACTGCGATGTCGAGCAGCTCCTCGGCAGGCGCGGTTCGCCAGGCCAGGCCGCGGGCGACGGCCTCCTCGGCGGAGAGGGCGGCCCCGAAGGCGGCCATTGCGACGGCCTGCTGGTAGCCCAGCGACCGACCGAGGAGACGCAGGTGGCCGCCGCCGGGGTGGATGCGCCGGGCCAGGAAGCCGCTGTCGAGCACGGCGTCAGGTGTCACGAGCATGACGTCGGCTGCCAGCGCCAGGTTGAGCCCGGCACCGACCGCCCCGCCCTTGACAAGGGCGACCGTGGGGACGGGCAGTGTCCCGAGCTTGACGAAGGACCCGTACACGGCCGAGGTCCGAGCGACCGCCTCCGGGGAGGCAGGGGCCTCTGAGGAGGCCGCGAGGTCCCTGGTGTCAGCGCCGCTGCAGAAGTAGTTGCCGGCGGCGTCGACGATGACCGCGCCCACCGATTCGTCGGTCTCGACCATCTGGCAGAACTCACCGATCTGGTCGGTCATCGACAACGTGATCGCATTCTTGCGGGCCGGGTTGACCAGCGTCAGCCGCGCGATCCCGTCGTCGACGCTGACGTCGACGCGTGGCTCGTCATCCATTAGACAGACTCCTTCTCATACATCCCGCTCATACGTGCCGGCGGTGTGCCGGGTTACTGCTGGCCCGCGACGAGCTGCCACAGGTCCTGTCCGCAGCCGAGCTCGCCGAGTCTCTGGTGCCAGTAGCGCTCGTTGCCGTGCTCCTCGCGCCAGGCCCACAGCCGCGTGGTGAGTGCGCCCAGCGCATGCTCCTGGGTGAATCCGATTGCTCCGTGGGCCTGATGGGCGGCGGCGGTCACGGGGCGCGTCAGGATCGCGGTTTCGGCCTTGGCGGCCGCCACGAGCAGCTCGGCAGTGCTCGGGTCCTCGAGAAGGGCCATGGCCGCTGCTGTCGCGGCGACCTGCATCGCGGTGGCCTCGGCGGCCATCTTGGCGATGGCGTGCTGGACGACCTGGAACTTGACCAGAGGCCGCCCGAACTGGACACGCTCGGTGACGTAACGGGAGGTGATATCCACGATCGCCGACGCCACCCCCGCGGCGGCGACGGCCCGGGCTAGCGTGGAACGCAGCCGCCACGCGGCGGCAGCCAGCTCAGGCACCTCGGCCGAGGCAACCGGCGCTACCTCGCTGAGCATCACGGAGTCGCGCGGCTCTCCGGCGAGGTTGACCCCGTGTATCAAGGTGACGCCTGGTGCATCGAGCGCGACCACGTGCAGCGTCGGTCGGTCCCCTACTACGAGCAGAACCGCGGATTGGCAGTCTCGTGCAAACGGCACACGGGAGGCCAGGCCACTGAGGTGCCCGGATTCGGCGGTGATGTCGGCGGTGCATGCGGTGAACGGGCCGCTCGGGAGGTCGATGCCGGCCTCGCCGAGGGCGGGAGCGGCGACGACGGTCGCCTCACCGTAGGGCAGGCGTGCCGTGGTGAGCTCGGCCAGGACTGTGGTCGAGTCCAAGAGGTCACCGTCCGAGCCGCCCACAGATTCCGGCGCGCCGAGCCCGACGAAGCCGAGCTTCTCGAGCTCGTCCCACAGGCCTCGATCGAGGGTGGAGTCGGGCCGGGAGTCGGTGGCGAGGTGCGGTGCGACGACGGCCTTGGCGGTGTCGCGGAGGTCGTCGAGGTGTTCGTGCATCTCCACAGTCATGCAAGTCCCTTTGCGACGATAGATCGGAGGACTTCGTTGGTTCCTCCGCGGAGCGTGAAGGCGGGGGTGTGCTTGATGCCGTCGACGAGGAGCTCGTCGAAGGGGGTCAGGCCTGCGCCGGGCTCGGTCATCGCCATGCGGCGCACGGTCTCGACCAGATCGCCCTCGAAGGTCGTGCCGAGATCCTTGACCAGGGCGGCCTCAACCGCGGGCTGTGCCCCGGCGGCCAGCTGGCGCGCCACGCCGAGGGACATCTGCCGCAGCACGAGCAGGCGTGACAGGAGCCGCCCCAGTTCGAGCTGCGCCGGCCGGTCGGCCTGCCCGACGGCGTGGGCCCAGGCAGCGAGCAGGGGAAAGGGGCTGAGGAAGCGCTCCGGGCCGGATCGCTCGTTGGCGAGTTCGGCCGTGACCTGGTGCCAGCCGGAGCCGCGCGCGCCGAGCAGGGCGTCGCCTTCGAGGTAGGCGTTCTCGAAGACGACCTCGTTGAAGTGGTGGGCGCCGTCGATCGTGATGATGGGTCTGATCGTGACGCCGGGACGCGGCAGGTCCACCACGAACTGTGAGAGACCCCGGTGGCGCTCACCGTCGTCGGTACGTGCGAGCACGATCATGTTGGTGGCGATGTGGGCAACGCTGGTCCACACCTTGGTGCCGTTGATGCGCCAACCATCACCGTCGACGGTGGCGCGGGTGCGGACCGAGGCCAGGTCCGACCCCGAGTCCGGCTCGCTCATGCCGATGGCGAAGAACCGCTCGGCGCGCGCAATCCCCGGGAGGTACTTCTGCCTCTGCTCCTCGGTGCCCTGGCGCAGGATCGAGGGCGCCATCTGGCGGTCGGCGATCCAGTGGGCGGCGACAGGCGCGCCGTGGGCGAGCAGCTCCTCGGTGACCACAAACCGCTCCAGCGCGCTGCGGCCGTGCCCGCCGTATTCCCGCGGAATCGTCATGCCGATCCATCCGCGCTCGGCGAGCCGGCGGCTGAACTCGATGTCGATGCCCGACTGCCACGAGTCGGTGTGGGGGACGAAGTAGCCCGCACCGATCGACTCGCGTAGGAACGCTCGGACCTCGGCGCGCAGTGCGCGCAGCTCAGTCGTCGCTACCGAAGCGGGGACCAAGGTGGATCGCACGTGAACCTCCTCTCAACTGTGACCGACACCACCCTACCGGATTGGATCCAAGAATGTAAGCCAAATGATTGACACCGCCTGGTGCATGGTCTGGAATGAGGGGAGTCACATGAGACCCGTGGCACACGTTCCAGGAGCCCCCATGACTGCACCGGCGCATCGCGTCATTGACTTGACCCTCCCCGTTCGCGAGGTCGATCCCGAGGAGCTGCGCTCCCACCTGCGGCACGGGGACGCGCCGCTAGTGCTCATGAGCCTGGTCCAGATGACCGGCGACCTCGGCCTCTTGGACCGCTTCGGTCCCCACATCTCGATCGATGTGGTCGCCGACTCGCGCCTGCTGCCCAGCGGCCGCATCGCCGAGCCCCACCTGAGCGAGCTGATCGACCTGGTCGTCGAAGTGGCCGCGCGGCCCACCGAGGCCTACCTCCAGGTCCCCGACGATGACCTGTTCAACCGCATGCTGTCCCTGACCACCGGTACCGAGATCCCGGCCGAGTTCAACGGCATCGTCAAGGAGCAGGGTGGGTTCGTGCCGGCAACGCCGTCGTTCGAGGGGGTGGTCGCGCCTGAAGGCTTCCGTGTGGCGGTGCTCGGCAGCGGGATGAGCGGCATCCACGCCGCGATCGCGCTGGCCGACGCAGGGATCGACTACGACATCTTCGAGCAGGCCGACGACATCGGCGGCACGTGGCGGATCAACACCTACCCCGGCGTCGCTGTCGACACCCCGAGCATCTACTACTCGTTCTCCTACGAGATCGAGCCGAAGTGGAGCAAGTACTTCCCTCTTGCTGAGGAGTACCAGGGCTATCTGCGCCGCGTCGTCGACAAGTACGACGTCAAGTCGCACATCCAGTTCGAGACCCGCATCGAGAAGATGACCTGGGACGAGGACACTGAGGAGTGGGTGGTCCAGGTCTCGTCCGCCGGACATAAGACGGATCACCGCTACACCGCAGTCATCACCGCGGCGGGCTTCCTCAACCGCGCCAAGTACCCCGACATCCCGGGCATCGGGAGCTTCCGCGGCGAGTGGTTCCACACCACGGAGTGGCCCGCCGACGTCGACCTAATCGGGAAGCGGGTCGGCATCATCGGAGCGGGGGCGACCTCGGTGCAGGTCGTCGACGGCATCATCGACGACGTCGCACACCTGACGCTGTTCCAGCGCCAGCCGCACTGGGTCATGCCCAACCATCTGGGCGAGGGCTGGGTGCCGGAGTCCGAGGCGTGGCTGCAGGCGAATCTGCCGTTCTACGACCGCTGGCAGCGGGCCAAGACCTACTGGTTCGTTTCCGACGTCCTCTACGACAACGTCCGCGTCGACCCGGAGTGGGTCAAGTCCCACGAGCTGTCAATCTCCGCTGTGAACGACCGCACCCTGCGGATGGCCCGTGGACACCTTGAGGCGTCCTTCAAGGACCGCCCCGACCTGATGGCGAAGATGACGCCCGACTTCCCGCCCAACGCCAAGCGCATCATCCGCGATCCCGGCCGGTTCTACTCCAGCCTGACGAGCGACAAGGGAAGCGTCGTCACCGAGCGGCTCGCCGCCGTCACACCTGAGGGCCTGCAGACCGCCGATGGCGTCGTCCACGAGCTCGACGTCATCATCTACGCCACCGGCTTCACCCTCGACTTCCTCAACACGATCGAGATCATCGGCCGTAACGGTCGCACGCTGAATGAGGAGTGGAAGAACGGCGAGGACCCACGGTCCTACCTCGGCGGCACCGTGGCCGGATTCCCGAACCTGTTCGTGACCTCGGGACCCAACTCCAGCAGCGCCCACGGCGGTGGCCACAACTACATGACCGAGGTTGTGACTTACTACATCATGGAGTGCCTCAAGATCCTCTTCGAGAGCGGCGCGCGCTCCATCGAGGTCAACCGTGAGGCCCAGGAAGACTGGGTGGCCAAGGTCGACGAGAAGATGGAAGGGTCGATCTGGCGCCACGCGCTCAACGCCCACACCTACTACCGCAACGCCGCAGGTCGTGTCTTTCTCTCCAGCCCCTGGCGAATGGTCGAGAACTGGCAGAACCACCATGTGGTGGATCACACCAAGTTCGAGATCAAGTGAGACTGACGATGCCCGAGTTCGATCCTGACGTCGCCGCCATGCTGGCCGCGCGTGCCGCGGCGCCGCCCATCCCCAAGGCGCACGAGGGTGGCCTCGACCAGATGCGTGGGCTGCTCGAGTCGATGCCGAGGCCACCTGCGCCCGACGTGGCCACGAGCCGCGACACCACGATCGAAGGCCCGCACGGACCACTGAGGCTGCGGCTCTACCACCCTGCGAGCGTTCCCGATGGACCGCTGCCCGTGGTCGTCTACTTCCACGGGGGCGGCATGGTGATGGGGTCGATCGACTCCTTCGACTCCGTTGCCAGGCGGCTCTGTGACGGATGCGCTGCGATCGTCGTCAGCGTGGACTACCGGCTCGCACCTGAGCACTCCTATCCAGTCGGCAATGACGAGTGCTACGCCGCGACCGTATGGGCCTATGAGCACGCCCCGGAGTTCGGTGGGGATCCTGCCAGGATCGCCGTAGCGGGTGACAGCGCGGGCGGATCCTTGGCCGCGGCTGTCGCGTTGAGGGCACGCGCGGAGGGGCCGCAGCTCGCGCTGCAGATGCTCTTCTACCCCGGCTTAGAGCGAGCCTCGGTCTCCCGCGCCTCGATGAGCGAGTTCGCCGACAGCCCCTTCCTCAGCCACGCCGACGTGGTGTGGATGAAGGCGCAGTATCTGGGTGCAGACGAGAGTCGTGACACCGAGCAAGGCGTTCCTTCCAAGGCGGTTGACCTCGCTGGGCTGCCGCCGGCAATCGTCGTGACCGCCGAGCTGGACCCCCTGCGCGATGGTGGCGAAGCGTACGGCGAGCGCCTGCGGGCAGCGTCAGTGTCCACCGTCCTCCTGCGCTATCCCGGGGTCGGGCACGGGTTCATGATGCAGGCCGGCTGGATCGCCCGTGGCACCCAGGCCTTCGACGAGGCCTGTGCCTTGGCAAGGGTCCGGCTCCGCAGCAGCGAGCGGGAGACGGCACAAGCTGGCTCCTAGCGACAAGCAAACCCGATTGCAGTCACCTAAGAGGAGACGCGGGAGGGCGCGTAAGTGGGGCGGTCCCGACCTGATGCGGTCGGGGCCGCCCCATCTTCTGGTTGTGCGGCGGCCCTGCCGGTTGAGTCTCGGCATCGATACGAGCCGACTAGGTGTCGGGTTACCCCTGTCCGTGCGGCGAGGAGTCCTCCGTTGCTTCCTTACTGCTGGCGCAGCACGGCGACCTTATTGAGGTCGACGGGGTTGCGCAAAGCCTCGAAGGCGTCCGCAACCTCGTCCAGACCGATCTCCTTGGCGGCCAGCCCGATCGGCGTCAGCCCGGCACGGCGCAGCGCCCGGGCCAAACCATGCCGGAGAAGTCCGGCCGCCCGTCGGCCAGTTCTTGGGCCATGCGTCGGTAGATCTCAGGTGAGCCGAGCATGCTGATGTTCAAGGTGACGTCCAGCGGTTCACCGCGATCGAGGACGTAGCTGATCGTCACGCGCACCCGCAGACGACGCCCGTGATCACCGACTTCGGGGCACCTCGTCGAGCTGGCGGGAGATCATGCCGTGCATGCCACTGGTCTCGAAAATGTAGGCAGGGCCTCGAACGCCTGGTCACGCCGGCAGTCCAACCAGCTCTCCCCGCAGGGGTCAAGGAACACATCAGCGCCGACGCGGTCGGCCGCCTCGCCGACGCCGATGTTGCCGGACTGGCCTGCAGCGGTGACGATGGCGACCTGCCGGCCAGACAACTCATGGCCTGGGTGTCTTCGCGGCCGTCGCGTGGTGGTGGGGCGCTGTCATGAGACGGCGCTCCGGCTTTGGATGAACCAGGTGCCGTCGACCTTGACGTACTCGTCGAGGTAGCGACCCACACCGCGCAGGGTGGGAGTCTCGGGGGCGGTAGCGGGTTGCACCAGCAACCACTGGCTGCTGCCCCGCCCGGCGACGCGGTCTGCAGTGAGATAGATCTGCTGGCTGGTCACGATGTGGCGGGTACCCGCCGCGGGGCCGGCGAAACCCCGATCGCGCGTGCCTTGCAGGGCCTGCCGGATCTCCTCGTGTCCCTCGAACTCCTTGCTGCCCATGACCCACGTCCCGTCGCGGGTGAAGAGGGAGATGACCCGGTCGAGGGTCGGGTCGTGGTCGACGGCCTCGGCGAAGAGCCCGTTGAGGTTGAGGATTGCTGCGTGGTCGTCCGACTGGGTGCTCATGCGTGGGTCTCTCGTAGTTCGGCAGCGATGGCGCGCACCGCCTCGATGGCGGGCGTGAAGGGGTGGCGGTCGGGGTCGATCGCGCCGTGCATGGCGTTGTGGCAGAACGCGATGGAGAGCCCCGTGTCCAGCTCAGCCCAGGCGATGGAGCCGCCTGCGCCGGTGTGGTACAGGATGTGTAGGTCTTCGCCCACGAGGGGGTTGAGGCCGGGCCCGCCGCCGCCGACCCAGTAGCCGTAGGCTCCGACTCGGACGGGGCGCCCCATGTAAATGTCAACGTCGTCGACGTTGTCGCGCGGGGCGGTGAAGGTCAGGAGTTCCCCGCAGGTGAAGAGCCGGGTGCCGTCGAGCTCGCCGCCGTTGGCCAGGGCCCCGAAGAATCTGGCCATCGAGCTGGCGTTGGCGATGATGCCGGCTCCGGGGTTGACGGTGCGGCGGGACTTCTCGGTGTTGTAGGCAACGGAACCCGGGTAGATTGCCGGCGGCATCCCGCGAAGGAAGTACTCCGAGATCGGCTCGGTGGGCACCTCGCCGGCCAGGAGCGTGGCCACGCGTCGGTCCTGCTCGGAGGGTAGGCCGAGGTACATGTCCTCGATCGCGAGCGGCTCGATGATCTCCTGGCGGATGAAGGTCTGCAGGTCGCGCTGCTGCGGGTCGGTGCGGCGGATGATCTCGCCGATGATCCAGCCCCAGACGAGTGCGTGGTAGCAGTTCACGCTGCCAGCCGGGAAGGTCGGCTCCTCCTCCTCGATCCGCTTGATGACCCACGACCAGTCGGCCTGCTCGTCGAGGCCGATGTCCGGCGGCATCCAGGGGATGCCGGCGCGGTGGCTGAGGGCGTGGCGGACGGTGATGTCGCCCTTGCCGTTCTGGGCGAACTCGGGCCAGTAGGTGGCCACGGGTGCCGTGTAGTCGACGAGGCCCCGCTTGGCGAGGAGGTGGAGCCCGGTGGCGACCACGGCCTTGGTGACGGAGAAGACCGGGAAGAGGGTGTCGGTCGTCGCCTCGAGTGCGTCGCCGTCAGCGACTCGTCCGGCGACGGCGTTGACGATGAGGCGTCCGTTGAGGTAGGCGGCGACTTGGATGCCGACCTCGCCGCGGTTGAGGGCTTCCTCGAGGGCGACTGTCACGCGCGAATCAGCCATGGTGGACGCGTCGGTGGAGGCAGTGGACTCGATGCTCATGCCGACAACCCCACGCCAATGGGGTCGATGCCCATACGGTCGAGCATGACCCGGGGGTCGGGTGGTGGCGTCAGGTCCGCGAGTTGGGTGGCACGCCGGGAGGTGCTCTCGCGACAGATGAGGTCGTCGGAGAAGATCCAGAAGTCTCCGCGTGCGATCGCCTCGGTCATGTGCTCGGCGGCTTCGACCGGGTCCAGGCCGGTCGCGACGTTGGCTGCCTGCATGGCGTCGAAGACGCCGTTCGCGACCGGGTTGGCGCTGGGTGCGTCGCGGCGGGCGGCCAGGAAGATCTGGCTGCGGATGGAGTGGGGCAGGACCGCCGAGACCTGGATCGGGGCACCGACCAGGGCGACCTCCTGGTAAAGGCACTCGGTGAGGGCGAGCACCGCATGCTTGCTGACCATGTACGGCGCCTGTACGGGTGCGCTGCCGACGCCGCCGACCGAGGACAGGTTGGCGATCACCGCTGGCTTGCCCGCTTCGATCATGAGCGGCACGAAGGAGTGGATGCCGTAGAAGACGCCGTCGACGTTGATGTCCATGACCTGCTTCCAGCGCGCCGGGGTGACCTCCCACAGCAGGCCGGCGTTCTCGACGCCGGCGTTGTTGATCAGCAGCTCGACGCTGCCGTAGTCCTCGAACATCTGCCGCGCGATCCGGTCGACCTGGTCGGCGGAGGTGACGTCGAGCTCGATGGCCGTCGCTCGTCGGCCGGCCTCGACCAGCTCGTCGGCGAGCTTCTGGGCCGCGGGAAGGTTGACGTCGGCGATGACGACCCGCATGCCGATCGCCGCCAGATGACGCACAAAACCTTCGCCGATGCCGGCGGCGCCACCGGTGACGAACGCGGTGCCGTCACCGAAGCGTTCTACTGCGCTTGACATGGAACTCCTCGTCTCTGCTGATTGATTGGTGGTGGGGCTGTTCATGGGGATTGCTTCAGATGTGCACTCGTCTGAAGGGTCATTGGTGGGGCAGCTCGGTGGTCACGTGGCGCCGTGCTGCGCTGTGACCTGCTGCGTGGTGACGGGACGGGGCGTGGCGAACTTGGCTCGGAGCAGGCCCCCGATCTCGGCGCATGCCAGGTTGGAGCGGCGGATGGTGCCGGTTTGGGACATGAAGCCGTGCGCGACGCCGGGGTAGCGCAGCAGCGCGGTCTGCACGCCGGCGGCTCGGATGCGGTGGCCGTAGTCCTTGAGCGCGTCTCGGGAGGGGTCGTTCTCGGCGGTGACGACGAGGGCGTCCGGCAGCCCGGCGAGGTCGGTGGCCAGCGCCGGAACGCCGTAGGTCGAGAGGGGGCCTGCCCTGGTCGCGGGCTTGGAGAGCGGCACCGGCTGCGAGGTTGCCGCCGGCGCTCTCGCCCCCGACCGCCAGCCGAGCTGGGTCGATGTATGCCCAGCTCGGCGGCGTAGTCGGCCACCCAAACGACGGTGGCGTAGGCCTCGTCGGTCGCCACAGGGTGGGGGTGCTCCGGCGCAAGCCGGTAGTCGACGCTGATCACCACGGCGCCGGCGGCGTTAGCGAGGTGCCGGGCGAGCGGATCCGCCGTCTCGATGCTGCCGATGATCATTCCCCCGCCGTGGAAGTAGATCATCGCCGGCAGCGGCTCGGCGGACTGCCGGGGGTGGTACAGGCGCACCGGGATGGTGCCGTGCGAACCGTCGAAGGCGAGGTCCTTGACCTCGGCGACGCCGGGTCCCGGCGCGCGGGGGGCTGAGTTCATCATCTCCCGCGCGCCGGCGACGCCGCGCTGCTGAAGTGTCGGCTGGGCGCCTCGGCTGTCCAAGAGGGCCTGAACGTCCGGGTCGAAGGCCATTGGGTGCCCTTACCGGATCATGAAGCTGGACGGCTCGGGGGCGCGCAGCCTCCGCCACAGGTCGACCATGCGCCAGGGGTTGGGCAGCATGACCCGGCCAGCGGCGTTGCGGTAGTAGGTGTGGGCGCCGAAGGAGTTGCGCCAGATGGAGCCCTCCATCTGCTGGTCCACCTCGGCGACGAACTCCTCCTGGGCATTGGCCGTGACCTCGATCGAGTGGGCTCCGGACTCGATGACGAGCTGGAGACACTCGATGATGAAGTGGACGGCGACCTCGGTCATGAAGTTGTGGCCGCCGCCGTGGGCGTTGCTGGAGTTCGGGCTGGAGGTGATGAAGAGGTTGGGGAACCCGGCCACCGTCCCGCTAAGGTAAGAACGCGGGTCGGTGCCGTTGTGCCAGACCTCGTTCAGGGTGCGGCCGTCTCGGCCGACGATCTCGATGGGCGAGAGGAAGTCCAGCGTGAACCCGGTGGCGTAGATGATCACGTCGAACTCGTGGACGACGGCATCGGAGGTCTTCAGACCTTCGGGAACGACCTCGACGAGGGGCGTGGCGATGACCTCGCCCTTCTCGCTCGCCAGAGCGCGGAAGTAGCCCCCTGGGTCGCGGATCGGACGCTTGCCGTAGGGCGGGTAGTCGGGCGTCATCTTCGCCTTGAGCTCGGGGTCGTGCCCGAAGGACTCCTCGAGGTGACGCAGGCCGAGCTGGAGCGCCCTGTCGTTGGCCGCCGAGATCGAGAGTGGGTGCTCGCGGTGCCAGTCGGGGTCGACCCGGACGTTGGCGTAGCCCTTGTCAGAGACGAACCAGTAGGTCTTGGCCCGCCGCCAGCGGTCGTAGAAGGGGATGTTGCACTGGGCCCACCGCTCTCCGCTCGGCACGATGCCCTCGCCGAGGTGGTTGGGGTTGACCCAGTGCGGCTGACGCTGGAACAGGGTGAGCATGGCGACGTCGCCGATGATCGCGTCAACGATCTGCACCGAGGTGGCGCCGGCTCCGATGACGGCCACCTTCTTTCCGGCCAGCTCGACGCCGTCGTGCCACTTGGCGCTGTGGACGCTCTGACCGCGGAAGGTCTCGCGTCCGGGGATGTCGGGGAACTTGGGACGGTTGAGGAAGCCCGCGGCGGTGACGACCGCGTTGTAGCGGACCTGGCTGCGCTCGCCGTTGGAGTCCAGCTCCAGGACCCACTGCTGAGCCTCGTCGTCCCACTGCATCGCTTCGATGCGGGTGTTGAAGCTGATGTTGTTCTTGATGTCGTACTTGTCGACGACGCGGCGCAGGTAATTCTGGTACTCCGGACCGAGCGGGTAATACTTGGACCAGGCGGCCTCGATCTCGTAGGAGAAGGAGTAGTAGATGCTCGGGGTGTCGACCGCGACGCCGGGGTAGGTGTTGATCCGCCAGGTGCCGCCGATGTCGTCGGCGGTTTCATAGACGTGGTAGTCGAAGCCTGCGTCAGCCGCGGCGATCGCGGCGGCGATCCCGCTCATGCCAGCGCCCAACACGGCGATCTTGAAGTCGGACGGCGGGCGCTTGGTGTGGGGAGCGCCGGGGCGGGTGAGCTCGAAGCCGCCCTGCTCCTTGACGATGGCGAAGAACTCCTCGGGGATCTCTTCGCCGACGACCACGCCGAGCATGCGCGCGAATAGCTCGTCGTCGGGGACCTGGAGGTAGTGCTGCTCGCCCGGGTTTTGTCCGACCTTCTCCAGGATCGCGAGCAGCTCCTCCTTGTCGGCGTCGGGCAGGCGGCCCTCGGGCAGCAATCGGTGGTCGGCCGACGCGCTGAAGGTGACGTGGTCGCCATACCGGTCGAGCAGCGAGATGTCGCCCGTCATCTGGACCAACGACATCAACAGCAGGGGCGCCTCGATGTCGGAGGCGTTCTCACGCAGGGCGACGGGGTCGATCGCCTGGGGGTGGACGGTCAGGTCCAAGATCTCGTGAGGCCGGGTGGTGGTCTCGCTCGAAGAACCGTCGTGTGTCATTGAATCTCTCTTGTCTATTGCGTCAGCGGGTCTTTCTTCAGGTCGGTCGCTCTCCCACGGCTCTTGGGCGGACGTCGCACCCAGATGGCATCGACACCGGGGTTTCGCACGGATGCACAGTGCGGGCTGGCCGCGCCGGCGGAGGGGCGCGGAGTCTCGGTCTCATGGGCGGCTGCCCTCAGGCCCGGCTCGGTGTGCCATCGGCGTGGGGGGCCGAGACCCGGACGCGGACGTCCATCCGGCGGTGGGTCGCTCCGATGACCCACCTCACGCCTCCCTGTGATGTCAGTCACAAGAATCGTCGGATTACTCTCCATGATTCCCACTGGATTTCGCCTGCTTTATTGGATCCAATGTGGGACACACGTCGGCCGCGTTCTTTTGTCCTGTCGAGCCGGCCGGGCTGACCCAGCTGACCGACGTCAGGGGTCTTCCGTCAGTCGAACTCCGGTCCGCTGGCGGCCGGCGCGGGCGTCAGATCGGTGAGTGGCTCGATGAGGGGGTGGTGGCAGGCGACGAACTGCTGTGGGGTGATCTCCCGCAGCTCGGGGACCTCCGATGCGCAGCGGTCGCTCGCGCGCGGGCAGCGGGTTCGGAATCGGCATCCGGACGGGGGCGCGAGGGGCGAAGGCGGCTCGACTGACAGGTCCTCGGGAACGGGACGGTGCGAACCGGGCGCAGAGGCGAGCAGGAGATCGGTGTAGGGGTGAGCCGGGCTCTCATAGAGCTTGTCGACTGGTGCGATCTCGCAGGTTCTGCCCAGGTAGAGCACCATCACCCGGTCGCTGATCGACTTGACCACGCCGAGGTCGTGGGACACGAACAGGACCGTCAGTCCGAACTTCTCCTTGGCCTCTCGCAGCAGATTCAGCACCCGCGCCTGGACCGAGACATCGAGAGCCGAGACCGGCTCGTCGCAGAACAGCACCTTGGGATGCATGGCGAGGGCACGCGCGATGGCGATGCGCTGGCACTGTCCTCCAGAGAAGGACGTCGGCCTGCGATCGCCGACCTGGGCGGGGTCCATCGAAACGGCCGTGAGACCCTCCTCGACCTGCTGGTCGACGGTGCTCCGCACCCGCGACGGCCAGATGCGAAGGCCTTCGGCGACGATGTCCTTGACCTTGCGTCGCGGGTTGAGCGAGGAGATCGGGTCCTGCATGATCATCTGCAGATCGGGCCGCAGCTGCCGCATCTGCTCCTCGTTGAGCGCGGTCAGCTCCGTGTCGCCGTACTTGATGCATCCCGAGGTGACCCGGGTCAGCCGGATCAGTGCGCGCAGGAACGTGGACTTGCCCGACCCGCTCTCGCCGACGATGGCGAGGGTCTCCCCCTCGGTCACTGCGACACTGACGCCGGAGACGGCGTGCACGGTCCCGTTGGAGGTTGGATACTCGACGACGACGTCGTTCGCCTCGATGACCAAGTCGCTGGATACCTCGCTGGGCGCGAGGGTGGCGATTGCCTGATTCACAGCTGCTCCTGGAGTTCGGGCCACTTCGACGCCACGGCATGCGCTGGGAAGTGGCAGGCGTAGGTGCGGGCACCCTGGTCTGGGCCCAGCGTCGGCTCGTCGAGGCGGCAGATCTCCTCGGCGTGGGCGCAGCGTGCCGCGAACCGGCAGCCGGCCGGGAGGGCGGCAAAGCTGGGCGGGCTGCCCGGGATGCCCTCGAGGGCGACGCCCGGTTCGGCGTTGATGTCGGGGTGGGCCAGCAGCAGCGCCTCGCTGTAGCGGTGCCGGACGTCGTGATCGTGCAACTGCGATGCGGTGACCGTCTCGACTGTGCGGCCGGCGTACATGATGTTCACCGCGTCGACCTCGTCGGCGAGCATCGCGACGTCGTGGCTGATCAGGATCATCGCCATGTCCTCCTCGTCCTTGAGGCGACGCAGCAGTGCCAGAATCTGCCGTTGGACGGTGACGTCAAGCCCTGTCGTCGGCTCGTCGGCAATCAGCAGTCGCGGCGAGCAGGAGATCGCAATCGCGATCATCACTCGCTGCCGCATCCCGCCCGACATCTCGTGTGGGTAGACGTCGAGCCGTGACCGCGGTGAGGGGATGCCGACCCGGCCGAGCAGATCAGCTGCACGTCCGCGGGCCTTCTCCTTGCCCAGCCTCTCGTGGATCCGCAGGGTGTCGGTCAGCTGCGCACCGATGGTGCGGACGGGGTTGAGCGCCGTCATCGGGTCCTGGAAGACCATCGCGATCTCGGGGCCCCACAGCACGCGGCTGCCAGGACTCTGGGGGTCGACGGCCTGCCCGTTGAAGAGGAAGTGGTCGCTGGTGACCTCGCCGCGGACGGGCAGCAGGCTCATCAGCGATCTGGCCAGCATCGACTTACCCGAGCCGGATTCGCCAGCGACGCCGAGCGTGCTCGCTGCAGGCAGGACGAGGTCGACCCCGTCGACCACCGTGATGGGCCCACCGAGGGTGTGCAGTGTCGTGCGCAGGCCCCGCACGTCCAGGAGTAGCGGCTTGCTCTCGCCGAGGTTGGTCGCGTGGGTCATGTCAGTCCCTTGCCTGGCGTGCACGGATGGCATCGCCGATGCGGTTGATGGAGAACACGGTCAGGAAGAGCGGCACCGCCGGTGCGAGCAGGAACGGGTACTGGTCGAAGCGGGGCTCGGCCTCGGCGATCAGATTTCCCCATGTCGGCGTCGGTCGCTGCACGCTCAGGCCGAGGAACGACAAGGATGCCTCGGCGACGATCAGAATCGCGGTGACGAGCAGGGCGTACGACATCAGCGACGGCAGGATGTTCGGCAGCACCTCGCGGAACATGATGCGCCGGGGCCGCGCACCCATGGCCTTCGCCATGAAGACGTAGTCCTGCTCGGCGATCTTCATCGTCGTGGCCCGTGCCAATCGGGCGAAGGAAGGCACCACGAGCACCGCAAGCGCGAGCGCGATGTTGCGAGTGTTGGGCGCGAGCACCGCCGCCAAGGCCATCAGGAGCACCAGGGGCGGGAAGCTGAGGATCAGGTCCACGACCCATCCCAGGGAGCCATCGACCCGTCCACGGAAGTAGCCCGCCAGCAGGCCGACACAGGTGCCGATGACCCCGCCGATCGCGACACCACCGAAGCCGACGATGAGTGAGACCCTCGCGCCGTAGATGATCTCGCCGAACAGGTCCAGGCCGTACTGATCTGTGCCGAGCCAGTGCCGCGCCGTGGGTCCCTCTAGCGGCAGCTCGAGTAGTGCCTTCGACGGGTCAAGCGACTCAGGCAGCGGCAGCACGTCCGCCAGGATGGCGGCGAGGGTGATGCCCACCAGCCAGGCGAGCGCACACCAGAAGCCGAGGTCGAACTCGGTGCCGAAGAAGACGCGACCCAACTGCCTGGCGCCCGCGTAGAAGATAATCAGGCCGACCACGACGAGCGCGACCCGTACAGCGCCCGGCGCTGTTGCCAATGCGAACCCCAGCACAGCCAGCACGAGACCTGCCGCTGTCATCAGCGCGGCCAGCAGCAGAGCGGGCCGACTTTGCGAAGCGGTGCTCGCGGCCGGCTCTCCGGGTGGGCGGCTCCCCGCACCGCCGGGCGACACTCCGTTAACCGGGCTCGGTGCCGGGCCAACAACTTGGGGGACGGTCATCGGGCCCTCCCTTGCTTGACTCGCGAGTCCAGGAACGCGTAACTGAGGTCGACGATGGCGTTGATGAGCACGTAGGCGGTGGCGATGACGAAGATGCACGCCTGGACGACCGGGTAGTCGCCGCCCCGCACGCCGGTGGTCAGCATCGAGCCCACGCCAGGAAGCCGGAAGATCGACTCCACGATGATCGTGCCGCCGATGAGTTGGCCGATCGAGAGTCCGACCACCGTGATCAGTGAGAACAGGGACGGGCGCAGCGCCTCGGTCACGAGCACATGCCCGGTGCCCATGCCACGTGCGCGGCTCGCGAGCACATAGGGCTTCATGAGCTCAGTGGCCATATCACTGCGCAGCAGCCTGGTGAAGATGGCGATGTCGACCAGAACCAGAGTGAATACTGGAAGGAAGACGCCCTTCAGGTTGCCGCCGATGCTCTCGGAGAGCGGGACGAATCCCTGCCGCGGGAAGGCCGGCAACAGCAGGTAGATCGCCACGCAGACAGCGGCAACTACCAGGGACCCGATCAATAGCGGCGTTGCGGAGTCTGGCGTGCCCGGCCCCGAGCTGTGCCGTTTGGAGCCGCGTGAGCGCAACCACGACATGGCGGCGTAGGCCACGGCGACGATGGCGACAACCAGTGCCGCGTTGCGTGCCAGCTCTGGGTTGAAGACGAAGATCTGGATGAGCAGCAGTGCGGCCACGAAGGACGGGATCGAGACGACTGCGTAGAGCAGCGTGGACGTCACGCGGTCGAAGGTGGTCTCGCGGCGGTGGGCCGACCACACGCCCAGCGGGACAGCGACGAGCAGCGAGACCAAGATGGCGAGCACACCGAGCTCGATCGTGACCGGGAGACGGTCGGCGAGGTCGCCCGCCACCGAACGCCGAGGAGCGATCAGGGTCTCGCCGAAGTCGCCGCGCAGTATGCCGCCGAGCCAGTCGGTGTACTGCTGCCAGATCGGCTTGTTCAAGCCGAGCTCGGCGCGCATCGCGTCGAGCTGCTCCTGCGTGGCGTCGGGTCCCAAAGCGGTGGCGGCTGGATCGCCGGGGGTCATCTTCAGCAGGAAGAAGCTGACCAGGGTGACCCCGAAGATGATCGAGACGAGTCGGACGAGTCGTGTGCCGAGGTAGCGCAGCCGACCGAACCGGCGCTTCCGCGCGAGCGGCGAGGCCGCCTGCGGGGGCTGAGTGGCCCCCGCAGACGGGCTCTGAATTGCGGTGCTCACTTCTTGAGCCAGGCCTTGGAGAAGTCGACCATCAGGTAGCGCGACGGGCGCACGCCCTGCAGCTTCGAGGTCCAGGCCTCCAGGTAGTACTGCTGGCCGTAGAGAACACGCGGGATCGCGTTGTTCCAAGCCTCCTGGTAGTCCTGCAGGAGCTGCGCGCGACCGTCGGCGGGCAGTGCATCTGCCTGCTCGGCGAGCTGGTCGATCGTGGCGTCGGAGAAGCCGACACGGTTGGCCGAACCGTCGCTGCGGTACGCGTCGAGGTCGCATGAGACGCACTCCCCGATCGGCGCCACGCTCGCACCCGAGACCTGCAGGTCGAACCCGCCGCCGCCCTGGATGGCAGGGATCAGCTGGCTGATCTCAACCGCCTTGACGGTGACGTCGACGCCCACGGACTTCCACAGCGCGGCTGCGTTGTTGGCGATCACCAGGTTGCCCGGCTGGTTGAGGGACATGATCGTGATCTTGCCATCCCAGCCCTCCTGCTTCGCCTTGTCGAGCAGCTGCTTGCCCGCGTCCTTGTCGTGAGGAACGCCCTTGAGACCGCGGTTCAGCGGGTTGTCGCTGGACATCAGGGCATCCGAGGGCTCAGCGGCGCCCTGGTTCACGCGGTCGACCATGAACTGCGGGTCCAGCGTCATCTGGAGGCCCTGGCGGACGTCATTGTTGGCGAGCGGAGCGTCTTTTGCCTCCGGGCCGACGCCAAAGTTCGGGGTGAACCCGAGACGCAGCGGCCACTTCACGTAGTTGACGTCGGGCTTGGCGACGACGGCCGCGGAGACCTCGAGGTTGGCGTTGTTGTTGAAGACCTGGGCCTCGCCGGTGTCGAAGGTGTCCTTGCGGGCGTTGGCGTCGTTCTGGGTGATGAAGCGAAGGCTGTCCAGACAGACGGCGCCGCCCCACCAGTCGTCCTTCTTCTTCACCACCAGCTCGTTCCCGGGCGTCCAGCGGTCGAAGACGAAGGCACCCGCGCCGGCGCCAGGCGCCGGGTTGTCAGCGAGTGCGTCCGCGGGAACCCTCGGGTTGACGATCTCGCCTACCGGGGTGGCCAGCAGGTAGGGGAACTCGGTCCAGGCCTTGGTCAGCGTGAACTCGACGGTCTTGTCGTCGACCGCCGTCATCTTGTCGATGTATCGAGCCCGGCTGGTGTAGGTCGACAGCGCGCCCTTGGCTCGGAACCGTTCGATCGAGGCGATGACGTCACCAGCGGTCATCGGCGAGCCGTCGCCGAAGGTGATCCCGTCCTTCAGGGTGAGGGTCCAGACGGTGCTGTCGCCCTTGGGCTCCAGCGACGCCGCCAGATCGGGCTCGTAGGCACCCTGTGCGGGGTTGTAGCGCATCAGCGCGCCGTAGATCGCGTACATCGGGTTGGCGTAGTTCGAGGGCGCGACCGGGTCGATCGAGGAATACTCGACCTGCTCGGTGATCGTGATTGCGCCGCCGGCCTTGTCGGCGGTGCACTCGCCCTCATCGCCGCCCTTGACCAGGCTCGTCGCCAGCTGTTCCTGCTTGCCGCCGCCCTTGCCGTCGGGTGGGTCGTCCGACGTGCCTCCGCAGGCCGCAAGTACGAGGGCGAGTGGCACTAGCACCGCCGCGCCCTTGTAACGCGCGTTCAGATGAAGAAGCTTCATTGCAACCCTTCTCCAGCCCACGGATGACCGTGCGGCTTTGCTACTCCGACACTGTTGATCGTCGCCCAGCACCCGGACCCTTGTGACGTGAGTCTCATCATGCCGGGATCCAATGTTGGACACAAGACCTTCATCCAGTTTTTGCGATCAGATCGTGACCTTGGGTCCAGCGCGGGGATGGAGATTGGTCCATGCCGCGGTTGATCCGGACCGATCCGCAGTGGAGGTAGGTTCGGTGACTGCTTGCTCTGCCCGCCGAGCGCCGCACAAGGTGCTTCTGACGCGTCCGAATGCACGAGCAGCCTCCTGTCTGAGCAGGTCACAGGAGACGACCTCTTGGACCGCCAGGACGCGGGGCTGATGGCGTGCGTGTTGGCGTGGCGGGGCCGGTCGCCGAGGGCCGGCCGCAGCGGTCTCACTGCTCGAGCCAGGCCTTAAAGAAGTCGACCATCAGATAGCGCGACGGGGGCGCACGCCGTGCAGCTTCGGGGTCCAGGCCTCCAGGTAGTACTGCTGGCCGTAGAGGATGCGGGGGATCGCGTTGTTTCAGGCCTCCTGGTAGTCCTGCAGGAACTGTGGGACGCCCTCGGGGTTGAGCGAGTCTGCTCGCTCTGCCAGAGCATCGATCGTGGGGTCGGAGAATCTGACCCGGTTGGCGGTGCCGTCGCTGCGGTAGGCGTCCAGGTCGCAGGAGATGCACTCGGCCAGGGGCGGTGCTGGCGCCCGAGGCACCAATGCCGAATCCGCCGCCGCCTTGAAGTGCGGGTATCAGCTCGCTGACCTCGACGGCCTTGACCGCGACGTCCACGCCGACGACTTCCAAAGGGCGGCGGCGTTGTTGGCGATGGCCGCGGCTGGTTTGAGTGTCAGGAAGCTGATCTTGCCGTCCCAGCTCTCCTGCTTCGCCTTGTCGAGCAGTGCCTTGCCGGCGTCCTTGTCGTAGCGGATGCCCGTTAGACCAGGGTTGAGCGGGTTGTCGCTGGACAAGAACGATGTCGAGCCCGATGCGCCTTGGTTGACGCAGTCGACCATGAACTGCGGATCGAGGGTCAGCTGCAGACCCCGACGGATGTCCATGTTGGCCGCGGTGCTTTCCCGGCCTCGGGACCGACGCCGAAGGTCGGCGTCACTCCCAGTCGCAGCGGCCAATTCACGTAGTTGACATCGGGCTCGGTGACGACGGCTGCGGGGACCTCGAGGTTGGCGTTGTTGTTGAACACTTGCGCTTCACGTTCTCGAAGGTGTCCCGGCGGGCGTTGGCGTCGTTCTGGGTGATGAAGCGCAGGCTGTCCAGACAGACCGTGCCGCCCCACCAGTCGTCCTTCTTTTTGACCACCAGCTCGTTTCCGGGTGTCCAGTGGTCGAAGGTGAAGGCGCCGGCTCCTGCGGCCGCCGGGGGTTTCGGTCAGCGAATCGACGGGCACTCGGGGGTTGACGATCTCTCCGAGCGGGGTTGCGAGGAGGTAGGGGAACTCGGTCCACGTCTTGGCGAGCTCGAACTCTACGGTGGTGTCGTCGACGGCCGTCATCGTAGTGATGTACCGCGATCTCGAGGTGCACTGCGACAAAGCAGGAGCCGGACCTGCTTGCGGGCGCGGTCACGGGAGCGGTCCATGATCGTCTTCAGCGCGTCGTTGTCGCCCACTTGGAGTGCCTCGACGAAATCGCGATGTTCGGCGAACAGGCTGTCGTGGCTGCCGGGGCTGAACAGATAGGCGGACTGCAGCGATGCCCACGTCCAGACCTTGTCCAGCTCCTCGACGAGAAGGTCCAGTGGGCTGATGGCGAAGATGGCGAAGTGGAAGTCTCGGTTGCGGTTCCGCAGCTCGACGACGTCGTGGCGCTCAGCTGCCTCTGCAACCGCCTTCGAGAAGGACTCCACCGTGTCCAGCTGATCCTGGGTGGCTGGCGGGAGGCTGTCGAGAACCGGGTCCTCGAGCACCTTGCGCAGCAGATATACCTGCTCCACTTGCGCGGAGCTGAGCTTGGCGACCATGTAGCCGACGTTGGGGATGTGGGTCAGCATCCCGATCGCGGCCAGATGTCGCAGCGCCTCCCGTACGGGCACGCGGCTGACGCCGAGCCGGGAGGCCATGAACTCCTGGCGGATCTGCTCGCCAGGGACCAACTCACCACCGAGAAGCATCCGCTTCAGCTGTGCCTCTACAGACGCGGTCGCACCGCTCGGCGACACCCGCGCCCCGTCTTCCTGAGGCTTCACGACCATCCGTCCTTGTCTTTCCCGCCCGGTCGAGTGTGCCGCGCAGGAGGTCTCTCCACCACTGGCCTGAACGAATCACGATAGCGCCCCATGCTCGCGGTGCTCCGCATCGGCGCTGGTATGGAAGCGGCCGATCGGTGGTGCCCATGCTCGGTCAGGCAGACTCAGCCGGCGGCACTGTCGTCGGATCCAGGGAGACTTGGACGATCGGCTTCCCCTCATTGCATCCGGCGAGGAGATCGACGAGTCCTTGAGCCGCGTTCTCGAGCCCGTCGATAACCTGGTAGCGGTAGCGCAGGTCGCCGGCCCCGATCCACTCCGACATCTCTCTCCAGAACTGGTCGTGGAGGTCGTAGTGGTCATAGACCACGAATCCGCCGATCGTGAGGCTCTTGGCGAGGATGTTGGTGTAGTCGATGGTTGCCGGCGCGCGCTCTGCGCCGTACTCGCTCGCAGCTCCGCACACGACCAGGCGCCCAAACTTCCTCAGCCGCGGAAGCATGGCGTCGCGGATCGGACCACCGACGTTGTCGAAGTAGACGTCGACCCCGTTGGGAGCCAGCTCGTCGATCGCCGAGCCGATGTCGGGGGTCGCCAGACGATCCACGCAGTGATCGACGCCAAGTTCGTCGGTCAGGTAGCGCACCTTCTCGCCGCTGGCGATCCCGATTACGGTGGCTCCCCGGAGGCGCGAAATCTGGGCGGCGACCATCCCGACCGCACCTCCTGCGCCGCTGACGACCACCACATCGCCCGGCTTGGGCTTCGCCACCAGCGTGACGCCGCACCAGGCCGTGAAGCTCGACTGACCCAGGACACCGACAGTGGAGACCAGCGATGTCTCGGCTGGGTCGACCTTGGCGAGGAACTCTCCGGCCATCACGTGGTGGGTCTGCCAGTACATGCCTCCATGCACGAAGTCGCCTCGAACGAAGGCGGGATGCCGAGACTCGAGGACCCGCCCGACCAGTCCCCCGGTCCATCCGTTCTGCGGAGGCAGCTTGCCGGCGAACATCGGATCGCCGACCGCGATCCCGCCGGGCCGGCCAGGTCTGCCGTCGAGCAGGGGCATGCCGCTGCGCATGCCGGCGTCGAGCGACATGTAGATCGCGCGGTACAGGACCTCGCCGTCGCCTGGCCTGGGGATATCCTCCTCGGTCACCTCGAAGTCGGCGGCACTCAGCTCCGCGGCAGGGCCTCGTACGACGCGCACCACAAGATTGGTCTCGGCGTCATTGGTCTTGGTGTCGATCCCTGGGCCGCTCGCGGCATTGGTCTGACTCACTTGCGGTCCTCCTGCTCGGCTGCGGACAGGCGGGCGAAGAAGGCCGCGGCGTAGGCGGTGTCCATGTACTCCCTGACCGCCTGGATCTGCCCTCCGTTGAACACGAAGAGGAAGTGGTAGGAGTTGCGGTAGATCTCCCCGTTGGCCATCGGGGTCGCTGAGCCTGCCTCGATGGCGACACGGACCTCGCCCGCGGTCGCTCCCGAGATGCTCATGACCCTGGGGCGGGCCCGTCTAGCGCGCACCCACTCAAGGGAGCCGAGGAAGGCGTCGATGCCGACCGGGTCGCGGGACACACCTGCCAGGTGGCACACTCGGCGAAGAGTGAACGATCGATGTCTCCCGTGCCGATGCCGGTGACGATCGCCTGGGCGATGTCCGCGTTTGCCACTCGTTGCCCCTCTCTCTGGACGATCCGGCCCGTTGGCACCGCGGCAAGCTCTTGCGCCTGCCCGTGGAGCCGTCGTGACTCTCCCGGGCCAGACCGGTCTGCGCGAACCCACATGGACCATATCCGACGGTGGATCCAATACAGGCTCCGGGATTCGGCATCGACAGCGCTGGGTGCTGGGTGCTGGGTGCTGGAAGCACCGTGGATTAGCCACGCATGCCGCGCAGCGCGGCGATGTCGGCGATGCGACGTTGCGGGGTAGGGGCGAGCGGTCTGAGCGCCAGCCCGGTGACGCCCGCCCCTCGGAGCGCCTCGAGCCTGGAACCGATCTGTTCGGGGTCGCCGATGAGAGAGAGTCCGTTGACGAGGCGGTTGGAGACCGTATCCGCAGCCAGTTGTCGCTGACCGGACAGGTACAGCTCCTGGACGCGGTCGGCCTCGTCTGGATAGCCGAACTGGGAGACGAGGCGTGTGTAATAGTTCCCGTCGCGTGGGCCCATACCACCTATGTAGAGGGCGAGATAGCTGCGCACCGACCGTCGCGCCTTTTCCAGTTCGTCTGGGTCCTGAGTGATGAGGAGGTGAGTGTCCACAACGATTTGGAGAGGTGCAAGCGATGGGTCGCGCTTCGCGAGCCCGGTGGTCAGCGCGCGACCGAAGGCCGCGTGCGCACCGTCGGGGTCGAAGAGGAGGGGCTGCCAGCCGTCGAAGAGTTCTGCGGCAAGTTCGACGTTGCGCGGCCCAATGGCCGCCAGGTGGATGGGGATGTCTGCGCGCAAAGGCTCGTTGATGAGCTTGAGCGGCCGTCCGATGCCACCCCCCCCGAGCTGGCAGCGGGACTTCATAGTAGCGACCGCGGTGCTCGAGCGGCTGGTGTTGCCAGACCTGCCGGCAGATCTCGGCGACTTCTCGTGCGCGGTCGACGGGGGCGTCGTACGGGACGCCGTGCATGCCTTCGATGACCTGCGGGCCGGAGGCTCCGATGCCGAGAACGAATCGCCCGTCCGAGACGTAGTCGAGCCCTGCCGCGGTCATGGCGAGCGTCGCGGGAGTGCGAGAGTAGAAGTTCAGGATGCTTGTCATGAGGCGGACCCGTGTTGTGCGGGCGGCGAGGTAGCCGAGCTGGCTGACAGAGTCGAAGCTGTAGGACTCGGGCAGATGAACTGCGTCCAATCCCTCGCGCTCCATCGCGAGGATCTCATCGAGCGCCTCTTTCATCCCGGTCGCGTAGGTGAGCCGAAGTCCGAGCTGCATCAGGTAGCTCTTCCCGGAAGCGGCTGCCCAGGATCCGTCAGCCCGGGTTCGAATGTGATGTCGAAGCCCTCGCGGAGCGCGCTGTCATCCGCATCGTTGGCGGACGGGACGAGGGCTCGCGCGGCGCGCGGCCGGCCGGGAACGAAGAGAGCGAAGATGGTCGCTGCACACATCGCCGCGGCCAGGACCATGAAGCCGACGACGTAGCCGTGCTCGCGGGGGTATCCGCCTGGCCCCTGGTGCAGGGAGATGACGCTGGCTGTGATCGCGGTGCCGAGGGAGCCCCCAATCGTCCTGATGTTGGCGTTCAGGCCGCTGGCGACTCCGCTCTGATGAGGCGGAACGGCTAGCACGACGACTCCCGCCATGCTCGAGAAGACCAATCCGGCGCCGATGCCGTACAGGGTCGTGACCGCAAGGATCTGCCATGCCTGGTCGTGCGCCACGGCGAGGAGCGCGAAGGCGACGGTGGTAGTCGCGCATCCGATGACGATCACGGCTCGGGCGCCCAGCCTATCGACCAGGCGCGAGCTCACCAGTCCGACGACGAAACTGCACAAGGCCATGGGCAACAGCAGGTGCCCCGACTCCGCGACGGTGGCGCCGAAGCCGTAGCCGGTTGATGTCGGGGTCTGCAACAGCTGCGGCAGGGACGCGAACGATGCGAAGTTCGCGAAGCCCACGAAGATCGCCACTGTGCTGGTGGTCCACATGCCCGGCGAGCGCATCATGCGCAGGTCCACGAGTGTGGGAGTTCGGTGCAGCTCCCTGGCGAGCCACAGCGCGAATCCGATCAGGAGGGTGAGGAACGCGACGAGGGATCTGCCGGAGGTCAGGCCCCACTCGGAGCCGCAGGTGATGAGCAGAAGCAGGCTCGTCAGCCAGATCGAGAGCAGGATGGCGGGCAGCCATGGGATGCCCTCGGAGGTGCGCCCGCGTTCTGCGGCAGGCACCCATCTCCAGATGGCTGCAACGGCTAGTGTCGAGACGACGCACGGCAGCCAGAAGATCCAGTCGTAACCGAGGTACTGGACCGCTGGGCCGGCGGCGACGATCCCAATGCCGAACCCGGCTGAGGCCAGCGAGGCGAGCGCCCCGATCGCGGGTCGGAGCTTGACTGGTGGAAGCTCGTCGCGGACGATCCCGAACGCCAGCGGGAGAATGCCGCCCCCGAATCCCTGCAGGGTACGTGCCCCGATCAGCCAGCCGATGCTGCTCGACAGCGCGGCAAGGAAGCAGCCGACGGCAACGACCGACATCGTGGCCATCATGACCCGGCGGCGTCCCACAATGTCGCCGAGCCGGCCGAGCAGGGGCGTGGCGACTGACGCGGCGAGCAGATAGGCGGTGAAGACCCAGCTGGCGGTCGGGGCATCGGTGTGGAACTGGTCCTGGACCAAGGGCAGCACCGGCACGAACAGAGACTGCAGCAGGACGAACGAGGCGACCGCACATGAGAGCGCCGTCAGTACCAGCCGGGAGCTCGACTCGTCCCTCACAGCCACCGGACCTTTCGACGTCAAGAATTTGGATTCTAAATTGCATTCTATCGTCGCGCACGTGTTCGTCCAGTGGCAGGTCTCGCCCATGCGCCTGTAGAGTCCCGAAACCGCGGGCACCGGCTTGAGCCGGTGCCAGCTCAGGCGTGCCGCGTTCGTGCCGCTGCGTCCGATCACGATCTTTGAGATCGAGGCGGTGCGACCGAGGTCGAGGAGCATCCTGGTGACGGCGACGATGTCGCGGACTTGGATCATCGTCTCTGCAGGGATGAGGTCGGTCGGCCGGGCCGACATGTCGGTCGCGACGTAAGCGGCTGCCATGACGCCGTTGGATGACTCCTCTGCGTTGAGGCTCTCCATCAACGAGATGAGGGCTGTCTTGGAGGCGCCGTAGGCGGCAAGGCTCGGCTCGGCGAAGGCGCCGGTGATCGAGGCGAGTGTGATCACCCGGCACCGTGTGCTGGGTCGTTTGCCGCGGCTGCCCGCAGTGTGCCTGCGGGCATCCCGGTGGCTACCGCCGGGCGACCTTCCGGCTGCAGCTGTTTGCTGCCGACAGGCAGCGGCCGGTCGCGATCGTCACCCAACGCCTCGACGAGGGCGGGTCGGCGCCGTTGCATTATCTGATGGGGAGGCGCGTTTACGCCCGGGTCGGGTTCGCGTCAGATGGCCCGGGCGAGTTCACCGCACGCCGAAACGACTCGGAGCTTGGGCTGACTGTCGAGCCCGAGTTCGTAGTGTCCACGGCGAAGGTTCTGGATGAATGCGTGTCCGGCGATAATCACTCGTGCGGTTCCGGTCGGTTCGGAGCCCGCGCATCTGTCGTAACCGGTGCTTGAGCTGACCGTGATCGGCCTCGATCGGATTGTTCGCATGCCGCTCGACATGGTGCCATGCCGAGGAGATCACGTCGTCGAGCACGGCGGGGTAGACCGGCGCGGCGTCGGTGACCACCTCGGTAGGCGTCACCTTCAGCACCCGCAGGGCCTTCTGGAAGAACCGCCGGGCCGCGGCGGCATCACGGCGGGCCGAGACGAGCACGTCGATGACCTGCCCGTGCTGATCGACCGCCCGGTAGACGTACCGCCACACCCCGTTGACCTTCACATACGTCTCGTCGACGAACCACCGATCACCCGGGGAGTGGCGACCGAACCGGGCGGCGTCGGCCAGCAACGGGGTGAACCGTTGCACCACCGGAAGACGCTGACGTGGTCAATCTCGACATTGCGCTCAGCCAGGACCTCCTCCACGCGCTAGTGGGCTCGGGCCAGTTTGACTCGGGATGGCTATACGTGCTGCGCACTCTCATCGGCTATGAGCGGACGTCGCCGGCCTGTGAAGCGGAGCTGCCGGTGCTGACGCTTTCGGGCGCGCCGAAGAGTTCACCGAGCAGGAAGGCCTGGCCAGAAGGTTGACCGTGGGATTCGAGTCTCAACTGCCGGGATCCGCAGCGAGAACGGTGTGGCCACCCCCATAGCCTGATGTCGATGCAGCAGTACCGTCTTGAACGGCGTCGGTCGGCTCCATGACGACAGCCGGCCCAGGCCACACAGGGAGCAGCGAGGGCTGAGCACTTCGGTCTTCACTGGGAGGTCACGCCGGACCGCTCGCCTGCATCACCGCAGGTCAGGGACCTCCGCTCTGCCCAGCCTCGGTGAGCTCTTCGGGCGCGGTGACCACTTCGCCAACCTGCGCCCAATCTGCTCCCACTTGCAAGGCCAGGCCATCCAGCAGCTCCTTACCGCCTTGACCTGCACATACTCCCCCACCAGGCGACATAGATAGCTCTCGACTGCTGCACAAAACCGCGGAGCACTTTGGTGTGAAGCAGGACGCCACACCGACGCTGACCTGCAGAAACGGAAACCCGCAGGTCGGGGTGGATGCAGTTGACTACTGTTCGGTGCCGTTGAGCGCAGTTGACCGCCGTTCAGTGCACCCGGCTGCTCCCCACCCGCTCCCCTGATCCCACCCACCTGGACCCACACGATCAGCCAGGACGATCTGCCTAGCGCAGGGCGTCCGCTCTGCGCCACGAGGCGAGCGATCCGACAGTGGTATGGACGGCGACGAGCGGGGCGGCGGACGCCGCGCATTATCGGCGGCAGGTCCGTGCACCGGATCTTCGGGCCAGACCCGCTACTTTCTGATCTGATGCGCACCCAGCTCTCTCGCGCCAGCGGGTAGGTTGGCGCGGTGCGGATCGGTGCCTGCCAGACCCGGGAGATCCTCGGTGACGTGGACGCGGCGGTGACGGTCATCCAGGACTTCGCGGACCGGGCTGACGCGGCGGGGGTTGAACTGCTGCTGTTCCCGGAGTGCTTCCTGCAGGGCTATCTGGTCACGGGCCAGCATGTGCACCGCCACGCATTCGACGTGCGTTCGACGGAGTTCGCTGCGGTGTTGGCACGGCTGGCCGGCATCCGGCAGATGCTTGTGCTCGGGATGATCGAGCGGTGGCGGGACCGGTACTACAACACGGCGCTGGTCGTCACGGGCGGTCGAGTGGTAGGCGGGTATCGCAAGACCTTCCTGACCGGCGGAGAGTCGGTGTTCACCGCGGGTGACGCCTACCCGGTGTTCGTCCATGACGGTGTGCGATTCGGCATCAACATCTGCTACGACACGCAGTTCCGGCAAGCAGCGGCCGCGGTGGCGGCGGGTGGGGCGCAGGTGTTGCTGGTGCCGGCGCAGAACATGATGCGCCGCGAGAAGGCATTCTGGTGGCAGGCCCGGCACAACGAGATCCGCGCGCGACGGGTCCAGGAGACGGGCATGTGGCTGATCTCGGCCGACGTCACCGGCGAACGTGACGAGTCCCGGATCGGGCTGGGCCCGACCTGCGTCATTGACCCAGTCGGCCAGGTGGTGGCGCAAGTCCGCACGGGGACGACCGGAATGGCCACCATCGAGATCGACCCGCCGTAAGTCGCCCACCACCGACTTCGCTCCACTCGGCACGCGGCAGATGCGGATGTCACCTCCACCCCCCATTAACGAATGGTTGTGATTGCCCCGCCGGCTCTGCCCGGGGTGTTGGAGGCGGAGCCGGTCGTCGTCGATGGCGCCGAGCGGCTCAGGGATGTCGGACAGCATCAGCGCCTCCCTGTGCTTTTCATCGCGCCTGACCTCGCGCCGGATCCGGTCGATGGCCTTGCGGTGGGCGGTGGTGGTGAGCCACGCGCCGGGACTCGGAGAGACGCCGTCGAGCGGCCATCGCTCGACGGCGGTCGCGAACGCCTCGGCGGCCATCTCCTCGGCGATGTCGAGGTCGCCGAAGCGCCTGGCCAGGGTCGCGACCACCCGGGCCCACTCCTCGCGGTGGACCCGGGTGATCACCTCGCCGACGTCGGTCATCAACCCAGGAACGGCCGGAGCTCGACCCTCCGGTTGCAGTGCTTCGACCCCAGGGCGGCGAGCCGGAGCGCCACGTCGAGGTGGGGAGCCTCGATGATCCAGAAGCCGGCAATGTGCTCCTTCGACTCCAGGTAGGGCCCGTCGGTGAACACCGGCTCCCCGTCCCGGCCGTCGACAACCGTGGCCGTGCTGGGCGACGCGAGGCCACCGGCGAAGACCCAGCGGCCCTCGGCCCGGAGCTGCTCGTTGAAGACGTCGATCGCGGCCTGCTCCTCGGCAGTGGCGAGGCCGGCCTTGTCGTCAAGCACGGACATCAGGTACTGCGCCATCGGGATCATCTCCTGTCATCGTGGCCGCCCCCCCGGGCCGCCTCTCACCCCTGCTACGAACGCCGCTGCCTCGATCCGACACGCTCCGCTGAGATCTCTTCCGCCTCAGGCGGGACAGACTCGACAAGGCGATAGGGACATCCCGTCAGTCCCCTCGTCAGTGCGCAATGCTCAACCGAGAGTTGACAGTTCTGAGTCGGCGTCTTGTTGGGCGAGCATGGTGAGCGCGATGTCGTAGATCATGTCCTCCTGGCCGCCCACTAGCCGGCGGCGGCCGCACTCCATGAGCAGGTCGCGGACTTCGACGCCGTACCGCTGGCTGGCGATCTCGGCATGGCGGAGGAACGAGGAGTAGACACCGGCGTACCCGAGGGTGAGGGTCTCGCGGTCGACCCGCACCGGGCGGTCCTGGAGCGGCCGAACGATGTCGTCGGCGGCGTCCTGGAGCTTGAACAGGTCGCAGCGGTGCTTGAAGCCGTACAGGTCCGCGACCGCGATGACGGCCTCGATCGGGCAGTTCCCCGCACCGGCGCCGTGGCCGGCGAGCGAGGCGTCGACCCGGTAGACGCCGTTCTCTACGGCGACGACCGAGTTGGCCACCGACAGCGAGAGGTTCTCATGGGCGTGGATGCCGATCTCGGTGCTCGGGTCGAGCACGTCGCGGTATGCCTTGACCCGCTCCTCGACGCCCTTGAGGGTGAGCCGGCCGCCAGAGTCAGTGACGTAGACGCAGTGGGCCCCGTAGGACTCCATCAGCTTGGCCTGCTTGGCCAGCTCCTCGGCCGGGGCCATGTGGGAGAGCATGAGGAACCCGGAGACGTCCATGCCGATCTCGCGGGCTGCGGCGATGTGCTGGGCAGAGATGTCCGCCTCGGTGCAGTGCGTGGCGATCCGGACGGAGCGGACGCCGAGCTCGTAGGCAGTCTTGAGCTCGTGGATCGTGCCCACCCCCGGCAGCAGCAGCGTGGTGAGCCGGGCGTTATCCAGCACCGACGCGGCGGCCTCAATCCACTCCCAGTCGGTGTTCGAGCCGGGGCCGTAGTTGACCGACGAGCCGGCGAGGCCGTCGCCGTGGGCGACCTCGATGGCGTCCACGCCGGCTTCGTCGAGGGCGGTGACGATGCGCTTGATGTTGTCGGTGGTCAACCCGTGTCGGACGGCGTGCATGCCGTCGCGGAGCGTGACGTCCTGGACGAAGATCGGGGTGCTCATCGGGCGCTCACCTTCCCGGCCTAGTGGGCCGCGATCCGCTCCGCCACCTGCAGGGCGGCGGAGGTCATGATGTCGAGGTTGCCGGCGTACGCCGGGAGGTAGTGCGCGGCGCCCTCGACCTCGAGGAACACCGACACCTGGTGCGTCGGCCGCTCAGCAGCAGCGTCAGCGAGCAGGGTCTCGACCGGCTGGTCGGCCGGGATCTCGGTAATCTGGACCTGCTGCTTGAGCCGGTAGCCCGGGACGTAGGCCGCCACGTCGGCGACCATCTTCTCCACGCTCGCCCGGATCTGCTCGTGCGCAGCGGCGTCCGGGCCCGCCCCCGACGGCAGAGCCACCAGCGCGAACACCGTGTCCCGCATTATCAGCGGCGGCTCGGCCGGGTTGAGGATGATGATCGCCTTGCCGCGCTCCGCGCCACCGACGCCGACGATCGCCGCCGAGGTGGTCTCGGTGAACTCGTCGATGTTCGCCCGGGTGCCCGGGCCGGCCGACTTCGAGGCGATCGAGGCGACGATCTCGGCGTACGGCACCGGCACGACCCGCGAGATCGCGGCGACCACCGGGATGGTCGCCTGGCCGCCGCAGGTCACCATGTTCACGTTCGGCGCGTCGAGGTGCTCCTCGAGGTTGACCGCCGGGACGACGTACGGGCCGATCGCGGCCGGCGTCAGGTCGATCAGCCGCTTGCCGAACGGCTCGAGCTTCGAGGCGTTGTACTCGTGCGCCTTCGCCGAGGTCGCGTCGAAGACGATCTCGATCTCGTCGAAGTCCGGCAGCGCCATCAGGCCTTCGACGCCCTCGTGGGTGGTCTGGAACCCGAACCGGGCGGCCCGCGCGAGGCCGTCGGAGCCCGGGTCGATGCCCACCATCGCCCCCATCTCCAGGTGCTGGCTGGTGCGCATCACCTTGATCATCAGGTCGGTGCCGATGTTGCCCGACCCGATGATGGCGACCTTGGTTCTCGTCATGTCATCGTTCCCATCTTGATCTTGGGCAGAGTTCTGAGTTCGTTAATGAACAACCAGCAACTCCTTGCCGATGTGTTCGGGATCTTCAATGGCCCGGTGGGCCTCACTGACTTCCGCCAACCTGTGGCGGTGCGCGATGACCGGTCGAACTGTGCCACTGGCTAGAAGTGGCCACAGGGCGTCGGTCGTGGCCCGGACGATGGAACGCTTCTCCTCTAGCGTGCGGGCTCGCAGTGAAGTTGCGTGGACGCTGCCTTGCTTGTAAAGGAGATTCCCGATCGGCATCTCACCCAACTGCCCGCCCTGAAGCCCGATCACTACGAGTCGACCGCCGACGCCCAATATTTCGACGTTGCGGCGAAGGTAAGCGGCTCCAACGACGTCGAGAATGAGGTCGGGGACGAACCCGTGATCGGCGAGAACCTCTTCGAACGCCTCCTCGCGGTAATTGATGACGAGGTCCGCGCCGAGCGCGCGGGCAATCTTCACCTTGCTGTCGGAGCCGACCGTGGTGGCGATGCGGGCACCGGCAACGCGCGCAAGTTGGAGCGCCATCGTGCCGATGCCGCTGGCGCCTCCGTGCAGGAGGAAGGACTGGCCCTTCTGCAGCTGGCCGATCATGAAGACGTTTGACCAGACGGTGGCCGCGACCTCGATAATGCCTCCGGCGTCGACTAGGTCGACGCCCTCCGGGGCAGGCGCCACCTGTCCAGCGGGCGCCGCGACGTATTCGCTGTAGCCGCCGCTCGCTACGAGCGCCACAACCTTGGTGCCTATGGGCGGCGCCGTCACGCCGGGGCCGTGTCCGGCGACCTCGCCTGACACCTCGAGCCCCAGCACCGCGTTGCCGTCGGGGGGATCGTAGAGGCCTTGGCGCTGCATGACGTCTGCGCGGTTGACCCCGGCGGCACGAACCTTGATCAGTAACTGCCCGGGACCGGGCTTCGGCACAGGCAGATCAACCACTTTGAGGACCTCCGGGCCGCCTTTGCCGTCGGCAATGACCGCACGCATGGTGCCACTCATTCGGCACCCGCCACGATTAGAGTGCCGTTGACCCGACGCGGAATGTCGATGGTGCCCTTCCGAAGCTCTACCGGCAGCGCTTCTTCGGGCGCGTCCTGCCAGACCATGGGTCGGAGGAAGCGCCGGATCGCCGTCGGACCCACCGAGGTGTGTTGGGTGTTGGTCGACGGCCACGGGCCGCCATGGTGCTGTGCCCACGCCACGGCGACGCCCGTCGGGAATCCGTTGAAGAGCACCCGCCCGGCTATCCGCTCGGCCGCGTCGAGCAGGCCGCGGTCGAGGACTTCTCCGGCGCCGACGTGGAGGCTCACCGTCAGCGAGCCCGGCACCCGGGCAAGAGCTTGCAGCAATTCCTCGTTCGAGCCGTAACGGACGACGACAGTTTCGGGCCCGAAGCATTCGTGAAGCAGCGGGTCGGTCAGGTCCGCCGCCGGGATCTCGAAGATCGCGGGTGCGGGTGCGAACTCACCTCCGTCTGAGCCGGTCGAAATGCAGATCCCAGCCTGGTTGGCGAACGCCGCCACGGTGGTGCGGTATGCGGCGCCGATTCCGGAGTTGAGCATCACCGCGCCTTGGCTGTCCTCGACCAACGCCATCGCACTCTGCATTAGGGCGTCGCCGGCTTCGCCAGCCGGCACGAGCACGATGCCCGGCTTGGTGCAGAACTGCCCGGCGCCCAGAGTGAATGAGCCAACCAGGCCCTCAGCGATCTCGGTGGCCCGCTCTGCCGCGGCGGCGGTGGTCACGATGAGCGGGTTGGGGCTCGCCAGCTCACCGAAGAAAGGGATCGGCACGTCCCGGTCCGCGGCCATCCGCATCAGCGCCTGGCCCCCGTTGAGTGAGCCGGTGAAGCCTACAGCGGTGATGGCCGGGTCCTGGGCAAGTATGGCCCCGGCCTCGCGGCCGAATACCAGTTGGACCAACTCGGCGGGAGCGCCGGCCCGCGTTGCGCCGCGGGCCAGCGCCTCCGCGCAGAGCCGGGCGGTCTGGGGGTGTGACTCGTGCACCTTGACGACCACCGGGCACCCCGCGGCGAGCGCGGACGCGGTGTCGCCGCCGGGCACCGAGAAGGCCAGCGGGAAGTTGCTGGCTCCGAAGACAGCCACCGGACCGAGCGGCACCAGCATGCGGCGTAGGTCGGGCCGGGGTCCCATGTCGGTAGGGCCGGCGTGGTCGATGGTCGCTTCGAGGAAGCCGCCGTCGTCCACCACCTCGGCGAAGAGCCGCAGCTGGTACGAGGTACGGGTCAATTCGCCGTTCAAGCGGGTCGGTCCGAGAGCGGTCTCGGCGTCAGCCGCCGCGACGATCTCGTCGCGGCTCGCCTCGAGCGCGTCCGCCATGGCGCGCAGCACTTCGGTACGCCAGGCCCGCGGCTGGCGTCGCATCTCCTCGAAGACCTCGAGCGCAGTGGCGCACACCGAACGGACGTCGTCCGCGGAGAAGGTGTGGCTCACCGTCATCCGTACCTCAGCGGTACGGGGATCGATGCTGTCCACGGTGGTCGTCATCGGCACGCCTCCAAGCGGGTCGGGACTAGCTGCTGCTTGTGGCTGCCCAGGCCCTCGATACCCATTTCGAGCACGTCGCCTACCGCCAGGAACGGGAACCTGCCGGACAGGGCGACACCCTGCGGCGTGCCTGTGTTGATGAGGTCGCCGGGCTCCAGGACCAGGAATTGCGAGAGCTGGTGCACCAGCTCGGCGACGGAGAAGACCATGTCGGCTGTCGTCGAGTCCTGACGGACCTCGCCGTTGACCGTCGACCACATGCGGAGGCGCTGGTGGGCGACCTGGTCGGCGGGCACCAGCCACGGGCCGACCGGGTTGAAGGTCTCGAAGCACTTGCCCTTCGACCACTGCCCCAGGGACTCCTCCAGCTGATAGTGGCGCTCGGAGACATCGTCGCTGACGACGAACCCGGCGACGTGGGCCAGCGCCTCCTCCGGCGAGCCGAGGTAGCGTGCGCGCGTCCCGATGACGACGCCCAGCTCAACTTCCCAGTCGATCTTCTCGGCACCGAGCGGCACGAGGATGTCGTCGTGGGGGCCGACCACGGTGTTCGGGTGCTTGAAGAACACGATCGGCCGGCTCGGCGGCGGGGCACCCATCTCGGCCGCGTGCTGCCCGAAGTTCTGCCCGATGCAGATGACCGCGGAAGGACGGGCGATCGGTGCGCCCACGCGGAGGGCGTCCGCGTCGGGCAGAAGCGGCAGCTCGCCCACGGCCGCCCGGGCCCGCTCGATGCCGTTCGACGCGAGGAACCTACCGTCGATGTCGTCAGTCAACGGCCGCAGGTCGCGGATCGCCCCGGTCTCATCGAGCAGGGCGGGCACCTCTTCACCGAGAGGGCCGAGGCGGAGGAGTCGGATCGGTGTCATTGCCATGCCTTTCACTGCGCGTTTCGGGTGGGTCGGGTGAGGAGGAGCAGGGCGCCGACGGCCAGGCCGACGGCGCCGGCCGCTCCGAAGCCGACGCCGAAGCCGCGCGCACCAATGAGGGATCCCAGGGCGAACGGCGCGACGCTGGCCATCAGGTAGTTGGCGGTGCTCTGGGCGCCGAGCGCGGTGCTGACGCGATGGGCCGGCGCCATCTCGGCCGTGGCGGTGAAGACGAGGCCGTTCCAGCAGATGGCGAGGCTGCCCGCCACCACGGCCATCGGTACGACGACGGCGGGGTCGGCCCCCGTCACGGCACCGAGGGCGCAGGTGCTCGTGCCGATCGCCAGGGCGACGCAGACCAGCGGTGCCACCCGGTCGACCGTCCGGTCCGACCAGAGCCCGACCGCCACCCGGCCCGCTGCCCCGCCGAGCTGCGCGATCACAAACACCAGGGCGGCCGCCTTGAGCGTCAGCCCGCCGTCGCCGTGCAGCATCTCAACGGAGAACGACATGAACGTCGCCTGGCACACGACGAGCCCGCAGCCGGCGAGCACGAGGAGCGCGAGGCCGCCGGACTCGGACCCGCGGGGCGGTGGCCCTTCGGCGCCGGACGCCTCCGGCGCCGCGACGGGCGGCTCGCGGACCCAGCGCCAGGAGGCCAGAGCGGCAGCCGCCGTCCCGAGCGAGAGCACCTGGATGCAGCGGGCCACCCCGCCGTGCTCCACGACCAGCGGCAGCACCAGCGCGGCGGCCGCGGCGCCGAGCGGGATCGCGGTCTGCCGCAGACCCATCGCCAGGCCGCGTCGCACCGGCGAGAACCAGCGCAGGACGGCCCGACCGCTCGCGGCGTTGACGCTGGCCGCCGCCGCCCCGGCCAGGCCCAGGCTGACGGTGAGCGGCCACAGGCCCGACCCCGTGCTCGAGACCAGCAGGAGCACGGTGGTCGCCGAGAGGCCGACCGCCATCACGGCCCGCTCCGGGAAGCGGTCGCTCGCTAACCCCCACGGGAGCAGGGTCGCGACGAAGCCGGCCATTGGCGCCCCGAGCACGATGCCGAGCTGCGCCAATGTGAAGCCGCCCTCCGCGCGGATCACCGGGCCGACCGAGGCGAGGCCCTGGAAGAAGGCCGCGGTGCTGGCCTGGGCGGCGATCCCGACGGCAAGCACGACCCAGCGGTACCGTGTCCGCGAGGCCGCCTCGACCGTACTCATGTGGGATCCGGAGGCCGGTCGAGCCGGGTGGCCATCTGCGGCGCGTATCGGTCCCCCCTCGCGGCTCCGACGGGTGCCGCCCGGTCAAGCTCGGCGACCAGACCGGGGTCCAGCATGACCCCGGCGGCGGCGAGGTTCTGCTCCAGGCGCTCCACCGACCGCACGCCGAACAGCGGGACCACGTCGTCCCCGCGTGATAGCACCCAGGCGAGGGCGAGGACCGGCAGCGGGAGGCCGTGCTGGTCGGCCAGGCTGCGCAGCCGGCCGACCAGAGCGAGGTTCTTCGGCAGATTCTCTGGGGCGAAGCGCGGGTAGCGCCGGCGCCGCGGGTCGTATGCGGCCAGGTCCGCCTCGGTCCGCAGCGCCCCACCGAGGAGTCCGCGGCTCAGCGGGCTGTACGCCACCAAGCCCACGCCGAGCTCGCGCATTGCACACAGCAGGTCCGTTTCGGGCTCGCGGCTGAGCAGCGAATACTCCTGCTGCACCACGGCGATGGGGTGCACAGAATGGGCCGCGCGCAGCCGTGCGGCGCTCACCTCGGAGAGCCCGACGTGGCGCACCTTGCCGGCCGCGACCAGCTCGGCCAACGCCCCAATCGACTCCTCGATCGGCGTCGTCGGGTCGAAGCGGTGCATGTAGTAGATGTCGACGTACTCCATGCCGAGCCGGCCGAGGCTGGCGTCCAGGGCGGCGCGAATCCGTTCCGGGCGGCCCAGCCCCTCGCGCTGGATGCCGAACTTCGTCGCGACGACGACGTCCTCGCGATGGCCCCTGAGCATCCTGCCCAGCAGCATCTCGTTGTCGCCGTCCCCGTAGGAGTCGGCGGTGTCGAGGTAGGTCACGCCCCGGTCGAGCGCGGTGAGAATCACCCGCTCGGCCTCCGCCTGGTCGGCAGGCCCATACAGGCCCGAAAGCGCCATGCACCCGAAGGCGAGCTCGCCCACCTCGGGGCCGTCCTGGCCGAGCCGGCGGCGGCCGATCGGGCCTGCGGCGGCGTCGGTGCCGGTCACAGCGGCACCGCCAGGTACTGCTCCTCGAGGAACTCCTGGATGCCGACGTCGCTGCCCTCGCGACCGAGGCCGCTCTGCTTCACCCCGCCGAACGGGGCCGCAGGGTCGCTGGCGATGCCGCTGTTGACCGCAACCATGCCGACCTCGAGTCGGTGGCTGACGGCCATGGCACGGGCGACGTCGCGGGCGAAGACGTACGCGATCAGGCCCCGGTCGGTGTCGTTGGCCCAGCGCACGGCCTCGTCCTCGTCGTCGAACTCGATCACTGGGGCAACCGGGCCGAAAATCTCCTCGGTCGTGATCCGGTCTCCGTGGCGCACGCCGGTAAGCACCGTGGCCGGATAGAAGGCGCCGGGGCCGTCCGGCCGCGTTCCGCCGACGGTGGCCGTGGCACCCTCCTTCACCGCGACGTCCACGAGCTCGGCCACCTTGTCGGCCTCCGCCGGCGATACGAGGGCGCCGACACCCGAGCCGGCCTTCAACCCCGGGCCGAGTCTGAGCTCCGCCATCCGGGCGGTCAGCTCCGCGGTGAACTCCCCCGCTACCGACCGGTGCACATAGATGCGGTTCGCAGCGGTGCAGGCGGCGCCGCCGTTGCGCATTTTCGCGACCATCACGCCGTCGACCGCCGCACGCACGTCGGCGTCGTTCAGCACGATGACCGGGGCGTTGCCGCCGAGCTCCATCGCGGTGCTGACCACGTTGTCGGCGGCCTCCCGCAGCAGCAGGCGCCCGACCTCGGTGGAGCCGGTGAACGAGAGCTTGCGGACCTGCGGGTGGTGCAGCATCTCGCTCACCGCTGGCCCCGGGTCGCGGGGCAGCACGCAGTTAACCACCCCATCCGGGACGCCGGCGCGGCTGAGCAGGTCGACGAGGTACGTCGCGGTCAGCGGCGTCTCCAGCGCGGGCTTGAGCACGACGCTGCAGCCCGCCGCCAGGGCGGGGCCGAGCTTCCGGGTCGCCATCGCCGCGGGGAAGTTCCAGGGCGTAATGAGCAGGGCGACGCCGATGGGCTTGCGAGTGACCACGATCCGCTTGTCGCCGGAGGGCGCCACGCGGTAGTCGCCGCCGATCCGCACCGCCTCCTCGGCGAACCAGCGGAAGAACTCGGCTGCGTAGGCCACCTCGCCCCGGGCGTCGGCGAGCAGCTTGCCGTTCTCGCGGGTGATGAGCTCGGCGATGGTGTCGGCGTCGGCCTGCATCAGCTCGAACGCCTGGCGTAGCACCTCGGCGCGCGCCCGCGGCGCGGTGGCGGCCCACGCGGGCAGGGCGGCGGCCGCCGCTTCGACGGCCTCGAGGCACTCGGCGACGCTGGTGTCGGCCACGGTGGCGATCACCGAGCCGTCCGCCGGATCGTGCACGGGCTGCCCCTGCCCGGGCTCGGGCGGCCGCCACGTTCCGCCGATGAAGCTGCCCGTGAGGTGCCTGCCTGTGGAGTGTCTAGTGTCCCCAGTCATTCCTCGTCCTTGGTCGCGACCCACCGTGGTCGGCGGTCCTGGTCGTGTCCTCGCTTAGACGCCAAGCAGTCTTCGCGGGACCTCGGTGACGGAGCGGCGGAGGTCCTCCTCCGCCACCCCGTGGTGGAGCAGGTTGTCGAGCAGCACGCGCAGGGACTCGTGGGGCGCGGGCGTTTGGATGCCCCCGCCGTCCGAGGCGAGCACCAGGTTCTCGGCGCCGATCCGAGCCACGATCGCCACCACGTCGTCGAGCCGGAGCCTGTCCCAGAAGCCACTGACGAGCACCGAGCACACCTCGACCGCCGCGCCGCGGCGCACGACCTCCTCGATGAAGTCGAGGTCGCACTGCGGCATGTACAACACATGGTTGACGAGGACCCGCGTGCCGACGGCCCGGGACTCGTCGAGCACGGCCAGGATCTCCGGCGGAGCGAGGTGGCTGGTCGCTAGCAGCGCGTCGGCCTCGGCGACGAGCCGGACGACCTCCCGGGCCTCCGACGTCAGCCGGCCCTCCTGGTCGAGGACGCTGAGGCCCTCCGCGCCTTCAGGGTTGGCGAGCTTCATGAAGCTGTTGCCCCAACCGCCGAGCGTGCCGGTGATGCTCGCGTGGTACTTCGAGTGCCCGCTAGGCATCCACACGACTTTGCCGCCGACCGCCAGGCACGACTGGACGGCCATCGGGTTGATGCCCCCGACCGGGTAGTTGAGCGTGATGCCGCCGTACATCGTGAACCCGGGCACCATCTGGTTAACCAGGTGCGCGCGGACGGCCGTGCCCTCGAAGTGGCACTTCACCGCCATGCCCGCCATGCCGGCCGCCGCACAGGCGCGGGCCGTCCCGGCGTCGTCGTCGATCCTCGGGAAGAGGTCCGGTCCGGTGTGCACGTGCAGGTCGATGACGTCGGTCATATCGAACATGGCACCTCCTCGGGGATGTCGTCGGACGTCGCCCCGTCGGCGACGGCCTGCTCGAACACGGTGCGGTACCGCTCGGCGGCCTGGGGCGGCAGGAAGCCGGTGAGCCGCAGAAGGACCGGCCCCGCCTGGTAGCGCCGCTCGGGGTGAAGGGCGCGGCCCATCTCGTCGAAGCCGTTGCGCTGTGCGGCTATGGTTTGCTCCTCGAGCAGCGCCAGGCGGTCGGCCACCTCCGCCTCGGAGGCGAAGACCTCGACCGCACCACCGGCGGCGACCACTGGTCGCGGGTAAGACCGCTCCACCCGCCGGTCCCGGAACGCCACCATCGGAGGCGGGACCTCAGGGTCCGGGTTGGACGCCGGCCGCGTGCAGACCACCGGGTCGGAGATCGGCAGCCCGGACTCCGTCAGCCGCGCGACCACCCATGCCGCCAGGGCCAGCTCGGCGGTCGCCCGCCCCCCCGCGGCGGTCTCAGAGGCGGAGTGGGTCCGCGGACTGCCCGGGTGGGCATGGGCCACGACGCCCCCGCCGCTAGCGAGAACGGCCAGCAGGGCCAGAACGGCCCACCGGGCCGCTGGGCGCCTCATCGTCCACCTCCGCCGTACGTCGACCCCAGCTCGTAGGCGAGGTCGAGATCGCCTGCCCACGCAGCCCTGAGCAGCTCGAGGAGAAGGGCGCCGTCGGCCGCGACCGGCGCGTTGGCGACGAGTCGCGTGAAGGTGGCCGACTGCTCGGCGAGGCGGGGCAGGTCGCCCTGAGCGAGACCGAGGTCGGCCAGGCTGGCCGGGAGGCCGATTGCGGCGCAGATCGCGGCGACCTCGCCGATCACGGCCCTGACCGGGTCGTCCACCGACATGCCCCACGCCTCCGCGACCCGGGTCAGTGGCGCGACGGAGGAGGGGTGCACCGCGGCGAGGACGTAGGGCAGCAGCAGGCCGACGCCGAGGCCGTGGGAGGTGCTGGTCGCCTTCCCGATGGAGTACTGCAGCGCGTGCCCCAGGTGTGTGCCGGAGGTTCCGAAGGCCATGCCCGCGCAGGTGCTGCCGTAGGACATCGCAACCCGGGCGGCGTCGTCGTTCTCGTTGGCGACCACCTGGCGCAGGCTGAGCCCGATCACGCTGGCCGCCTCGAGGGCGAGCGCGTCTCCCAGCAGCTGGGCGCCGACGAACACCGGAAGTTCCGCCGCCCAGTCGGTGCGCCGGCGTCCGGCTGTGAGCGCCTCCATGGCGTGAGCGAGCGCGTCCGCACCCGAGTGGGCCCGCACCGTCATCGGACAGCCGCGGGTCAGGTCGGGGTCGACGACGGCGGCGGCGGGGATCAGGTGCGGGCTGGAGACACCCACCTTGAACTCCCGGTCCGGGTCGGCGACCACTGCGACGGGTGTCACCTCGGACCCGGTGCCGGCTGTCGTGGGGACCGCCACTACGGGCACCACCGGACCCGGGACCAGGTTCTCACCGTAGTACCGGCTGATCGGACCGAGATGCGCCAGCAGCAGCGCTGTCACCTTGGCGAGGTCGATGGAGCTGCCTCCGCCGTACCCGACGATGACGCCGGGCGTCGCGGCGCTGCCCGTTCGGACCGCCGCGTCGATCGTCGCGGCCGGCAGTTCGGGCTCGCCCTCGGCGTACACCTCGACGCGGCAACCCGCCTCCCGCAGCGCGTCGAGCAGCCGCCGGAACGGCGGGGTGCCGGCCATTGTGCGGTCGGTGCACACCAGCACCCGCTCGTCGAAGGAGGCGACCATGGAGGGTGCCGACGCGATCGCTCCGGGGCCGAAGTGGACCAGCCGGGGCAGCCGCAGCACCGCCGCGGCGCCGGCGGGACCGCCGATCGCGGGGAGGCTGGCGGAGGTGGTCGGGATGGCGGTGTCGGTCATGGCAGCAGCTCCTCCGCGGCTTTCCAGACTTCGTCGTCGATCGGGATGCCGTCGGCCAGCCGTCGTGCCCGCTCCCGCGCGGCCCGGTCGCCGGGGACGTCGACGGACTCGAATCCCGGTGCTGTCGCGCTTGTGCGGACCTCGTCGAGGTAGGCGCTGACGCGCTCGACGAAGTCGTCCCGGCCGAGCACCGACGGGTAGAACACGAAGAAGAGATCGCCCTTCGTGCTGGGGTGCTCGGTGTCGAGGGTGCCGAGCACCCGCTCGCCCGTCTCGGTGCCCGACAGAACGGCGACCAGCAGCTCGAGGCCCAGGCCGAGGGCGTAGCCCTTGGGGCCGCCGAAAGGGGACAGTGCCCCTTCGACCGCCGCCTGAGGGGCGGTCGTCGGCTCGCCGGCCACGTCGACCGCCCAGCCCGGCTCCAACGGCCGGTCGGTCAGTGCGTGGTTGAGGATCTTGCCCCGCGACACCGCAGCCGTGGACATGTCCAGGACGAAGTGCTGCCCGCCCGTGGGGACGGCGAGCCCGATCGGGTTAGTACCCACCATCGCCCGCCGGCCGCCCCATGGATGCACGAGCGCCTCGCTCGTGGTGAGCGCCAAGCCGATGGCTCCGCGGTCGGCGATCCGCTCGACGTAGGGGGCGAGCATCCCGAGGTGGTTGGCCGACCGCACGGCGGCGACGGCGACGCCGGCCGCCGTGGCGGTCTTGACCAGCTCATCGACAACGGCCATGCCCACGACGGGCCCGAACCCGCGGCGCCCGTCCACGACGGCGAAGCCGGGGACCGGCCACCAGAACTCCGGCCTGGCGTTCGGCACGATCAGCCTCGCCCTGATCCTGGCGACGAGCACGGGCAGCCGCTGCAGCCCGTGGGAGTGCTGCCCGCGCAGGTCGCCCTCGAGCAGCACGTCGGCCTGGGTCCGGGCGGCGTCCGCAGGCGCACCGTGGTGCTCGAGGACGGTCGTGATCAGCCCGTGCAGGCGCTCGGCATCGACGATCATGGCGCGCCTACCTGCCAGGCAGTGCTCTCGGTGAGCACGGCGCCCGTCACGGCCGCGAAGTGTGCGGCGTGGGCGTTGGTGGGCCGCCCGTACGCACCGGCGTGGCTCACCTTGAGCCCGACGCTGCGCTGCAGCCCGACCAGTGCCTCCGCGTAAGCCAGGCCCAGACCGTAGGAGTCCAGCACCGGCACGCCGTCGATTTCGGTAACGCCCCTGCGCACGAGACTGGTGTTGAGCATGCCCTCTGCGGGGATGATCACGTCCGCGCCGGCGTCGATCGCGACGCGGGCCGCCCGCTGGACGCGGTCGAGCAGGTCGCCCCCGCAGGAGAACATCTCCTCCAGCTCGGCCTCGGTGATGGCCGGATCGAGCGGGACGGTCGCGACGACGCGGTCGAGGGCGCCGTACGCCGTCGCCAGTTCACGCAGCGCAAACGACTGCGCCCGCTCCAGCCCGATCAGCCCGAATCGCCCGCCGACGCTCGTGCCCAGCAGCAGCGAAGTCTCCGCCATGCTGATCACCGGGATATCCACGAGGCTCCGCGCCTCGCGCAGCCCCGGGTCGAAGAAGCAGCTGACGACGACAGCGTCGTAGCCCTCGGCCTCGGCCTGGGCGGCGTTGTGCGCGATCTGGGTGGCCAGCACGTGGTTGGACCACGGGTAGCGGGTGGCCTCGATCGGGTTCATGCCCGGCGGATAGCTGCCCGCACGCACGCCATGTACGACGAGCTCCGTGTCGGCGGAGCACACCCGCCCGGCGTGGTGCTGCAGCATCGCGACGTACGACGGCAGCTGCTCCACGTCGGTGAAGCTCTGGTGCCAGATCCGGATGGTCATCTCAGCGCTCGGCAGGGGTCGCGGCGGACGCGGCGTCGGGGCACATCGCAGCGAGCTCGACGCGGCTCGCGCTCTCCACGCTCCACAGCTCCTCGCGGAGGGTGGCGACGTCCCAGCCCTGACCGCCGAAGGCGAGGCAGTCCGCGAACTTGGCGTCGAGCTCCTCGATGGTGAGCGGTGCCCGAGTGTCGCCGCGGGGCACGTCGGTGCGGAAGCGGTGGATCACGCCATCCGTGGTCTCGACCTCCAGCGCCGAGTAGGCGTACTCCCACTCCTGGGGACCGAACGGAGGGGTCTCCGCGACGCCGTAGGTGATCTTCTCGATCAGCGCCTGCGCCTCGGGCCGCTGGACGGCCTCGTCGGTGAAGCTGGCCAGGTTGACAGCGCCGTCGAGCATGGCGGCGGCGATGACGTACTCCACGCTGAACTTGCCCTGGAGCCCGGTCCACGGGCGGTGGTGGATCAGCGGCTCGAAGCCGAGCGGCTCGAGCACCACGTGGATCCGCGAGATGGCGGCGGGGTCGATGTGGTCACGTGCCCGCAGGTGGAGGCTGGCGTCGGCGGTGCGGTGGGTGTTGTAGCAGCAGGGGTACTTCTTGACGTTGATGCCGGACTCGGTGAACGCGTCCGTGCCGCTCAGCGCCGTTAGGGCCGCAGCGACATCGGCCCCCGGCGCGAACCGGGAGAAGTAGCCGAGCGGCGAGTCGAGCTCCTCGGTGTCCGCCGTGAAGTTCTGACCGGCGAGGCGGACGGCGAAGATCGCGTCCCGCGCGGCCAGGCCTGGGTGGAGCGGCTTGGTCATGGTCCCGAAGTTCTGCCGGCTGCCGCCGGCCATCGAGGCCGCCAAGCCGATCGCCCGTCGGGTCGCGTCGTCGGAGAGGCCGGAGAGGCGCGCGACGCCGGCGGTTGCGCCGAGGATGCCGATGGTGGCGGTCGAGTGCCACCCCGTCGAGTAGTGGGCGGGCACGTCCATCGCCCTCGCGACCGCGGCGTGTACGACGAAGCCCACGACGTACGCGTCGAGCATCGCCTGTCCCGAGGCACCGGTCTGCTGCCCTGCGGCGACGATCGCCGGCCAGAGCACGACGCTCGGGTGGCCCATAGCGACGTCGGTGACGTCGTCGAAGTCGAGGGCGTGCCCGGCGGTGCCGTTGAGCAGCGCGGCGGTGGCGGCGTCGGTCCGCTCGCCGGAGTACCACACCGTGGCGGGGCCGTCCGGGAGCGCGCCGAGCGTGGTCTCGAGGATGCGCACCGGCGCTTCGTTTCGGGCGGCGACGGCGACGCCCACGGTGTCGACGAGTGTACGGCGGGTGAGTTCCGACACCTGCGGGCTTAACCCGCCGAGGGGTGCATGGGCGTAGGCCGCCATCGCGGCGACGAGGCCGGAGGTCTCCGTGCGGTTGTCCGTGGGCCTCGGGCTGGTGGCTGTGGTGGACATGGTCTTCCTCACTCAGGGGGTGGCGACGGGGTTGGGGTCGGGCGCCGGGCAGGTCGCCGCCGCGACGGCGGCCGTGAAGCTGGTCCGGATAAGCTGGGTGTCCACGGAGAGCACGACGAGCTTCACGCCGGCCGAGAGCCACAGCGCGGCGTGCTCCGGCGTCGGGGCGAAGATGGCGGTCGCCTTCCCGGCCTCCGCGCTGCGCTGGACGATGTCGCGGGCGGCCTCGATGACTTCGGGGGCGTACGGCGTGTGCGCCAGGCCGAGTGACGCGGCGAGGTCCATCGGCCCGACGAAGAAGGCGTCGATCCCGGCCGTGGGGAGGATCTCCGGCAGCCGCTCCCGGGCCTCGATGCCCTCGATCATGGCGATGACGGCGGTCCGGTCGTCGGCCGTGGTCACGTAGCTCTCCTCGAGGCCGTACCCCGACGCACGGACCCACAGGTGGACCGACCGCTCACCGTGGGGCTGGAACCGCGAGGCGCGGACGACGTCCTCGGCTTCCTGACGCGAGGACACGTGGGGCACTAGGACGCCGTCGGCACCGGCGTCCAGCGCGGCACCGATGTTCGGCTCGTCGTTGCGGGCGACCCGGACGACGGCCGCGATACCGGCTCCGTGGGCCGCGGCGATCAGAGGCGGGAGCGCCTCGACCCCGAAGGGCCCGTGCTCGCAGTCGAGGACCACGAGGTCGAAGCCACCCGCTGCCGCGGCCTCCACCACCTCCACTCGCGGCACGATGACGAAGGTGCCGAGGATCTGCCGGTCGCCGTCGACCAGAGCCCTCCTCAGGTTGCGCGCGACACTCATGAGCGACTCTCCGTTCCGTGGTTGGGCTCGCGGGTGACGACCAGCGCGTCCAGGACCGCGACCCCGGATCCGCGCGGCAGCACCCGGACCGGGTTGAGGTCGACGGCGACGATGCCGTCAGGACCGTCCGCGCTCTCGGCCGAGAGACGGGCGACGGCGACGACGAGGTCTGCCAGGGCGTCCACGTCGAGGCGTTCGGACCCGCGGTAGCCGTGGAGCAGGCGGCAGACCTCGGTGCGCTCGATGAGCGCGACCGCCTCCTCCCGGCTCAGCGGCACCGGGGACAGCGCCACGTCCGCACGCAGCTCGGCGGTGACGCCGCCGGAGCCGACCAGAACGATCGGCCCAAAGTCCGGGTCCGACGTCACACCGACGACGACCTCCACCCCCCCGGCGACCATGGGCGCGACAAGCACGCCCTCGTAGCCGTCCGGGTCCAGGTCGCGGCCCCAGCGGTCGAGGTCCGCGAAGGCGGCGCGCACGTCGTCGGGATCGAGGAGCCCGAGCCGGACCAGACCGTGCTCGCTCTTGTGGGTCAGGCCGGCGCCCGAGGCCTTGAGCACCGCCGGTCCGCCGACCGCCACTGCCGCGGCGACGGCTGCCTCGGCGCCCGTGACGACGACCTCCGCCGGCACCGGGACGCCCCGGTCGCGCAGGTAGGCGCGGCTGGCCGCCTCCGACAGGGCGACCCCCGCCGACCGGCCGGCCGCCGGTCCTGCGGGCTCCTGGGCCTCCTCCGCACCGCCGGCGCCAACATGGACGCGGGCAACCGCCTCGAGCGCGACGATCGCGTCGAGTGTGGAGGTGACGACGGGCACGCCAGCGTCGCGGTAGACCGACGCCACATCGGACTCAAGGGGCGCCGGGCTGACCATAAGCACGGGGAGGGCCGGGTGCTGGACGGCGACGTCCGCGACGGCCCGCGCCAGTGCCTGGCGCCAGCTCGAGGTCGGCGTGGGCGTGAGGTAGAAGACCAGGCCGCCGGCGCCCGGGTCTGCGGCGAGGGCGTGGAGGTTCGCCGAGATGGTGCTCGCCCCCGCCGCGCCGACGTCGAAGGGATTCATCGCCTGCGCGAAGCCGGCCGTGTCGCTCATGCGGGCGACCGTGTCGGGAGCCAGCTGCGTCAGAGTCAGGCCGTGCGCCCCCATGACGTCTGCGAGCAGGACGCCACCTGCCCCGGAGGTGCTCGTCGCGATCAGCGCCGACTTCTGCAGGGAGCGGCCGTGGGCGAGGAGCGCACTGACGACGGCAAGGGTCTCCAGCGTGGGGACGGCGATGACACCGTCCGCCGCGAACACCGCGTCGTAGACCGCCTTGCTGCCGGCCATCCGCGACGAGTGCGCCTGTGCTGCCTGTGACCCGCTCCAGGAGTTGCCGAGCTTGAGCGCCACGACCGGCTTCCCCGCCATACGAGCGGCGGCGATCGCGCGGCGCAGCCTGTGGCCGTCGTGGACGCCGTCGACGATGAGCGCGATCACGTGAGTGTGCGGATCGTCGACAAAGTACTCGACGTAGTCGGTCAGTTCAAGGTCGACCTCGTTGCCGCACGAGACAAACGCGCTGATGCCAGCGCCGTGGGCCTCCAGGGCGGGGACGAACCCGCCGAGCATTGCGCCGCTGTGCGCGACCAGCGCCACCGAGCCGGGCCTCAGCCGCTGCGAATGCGTGTAGTTGTACCCCAGCGGAAGCGGCTCGCGGGTCTCGTAGATGCCGTTGCAGTTCGGCCCGACCAGTCGGACGCCGGCCTCCCGGCCCGCCTCGGCGAGCTCCTTCTGCAGGCGTCGGCCCTCCTCGGTACCGACCTCGGCGAAGCCGCTCACCGCGACGATCGCCGTCGGTACGCCGGCCTCGCCCAGCTCGCGGACGATGGCAGCGCAGTGGGCGGCGGGAACCATCACCATTGCGGTGTCGATCCCGTCGGGCAGCTCGGCGACGGAGGTCACCGCCGGCATCCCGCCGACAGTGCCACCGCGCCGGTTGACCGGGTGGACGGCCCCGGAATAGCCCGCGGCGCGCAGGTTGCGCAGCGGCTGCCCGGAGAACTTCTCGAGGTCGTCGCTGGCGCCGACCAGCGCCACCGTTCGCGGGTGGAGGAGGCGGTCGACCGCCTCCGTCGTGTCGAGTCGCCGGACGGCGGCCCGGGAGGTCGAGAGCTCCGTCATTCCGGCCTCGCCGGGCTCTTGATGGGCTCCTTCCACGGCGACGGGCAGCCCCCGTACACCGATCGGCCGAGCCGGAAGTGCTGCGCCTCCTCCAGAGTCTCGATGAACAGCAAGTCCATCGGGTAGAGCCGATCGCCGCGGGGACGCGGGCCCGCCTTGGAGACGTGCCCGAATAGGCGGTGGCCGACGATCTCCTCGGCCAGCACCACCGTCTCGATCAGCGCGTCCAAGTCGACGCCGGTGGCGAAGCCCATCTCCTCGAGCAGGTAGACGAGGTCCTCGGTGGGGAAGAGCCCGGCCGCCCGGCCGTTGCCGCAGTACGGGCAGCCACCCATACCCCCGATCGAGGAGTCCAGGATGAGCGTGTACCGGTCATCCAGCGTCCGGAGGGCGGAGTAGGCGGAGATGGGCGCCATGCCGCGGGTGTTGTGCAGGTGCAGGTGGACGGTGCGGATCTGCGGCCAGCGGCGCATGATCTCCGTCAGGTCCTCCTCGACCTGGGGCGGGATGTGCCAGCCCATTGGGTCGCCCATGAACACCTTGGTGACCTCGATACCCGCCTCGGTCCACAGGTCCATCTGCTGCTGCAGCCGGCTCATCCGCTCAGAGTGCGGAATGTCTCCGATCCAGTTCGACCCCCAAGCGGCGTTGACCCCGATCTGAGCCTCGGTGACACCCTCTTGCTTGGCCTTCTGCACGATCGCCGGCCACGAGGCAATCTCGTCGGCCTGCGAGCGGTTTGTGTTGCGGCGCACGAAGACGTCGCACAGGTGCACCAGGGTCGCCGGGAGGGCGTTGTCGAGCGAGAGCGGCGGGATCCGCTCGGCGCGCCGCTCTACTCCCCGCGCGTTTAGCGCGAGCGCCGTGTAGATGACCCCGGGCCGGGGGTCGAAGGAGTCGACGAGCTCGTCGACCTCCGCCATCTGCGGCGTCCACTTGGGGCTGACGAAGCTGCCGACCACGATCCGCTTCAGCCCGGTGGCGCTCATGGAGTTGAGCAGGCGCACCTTGTCCTCGACGGGGATGCCGGCGTCCTCGATCTGCAGGCCCTCGCGCATCCCCTCGTCGACGATGACGACGGCGGGGAAGCCGGCCGGGCCGATCGCAGCGCCCGGCATGGTGGGGTTCGCGACGCCCGGGGTGCGGGGCTCGCGGTCGTCGTGCTCGTTCATGCCTCTCCTCTGGTCTGTGCGCGCAGCGGGCCGATCACCTCGTCGGTGTGCTCGCCTAGGAGCGGGGCAACGCGTCTGATGTCGGGGTACTCGCCGTTCTCACGCAGGGGCAGGGCGATCGTCCGGAACCCCTCAATCCGGGGGTGCGGGATCTCGGGGAGGATCCCCATCGCCTGCACCTGCTCGTCGCGCACCACCTGGTCCAGCGTCTGGATCGGCGTGCTGGGCACGCCGACCGACGCGAGCTTCTCCAGCCACTCGGCAGACGGCCGCTCGCGCAGCGTGCGGGCGAGCTCCTCGAAGAGCTCCTCGCGATGGGCCACGCGATCGGGGTTGAGGAGGAACCGCTCGTCCTCCATCAGCTCCTCGCGCTCGATGGCGCGGCACAGCCGCTCCCACAGGCTCTGGTTGCCGGCCGCGATGATGATCCAGTTGTCGGCGGTCGGGAACGCCGCGTAGGGGTAGATGCCCACGGTCCCCGACCCGAGCCGCTGCGGGATCACGCCCGCCGCGAAGTAGCCCGTGAGCTGCGAGGGCATCCACATCATCGCCGTCTCCATCAGCGACGTCTCAACGTGCGTTCCCTCGCCGGTGCGATCACGGTTGCGGAGCGCGTCCATCACGGCGAGCGCAGTCCACATGCCAGCGCCCTGGTCGAGGACCGAGACTGGGATGCGGGCCGGTGCGCCGCCGTCCTCGCCCGTCATGCTCATCAGGCCGGAGAAGGCCTGCATCAGCGGGTCGTACGCCGGGGCGTCGCCGAGCGGCCCGCGGCCGCCGTACCCCGTCATGTCGCAGTAGATCAACCGCGGGTTGCGCGCCCGCATCTCCTCGTGCCCGAGGCCGAGCTTCGTGAGCGAGCCCGGGCGCAGGTTCTGCACCAGGACGTCGGCCGAGTCGACGAGCAGACGGAAGTCTTCACGGCCCTCCTCCGTCTTGAGGTCGAGCACGACGCTGCGCTTGCTGCGGTTGAGGCTGATGAAGGAGCAGCTCTCCCCCTCCCAGAAGGGTGGCCCCCACTTGCGGGTGTCGTCGCCGACGTCCGGGCGCTCGACCTTGATCACGTCGGCGCCGAGGTCTCCCAGGATCTGGGTCGCGAAGGGGCCCGCGACGCTCATCGTCACGTCGATGACCCGGACGCCGTCGAGTGAGCCCATCATGCGAACGTCCCCTGCTTGACCACCTCGACGTCGTGGCTGGGGATGACGTTGACGCCCAGCCGCTCGATCTTCCGGAAGCTCTCCATGTACGCCGCGAGGTCGGTGAACGAGCCGGACGGGATGCGCGACAGCTTCGCGTCGCCCTGCCAGTTGGCGTGCAGGTCCACGCAGTCACCGGCGAGGAGGTGCCGCTGACCGGAGGCCCCGTCGACGAGCACGCCCTGCGACCCGGGGGTGTGGCCAGGCAGGTGCACCACGGAGATACCCGGGAGGATCTCCACGTCGCCCTCGACCGTGGTGGTGCGGCCCAGCGCCTCTACCCACGCCGGCGTGACCCCTGGCTGCCGCTCGAAGGCGGCGAGGTTGGGCTCCAGCGGGTCCACGGCGTAGGCCAGCTCCGCCTTCTGCACCACGATGCGAGCGTTTGGGAACACGTGGTTGTTCGAGGAGTGGTCCCAGTGCAGATGGGTGTTGATGACCGTACCGACGTCGGCCGGGTCGACGCCGGCGGCCTCCAGCGCGGCCAGCGGGTGCTGGGCGGGCGTGCGCTCCAGGGTGTAGCCATGCAGCCGGCGGGTGGTCTCCTCGTCGCCGGTGCCCGTGTCGACGATGACGGGGTGCGGGCCGCCGGTGATCAGGAACATGATCATCGCGACGTCGTGCACCTCGCCGAAGCCCCGGTGGTAGGTGAGCGCCGCCCGCGGGAAGTCGACGAGGGTCCCCACGTGCAGAGCCTGGATCGTCCAGCCCATCAAGACCGGTCCTCCCCACCGTCCGCGATCAGGATCGCGCCGGTGATGAAGCTCGCGCGGTCGGAGGCGGCGAAGACGATCAGGTCCGCCAGCTCCTCGGGGCGGCCCCACTCGTGGCCCGGCCGCACGATGCCCTTGCCCCACTCGGTGCGGGTCGCGGCGGCCTCGTCCTCGTCCAGCTCACGCTTGGCCATCTCGCGCTCCCACTTCGCCCAGCGCTCTTCGGTGTTGACCAGCCCGGGCACGACGGCGTTGACCCGGATGTTGTGCTCGCCGAGTTCCGTGGCGAGCACCCGCGTCAGCCGGTTCTCGGCGGCCTTCGCGGGACCGGTGCAGGAGGAGCGGTACGGCGGCGGCATGACCTGGACCGAGGTCTTGCCCGTGACATTGACGATGGAGGCGCCGCCCTGCTCGATCATCATGGGCGTGAATCGCTGGATGAGCCGGAACTGGGCGAAGAAGTTGATTTCCATGCCGTACACGAGTTCCTCGTCGGTGACCTCGAGGAACGGCTTGTAGGTGCCGGTTCCGGCGTTGTTCACGAGCACGTCGATCCGGCCGTAGGTTTTTGCCACGTAGTCGACGAGGCGGTCCAGGTCGGCCACCTTCGTCACGTCGACGGAGATCGTGTCGACCTGGGCGTCAGGGACCTCGCTGCGGAGCTTCTCCGCTGCCTGGGCGAGTTTGTCGGGCCGCCGGGCGGCGATCAGCACCCGGGCACCCTCCTGGGCGAAGAGCAGGCAGCTCTCGAATCCGATACCTGCACTGCCACCGGTGACGACGACGACCTTGTTCTGGAGCTTGAGGTCCATGGTTCTCTCTCTGCGGTTCGCGGGGCTCTGTAGGAGCCTGTAGGGCTCAGTAGGACTTGGGGAGGCCGAGGACGTGCTGTCCGATGTAGGCCAGGACGAGGTTGTTGTTGATCGGCGCGACCATCGGCAGGCGCGCCTCCCGGAACTTGCGCTCGATGCCGAACTCCACTGCGAGGCCGTAGCCGCCGAAGGTGTCCATGGCGGCGTTGGCCGCAGCCCACGTCGCGGTCGAGGCGAGGAGCTTGGCGGCGTTGGCCCCGAAGCCTGGGTTGCCGCCAGCGTCGAAGAGGGAGGCCGCCTTGTAGCGCATCAGGCTCGCGGCCTCGAGGTCGGCGTAGGCGCGGGCGAGCGGGAACGCAACGCCCTGGTTGGCGCCGATCGGCTTGCCGAAGACGACCCGCTCCTTGGCGTACTGGCTGGCCTTGTCGATGAACCAGAAGCCGTCCCCGAGGCTCTCGGAGGCGACCAGGATCCGCTCGACGTTGAGCCCGGAGAGGATGTAGCGAAAGCCCTTGCCCTCTTCGCCAATCCGGTTCACGACCGGCACGCGCATGTCGTTGAAGACCAGCTCGTTCGTCTCGTGCGACGTCATCGTCCGGATCGGCCGCACGGAGATGCTGTCGCCGGCCGCCTTGATGTCGACCAGGAGGATCGATAGGCCGTCGGTCTTCTTCTCGACCTCGTCGTAGGGCGTCGTGCGGCACAGCAGCAGCAGGTAGTCGGAGTGCTGGAACCGCGAGGTCCAGATCTTCGCTCCGTTGACGATGTACTCGTCGCCGTCGCGCCTGGCGAACGTGCGGATCCGGGTAGTCTCGGAGCCGGCGTCCGGTTCCGTCACGCCGAAGGCCTGCAGGCGAATCTCGTTAGTCGCGATCTTCGGGAGCAGGCGCTTCTTCTGCTCCTCGCTCCCGTGCCGGAGCACCGTGCCCATCGTGTACATCTGCGCGTGGGCCGGGACGCCGCTGCCGCCCGAACGGTTGATCGTCTCCAGGACAATGGCCGCGTCCATCACGGTGCCGCCGCCCCCGCCATACTCCTCGGGGATGAGGATGGCGAGCCAGCCGGCCTCCGCGAGCGCGTCGACAAACTTCTCCGGGTACTCGAGGTTGGCGTCCCGCTCCTTCCAGTAGTCCTCTGGGAAGTGCGAGCAGAGTTCGGCCACCGCCTCCTGGATCGCTCGCTGGTCTCGGTTCAGCAGGAAGTCCATGTCTTCTCCGTCCTTGCACGTGGTCGCGCGGCTTCAAGTGGTCGCGGAATGTCGTCGGACGCGGTGCGTCAGTCCTCGAACAGGTCGAGTGCGGCGTCGATCGCCGCCCTTGCGGGCTCGTCGTCGTCGGCGCCGGCCAGCCGCTCGACGAGCGCCCGGCCGCGCTCGCCGTGCAGCTCGGTCGCGACCCTCACCTGCTCCGCCTCGTCACGGAAGTACAGGCTGCGCGGGAGCTCGGAGGCGCGGACGCTGTGCGTGCCGTCCGCCGCCTCCACGGTCACGACGCCGTCGAGGTAGTCCAGCTCGGGGTCCGGCGTGACCTCGATGCGATCGGCGAGCGCGGCGATCTCGGGGTCGTCACGGCGGGCGTAGTCGTCGAACGTGAGGGTCCCGTGCAGCAACAGCTGCGCGGTGACGAACCGGACGCTCGACAGCGCCGAGGTGAGTGTGGCGTATGGCGGCCGCGTCTGCGTGCCCGGGAAGTTCGCGAAGTCCTCGTTCATCCGCACCCGGACGGCGCCGTCGGGCACCACCTTGCGCTCGTGAAGCTGCCGGGCGGCGAGAGCGACCGCCATGTTGTCCCCGAGCGTCGGCAGCGCCTTCATCCAGACGTTGAGCACGAGCGAGGCCCCCGGCGGCGTCCACAGCGCCTCAGGAACCTCGGAGACCTGTCCGAACATCCGCAGGAAGCCGAACCGCGCGTCCAGCGCACCCGGCCCGGCGGTCATGCCCGCCGCGGCGGCGAGGGCGTAGGCAAACCCGTCCCGGGCGGCGCTGGGGTTGTGCAGCCGCCAGTCCTCGCCACCGGCTCCGACGCTGTGCAGGGAGCCGCGGCCGACCAGGATGGCGCCGCTGAGGGCATGCGTCGTCCGGGCGGCGTCGAGCCCGAGGGCGCGGGCGGCGGCCGCCGCGGCGCCGATGGGACCGAAGGTGGGGCTGGGCCGGTGGCCGGCCGACATCATCCCGAGCGGAACGACGCCGTCGGCGCCGAGCCAGACGGTGGTGGCATAGCCGGCGATCAGGCCGTCCACAAGGTCGCCGAAGGAGCGGCCGGCCTCGATGGCGGCCGCCACGGCTGCCGGCACGACGAAGCTGCCGGGGTGGGCCCAGGAGCTCATGTCGGTGTCGTCCTGGAACCGGGCGCAGACCGCGGCCGCGTTGGCCTGGACCGCGTCTGCGGCACCGAGCCGGCGTCCGCCGTACCACGCCCGGTGCTCGCCGGAGCCCGCGCCGAGCTCGAAGAGGCCGGTCGCGCCCGGGACGGTGTCGGCGGCCAGGGCGAGCGAGATCGCGTCGACCAGCAGCAGCCGGGCGTGCTGGCGGGCAGCCTGGTCGGTGAGGTCGCCGTCCGCGACGAATGCGGCGGCCCGGGTGAGAGCGTCGTCGGTCACAGGTAGTCCTCCGAGAGAGCGAAGTCGCGGATGGTGGCCACCTCGCCGCTGCGGCGCAGCCGGCCGGAGCGGAGTACGTAGCCGCGCTGGGCGAGCTTGAGGGCGGGGCGGGCCATCTGCTCGGAGATCAGCACGGCGGTGCCCTGCTCCTGCACGAGCGTGATCGCCTCGCTGGTCGTGGCGATCGCGACGGGCGAGAGCCCCAGGAACGGCTCGTCGAGGAGCAACAGCTTGGGGCGGGATGTCAGCGCGCGGCCGATCGCCACCAACTGCTGCTGGCCGCCGCTGAGCGTGCCGGCCTTCGCCCGCCGGCGGCTCGCGAGGAACGGGAAGTTGTCGAAGAGCCAAGCGACGGACTCCGCCCGCTCGTCCGACTTCATGGTGTAGCCGCCGGCGAGGAGGTTCTCCTCCACGGTCAGGTTGGCGAAGACCCGGCGGCCCTCCGGCGAGATCCGAACGCCCTGTTGCGCGCGGCTGGCCGCGCTCGCCCGGGTGATGTCCTTGCCCGAGAACGTGAGGGTGCCGGCGTGGACGCGAACGAGCCCCATGATCGCGTTCATGATGGTGGACTTGCCGGCACCGTTGGCGCCCACGACAACGACGGTCTCCCCCGGGTCGACGTAGATGTCGAGGGCGTTGACGGCCTCGATCCCGCCGTAGCGGACGGTGAGGCCGCGTGCCTCGAGCAGGTGTTCCTGGGTCATGAGAGACGTCCTTGACGGGTGAGCGGACCGGAAGGGCTGGTCTCGAGCGCCTCGATGGCCTCGGTGGCCTCGTCGTCCGGCACGCCGAGGTAGGCGGTGACGACCTCGGGCATGGCCAGCACGTCGGCGGGGGCGCCGACGGCGAGCTCTCGGCCCGTGTCCATGACGAGCAGCCGCGGGCAGATCCGGCGGACCAGATCCATGTCGTGCTCGACGAGCAGGACCGCGCACCCGCGGGAGACCGCCCAGTCGACCAGCTCGTCGACCCGGACCCGCTCGCGGGACTCCAGGCCGGCGGCCGGCTCGTCGAGCAGCACGACATCGGGCGAGGTGGCCAGCGGGAGGACCAGGCCGAGGAGCTTCTGCAGGCCGTAGGGCAGGTCGCCAGCGCGGTCGTTCAGGCGCCGGTCGAGTCCGGTGAGGGCGAGCAGCCCGCCGAGCTCCTCGTCGCTGACCCACCGCTTGCTGAAGGCCTTGCCGCGGGCCAGGTTCTCCCGCACCGTGGCGCTGGCGAACACCGACGTCTGCTGGTAACTGCGTGCGACGCCTCGGCGGCTCACCTCCTGGGGAGAGCGGCCGGTCAGGTTGCTGCCGCGGAGCGTCACCGTCCCGCTGCTGGGCTGCATCGCCCCGCTAACCATGTTGATCAGCGTCGTCTTCCCGGCGCCGTTGGGGCCGATGACGCCGAGCACCTCCCCGGCGCGCAATTCGAAGGAGATGCCATCGACGGCCGCCACGCCGCCGAACCGCTTCGACAGGCCCGACACGACCAGCAGCGGATCGCCGGTGGGGGTCTCGACCCGTCCGGAGGGTGCGGCCTCGGACGCCTTGCGGGGCGCTGGCAGGGCGTCGTCCGCGGTCTCCTCCTCGGCGGCTGCGGCCGCCGGCTTCCCGACGCGGCGCCGCCCCCAGGTGTAGCCGTCCTGCACGAGCCCCGTGACGCCGCGCTTGGCGAACAGGGTCACGAGGATCAGCGCCGCGCCCAGGAAGAGTTGGGAGTACTGCGCCTGCGAGGCGAAGGTGTGAGTGAGCCAGGCCAGCAGCAGGGCCCCCACGGCCGGTCCGATGATCGAGGGCCCGCCGATGACCGCGGCCGCCACGTGGTTGACGGCGCTCAGCGGCAGGAAGGAGTCCGGGTGCGTGTTGCCGAGCTGGTTGATCAGCACCAGGCCCGCCAGGCCGCTGACGCCGGCCGCGCTTACGAACGCGATGGTCTTGAAGAGCCAGGGCCGCAGGCCGAGGCTCGCCGCCAGCGGCTCGTTCTCCTCGATGGCAGCGAAGTGCCGCCGCCAGTAGACCGAGACCGCCCCTGCGATGACGATGCCGACGATCGCGACGAGTACGGAGAACCTCACCAGGTCCCCGCCGGCGCCGAAGCTGGTCGCGCCCAGGGACGCGGGCGGGACCCCCGAGATACCCGAGCTGCCGCCCAGCGGCCGCTCGGCGATGATGATGATGAGCGTGACGACCTGCGCGAGCACGAACGTCACCAGCGCGAAGTACGTCCCGCGTAGGCGCAGGAGCACCAGGCCGAGTGGCAGGGCGATCGCCGCGGGGATCAGGAAGCACAGCGCGATCAGCGCGATCGCGTTCGTCGTCAGGTTCATGGCGACGAGGGCGAGCACGTAGCCGCCGACAGCCATGAAGGCTGGGGACGAGAACGACAGCAGGTCGACCCGCAGCAGCAGCCAGACGTGCAGGGCCGCCAGCAGCATGACGAGCACCGTGGGCACGAACGAGAGCAGGAACGGGTCGGCGGTGATCTTCGGCGTAACCCAGGTGGCGGCGACCAGCGCGAGGGTGACGAGCGGCACCAGCAGGACAGTCCGCGAGTTGCGGTGCCAGCCGGCGGCGAGACGGTGGCGGACGGGGGTCTGGATGGTGGTCTCAGGCATTGACGGTCCTGTGTCCGAGGAGACCCGACGGCCGCGCGACGAGCAGCACGAGGATCCCGCTGAAGAGGATGAGAGGCGCCCACGAGCCGCCGACGTACACGCCGACGAACGACTCCACCAGGCCGACCAGGATCGCGGCGATCACCGCGCCCGGCAGGCTGCCCAAGCCACCGAGGATGACCGTGAGGAAGGAGATCATCAGCACGTGCTCGCCGACGAACGGGGCGAGGGAGAATTGCGGCGTCACCAGGGCGCCGGTGAGGCCGGCCAGCCCGGTGGCGATGGCGAAGGCCAGGGGGAAGAGCACCTTGGGCCGCATCCCCATGGAGATCGCCATCTCGCGGTCGTCGGTCAGCGCCCGCAATGCGTTGCCGAGCCGGGTGCGGTACAGCAGTTGGTAGACCGCGAAGATGGCGGCGGCGGCCACCAGGATGGTCAAGACCCTCGCCTTCGGGAGGTAGACGTCGCCGACGTTGAAGGTGCCGGAGAGGGCTCCCCCGAACTGCATCGCCTGCGCCCCGAAGAGAGCCAACATCGACGCGCCGCCGATCAGCGAGGCGCCGAGCGTGAGGACGATGGTGGCGAGGTGGTCGTCGATCCGACGCTCGATGATGAACAGCTCGAACGCGTAGCCGATGGCGGCGGTTACCAGCACCGCAGCCACCACGCCCACGGGGTACGGCAGGCCGAGCTCGTGGGTCAGCCAGTAGGCCGCGTAGCCGCCGACGACGTAGAAGGCACCGTGGGCGAAGTTGATCACTCGCAGGATGCCGAAGGCGAGGGAGAACCCGAGCGCCATCAGCGCGTACTGAGCGCCACTGGCCAGACCCCCGATCAGGGCCTGAAGAATCTCATTCATCGGGAAGGTCGCTTTCCGACCCGGTGGGGCGGGCGGCGGCCGGTGGCCGACACCCGCCCCCCGTGGGTCACTGCTCCGGGGTCAGTTTGGTGTAGGTGGGGTCCTGGGCGTCCTTGATGAGGCCCATGTAGAAGGGCCAGGTCATCTCCTGGTTGACACCGAATTCCTCCTCACCGGTCCACACGGCCTGGCCCAGGAGGTCGTCGTTGAGGTCGTTCTCGCGCAGGATCTTGGCGACCGCCTCGGCGTCGTCGATCGTCCCGGCCTTGCTGATGGACTCCAGCAGGGCGCGAGCACCCGGGATCCAGCCGAGCGCGATGCCGGTGGCGTCCATGCCGGTCGCCTGCTTGAACTTCGGGAGGATCTCCTGGACGCGGGGGTCGGCGAAGTCGACAGGCGCGTAGAAGAAGAAGTCGCGCATCTTCTCCCGCCCGGCGACCCGGGTGATCTCCGCGGTGCTGTCGCCGCCGAGGCGGGAGAAGACGCCGTCGTAGCCGGCGTCGCGCAGTTGCTTGATCATGGTGCCGACGTCGCCCGCGGGGCTGGACGCGAAGTCGATCAGGTCGGGGTTGCCGCGCAGGAGCCGGGACACGATCGGGGCGAAGTCCTGGGTGCCGCGCTGGTAGGAGTCGCGCGTGACGTCCTTGCCGCGCTTCTTAAAGGCCTCCTCGTTGACGATCGCGATGTCGTCACCGCTCTGGTCGTTGGGCGCGATGACCTTCACGGTCTGGAACTTGAAGCTCTTCGCGGCCTCGTCGATGATCGGACCAGCCCACTGGAACGGCCCCGGGCCGAGGTGGAAGACCAGCGGATACTTCTTTTCCAGCGCGTTCCGGCCGAAGCCGTTGGCGGCCAGCAGCATGTGGTAGCGAGCGGCGACCGGCTTCATGCCGGTGACCTCGGTGGCACCCAGCGGCCCGACGACGAACTTGATGCCCTTGGAGGCGAACTCGGTGGCGGCGTTGGCCGCGCCGGCGCTGGTGTAGCCGGTGTCGTGGCTGGCGACGTCGACCTCACAGGTCTGGTCGCCGACTTTGAGTCCCCCGGCCTGGTTGGCCTCCCATGCGACGAACTTGGTGGTGGCCTCCATCGACAGGCCGAAGTCGGCCGCCGGGCCGGTCAGCGGGCCGAGGGTGCCGAGCGTGAGCACGCACTTGCCGCCGTCGCCCGACTCGGAAGAGGAGCTGGCCGCATCGGCGCCGCAGGCAGCCATGGTCGATGCGAGCGCCAGGGCCGAGGCCGCGACAGCGGCCCGCTTGAAGGTGGTGGGTGTCACTGTTCCTCCCGGGAGGTCATGGGGGTGGGTCGGATGGGGCCCGAGATCATCGGCCGGTCCACCGCGGCGGCCGCTTCTCCACGAAGGCGCGGATGCCCTCTTCGCGGTCCTCACTGAGGTAGGGGTTGGGGCCGACGTTCAGCCGAAGGGCGTTGTGGACCGGAAGCTCCCAGCCCTTCGTCGTCATCTCCTTGTAGCGGCGGAGGGTGAGGGGTGCGTTGCCAACGATCCGGCGCACCAGGCCCTCCGCCGCGTCGGGAAGCTCCTCCCGCGGAACCACGCGGTTGAACAGACCCCAGTGCAGGGCCTGCTCCGGGGAGAGGGGGTCGCCGGTGTAGAGCATCTCGAGGGCGACCGCGCGGGGGACGAGGCGCGGCAGCAGCACGGTCGCGTAGTTCGCGCCCATGCCGCGCTTCGCCTCCGGCATGCCGATCACGGCGTGGTCGGCGGCGATCCTGAGGTCGCAGGCCAGGGCGAGTTCGCAGCCACCGGCGAGGACGGCGCCGTTGATGACGGCGATGACCGGCTTGTAGGTCTCGAGGACCACCTCGTAGAGGTTCCGCTCCACGCCCGTCATCGGCATGGGGAAGCGCCCGCCGCTGCGGGCGATCTCGTCGAACTCCTTGAGGTCGCCGCCGGCGCAGAACGCCTTGTCGCCGGCGCCGGTGAGCGAGATAGCCCACACGTCCGAGTCCTCGCCGGCCTCGGTGAACCGCTCGATGAGCGTCCTGGTCGTCTTGGTATCCAGGGCGTTGCGCCGCTCGGGACGGTTGATCGTCACGTAGGCGACGTGGTCCCGAACCTCGTAAAGAACCTCGTCCATCGGGATGCGTCTCCCTTGTCTCGCTCGCTTGGTGGAGATCGGCCGGCACATGCCGTTGCGACCCACGAGCCACCCTTCGTGACGCCAGTCACGCCGGACCACAAGAGTTCTGCATGTTGGAACGTTTGATGTCACCGGCGTCCGCTCGGAGCAGACTCGGCCTCGAGCTCCGCAGATCACGCGAGAGGAGGTTCCGAGATGCGGAACGATGTCGCCGGTATTGGCGTCCGTGGGGAGACCTCGCTGCGCCGAGGTCTCTCTCTGCTCGACACCTTCCGGCGTGGGGAGCGCGAGCTATCGCTGACCCAGATCGCTCGCCGCGCCGGCATCCCAAAGTCCACCGCACACCGGCTGATCGGCGAGCTAGTGGCCTGGGGTGGTCTAGAGCGCACCGAGGACGGCCTGCTCCGCCTCGGGATGCGCATCTTCGAGCTCGGCAAGTCGGTGCCGCTGCAGAACGAGCTAGCCGACGTGGCCCGCCCGTTCCTCGACGACCTCTACAACATCACCCATAAGACGGTGAATCTCGCGGTCGCGCACGGCCTAGAGATCGTGTACGTCGAGAAGATCGAGGCCCCGGACGCCCCCACGGTCTCCCGCCCCGGTGAGCGATACCCGATCCACTGCACCGCGCTAGGGAAGGCGATCCTCGCGTTCTCACCGCCCGCGCTGAGCGACCGGGTGATACAGCGGGGCCTGATCGCTCGGACGAGTCACAGCATCACCTCGGTGGCGCTGTTCCGGAAGGAACTGGCCGGTGTCAGGAGCACCCACCTGGCGTTCGACCGGGAGGAGCTTGTTCCGGGCCTGTTCTGCATCGCGACGCCGATCTTCGACAGCAGCGGGCACCTGCTCGGAGCCATCTCCGTCTCGAGCCTGGAGTCGATGGCGGGTGCTCGCAACCTCGGCCCGGCGCTCCTCACCATCTCCCGAGCGATGTCGCGGGAGCTGGGCGAGCACGTCGTCGCCTCGGCCTGAGCCCACCACCCACGGCTTCGGCCGAGCACAAGAGGAGAACCCGTGATTGAACTCATGACCGGCGTGTGGCCGGTTGCGCCCACCGTCTTCGATGACACCGGCGAGCTGGATCTGGACGGGCAGCGCCGTGTGACCGACTTCCTGGTCGATAGTGGCGTTGCAGGGATCTGCGTGCTGGCCAACTACTCAGAACAGTTCTCCTTGAACGACGAGGAGCGGCGCCGTGTCCAGGACGACACCCTCGAGCACCTCGACGGCCGTCTGCCCGCCATCGTGACAATCAGCCATTTCAGTGCTCGCATCACGGCTCAGCGAGCACGGGAGGCTGCCGCCGCGGGAGCCGCGATGCTCATGGTTATGCCACCGTTCTTCGGCGCCACGATGAGTTACTCCCCGGCCGTCGTCCGTGAGTGGATGCTCGAGGTGGCTGCGGCGACCGACCTCCCGCTCATGCTCCAGGACGCGCCGCTGAGCACCACCCCGCTGTCGGCCACGCAGATCGCCGATCTGGCCCGCGAGGTGCCGAGCCTGCGCTACGCCAAAATCGAGACGGCCCGGGCGGCCGAGACGATCCGCACCCTGCGGTCCCTCGTGCCCGAGGACCTGCCGGGCGTCTTCGACGGCGAAGAAGGGGTCACTCTGATCCCCGACCTGGATGCTGGCGCCGTCGGTGCGATGACCAGCTGCACCGTGCCGGAGGTCATGGCCGCGATCGTGGACGCGTATTCCTCAGGCGATCGCGGCTCCGCCGTACGGCTGTGGCACGGCGTGCTGCCGCTCGTGCACTACGAGAACCGCCTGTGCGGGTTGATCGCCACCAAGGTGCTGCTCCAGGAGGGCGGGGTCATCGCCAGCGCCTTCACCCGCAGCCCGCTCCTACCGCTCTCGAAGGAAGCGACGGAAGGCCTGATGGAACTGGCCCGCGAACGCGACGTGCTCGCGCTCCGCTGGGCACGGTGACGGACATGCAGATCACGCGGCCGTCCTAGCGTTCGCTTGGTTTCTGGGGTTTTGACGGTTGAGCCAAGTTTCACGCGGCGGCGGGTAGACGTGCTCGGGTGAGCTGTTCGTTGAGGTGCTGGTCGATGGTGCGTAGCGCTTGGCGCAGCGGTGGTGGTGCCGGTGGTTGGTCGGCGGCCAGCAGCGGGGCGAGGATCCGGTTGTGGACCTTGGTGTAGAAGATGGCGAAGCGGAGTCCGTCGGGGGTCAGGGTGTAGGTGTTGGAGTGCGGCTGGCGGGCGATGAGGCCTTTGAGGCGCAGCCGGCGCAGGTCGTAGCTGGCCTGGCCGATCGAGTAGGGCGTGGTGAGCAGTCCGGTCATGAGGGCGCGAAGGCTCCGGTTGGTCAGACCGGTGACGGCGTGCACGCAGGTGGTTAGGGCGCCGGCCAGGGCCATGACCCGAGGGTCGCCGAACCGTAGGGCCGGGGCCCTCCTGCCCTCCTCGACGGTGGGGTGCGCGACCCTGTGCGGCTCGAATATTCGGTTCGGACTTCTGCGGTTCTGTGCGAGCTCGAGCCCGGCGCAGCCGGCATGCTCGTCGGCATGAGCGCGTCGTTGCTGTACCTGCTGCTTCGCCAAGTTCTGCAGATGTTGTCCCAGATCGCCCGCGACGGTGGGGCCAAGGATGTGGAGATCCTGGTGCTCCGCCATCAGGTTGCGGTGCTGCGCCGACAGGTGACCCGCCCCGATCTGCAACCGGCCGACCGGGTGGTGCTGGCGGCGCTGTCGCGGCTGCGGCCCCGCGCGCGCTGGTCAGCCTTCTTCGTCACCCCGGCCACGCTGCTGCGGTGGCACCGTGAACTCGTCACCCGGCGGTGGACGTACCCGCATGCCCGGCCAGGCCGGCCACCGGTCGACAAGCAGGTCCGTGACCTGGTGCTGCGGCTCGCGGCGGAGAACCCGACCTGGGGGCACCGCCGGATCCAAGGTGAACTGATCGGCCTGGGCTGCCGGGTCGCGGCCAGCACGGTGTGGAAGATCCTGCACAACGCCGGGGTCAACCCGGCACCCCGGCGATCCGGACCCACCTGGAAACAGTTCCTGACCGCCCAGGCCCACACGATCCTGGCATGTGAAATCTTCACCGTCGACACCGTGACGCTCAAGCGGATTTACGTGCTGTTCTTCGTCGAGATCGCCACCCGCCAAGTCCACATCGCCGGGGTGACCGCCCATCCAACTGGTGCCTGGTGGCCCAGCAGGCACGGAATCTACTGATGGACCTCGATCAATGCGCGGCTGGGCTGCGGTTCCTGCTCCGCGATCGAGATACGAAGTTCACGGCGGTCTTCGACGCGGTGTTCACCGCGGACGGTATCGAGGTGATCAAGACCCCGCCGCAGGCACCCCGCGCAAACGCCTTCGCCGTACGGTGGGTGGGCACCGTACGCCGAGAGTGCACCGACCAGATGCTCATCGTCGACGAACGGCACCTGACGGCAGTACTCACCGAGTACACCCGCCACTACAACGATCACCGGCCGCATCGTTCACTGGATCAGCGGCCACCGAATCCTTCGCCACACGTCGTAGACCTGAACGGTGCCCGGGTTCACCGACGACCGATCCTCGGCGGATTGATCAACGAGTACTCGCAGGCAGCGTAGCCGAACCGACTTTACGAGCCCCACAGCCATGACCGTGTACGTCTCGCGGCACGCCTCCGCCAACACCACGACCGCCCCAAACCCCTCGACTCCCGTCTCGGTGCGAATAGCTACCGGTCGAGCGACGGTCTCGCCAGCCGACCCGCCCTTACTCACGCACGCGTGGCAGCGGGTGTTCGCGCAGCGGACCGGAAAAGGCGGGCAACGATGATGGCCCGGGTTGTTGGGGAACCCCTCTCCGAGCAGGAGTGGCACGCGAACGGGAGCCCCTGGTGATGGCGTCCCAGCTGCCAATCCCCAGCGCCGGACCCACGCCGAACCGGCCGAGCTACAGGACGGAGACGGCACCTCCGCACACCCCGCTGAGGCCAATGTGGGCGTGCCGCTCGTGTGGCCAGCCGTGGCCCTGCGGTGAAGCGCGCCTCCTACTGAAGGCCGAGTACGAGGCCGCCCTCCCCGCCCTGTCGATCTACCTCAGCGGCTTGATGTACGAGGCGATGCGCGACCTCTATCAACTGAACCCACATGACGGGCCAAGCCCGCGCGACATGTTCGAGCGCTTCGTCGCCTGGGGACCGTTCCGAAGATCGATCTTGGAGGGCCGGTGACCATGCGCTGCCGCTACTGGAGGCGGGTGAGGGGACCTCCGCACCGACCATGCCGCGAGTCCTCCGCGAACCATGATCGCCCCACGCACCGAATGAACGGACGCAATTCAGCTCCGAAGGTGACGCGATGGCACCTTCCCCGCTGATCCGCGCAGGATGAAGGAGGAGCTTTGAGTATCACCGCAGACAGGCCGGCCACGACGATCGCCGCAGATCCCTGCACCCTCGTCTCGGCCGAGGTCTTCGACAAGATCACCCGCTACTTCGCTACCAGACAGGAGGTAACCCAGACCTACGCCGAGCGCGCGGTCGGGCAGTTCCTCGTCTTTCTGAAGGCGAATGCCGATCGCGTGGGCAGGACCGACTTCGGGATGCTCCTCCCGACCGGCGAGTCCTACCGGGTCGTCCCGACCCGGCCGATCGACGCTGTCTGGCACGCCGCCCTCCAAATCAGTGAGCCCTACACTGCCGCCTGCAAAGAGATCGCGGGCCACTACGTGCACCACCGGCCGATCCTGACCGAGGCCATGCAGGACGGCACCGCCATCACTTACACACTCTCGGCGCTGCACGAAACCGGCTACCGGGTCGACATGGAATTCTGGGGTGGCGAGGCCGAGTCCTGCTGTCCGCCGAACCCACCGCAGCCGGGCAAGTAGCAGAGAAGAGAACCGATGCGTAGCGACTGGACCGCTCTGCCGGAGCGTGTCACGGCAGGGATCACCGAACGGGTCGGCGGAACATTCGACGTCGCGCCGGCTGCCAGTGGCAACCATGCTGAGATCGCCTCGACGGTCACCGGGCCCGCGGGACAGATCTTCGTCAAGGCGGCCTCCGGCGAGTTGAGTGTTCGGTCGCTGCGCTACGAATTGGCGGCCACCCGGGCCATCGACCGGCACCCGCCCGCAGTCCTGTGGCAGTTCGAATCCGATGGCTGGCTGGTGGTGGGGACCGAGAATCTTGCCGGTCCCCACCCCGACCTGTCACCCGGCAGCACGGATCTCGACCTGCTCGCAGTCACACTGAAGGCACTTCAGGAGACTCCCGCGCCCGGCGAGCCATGGTTCACTCCGGCAACCCGGCTCGGGTTCGCGCACCCGACGATGGACGGCGAGACACTTATCCACTCCGACCTCAACCCGGCCAACTTAATCGTGACCCCGCTCGGCCTCCGGATCGTCGATTGGGCATGGGCAACCAAGGCCGCCGCATGGGTCGAACTCGCGTTGCTTGTCCCATGGCTGATCGGCAGCGGCCACAGCGCCGAACAGGCAGAACAGTGGCTCACGCAGTTTCCCGCATGGACCACGGCTGACCGTCAGGTCTTGAACGACTTCGCGTCAAGGAACGCAACGAAGTGGGCAGCCAAGTCCCGACAGAGCACTGAGAGCTGGGTACACGACCTCGCAATGTGGACCGGCGAGTGGGCGGACCACCGGACCGACGGCCATCAGCCAGGCCGTAGGCCATAACCCGGGGGCATCCTCTCGTCACACGGGCGCCAGTAGCGGTAGGTCCAGCTCCTCGACTAGCCAACAGCCCCAGCCCGGGACGCAAATCAGGTCACTCAGCCGGGCGGCCAATGGCGATCCGAACCCAGAACCAACCGCCCTGCTCCCAATCTGCTCCCAACGTAAGCCGCACATACAGCGAAGCCCGTTACCGGCTACTCCGGAAACGGGCTTCTGACCTGCACATACGAACGGTGGGCGATGCTGGTATCGAACCAGCGACCTCTTCGGTGTGAACGAAGCGCTCTCCCGCTGAGCTACTCGTTCGCAATGCGGCAACGGAACGCAAGCACCAATGGTGCTCGCAACATTCCGACGTCTTCAACGGCTTGATAGGTACCCAAACCTAACGACCGCCCTGTTTGGCCAGCGGCCGATGCCTCACGGCACCGGCCGCTCTCTCATGCCCTGACACCAAAACCAGCACACATCGAGCTCCCGGAGGACCTCACCCATGACAACCCAGGGAACTATTACGGCACCGGCCAGTCACGCATCAAGGCACGGCGCCGCAACGCAGCGCCACAGAGGCACCGGTCCTGCCGCGGCCCTCGCACCCGCCCCGTTCCGAATCGAAGTACCCGTAGTCAAGGGGCAGGCGACGTACGACGGGCAGCTGCCAGGACAACCGCCGGACGGAGGCGCATGACGCAGCCATCCAGTCACCCGCACAAACGACGGAGACGGCCCGGCCCGGCGACCATACCGAACGAGCAACTTGACCGACCTGGCGGAGACAAGCGTCCATGGACGGTCGACAACGTCGACGGCAGCACAACCACCGGGGTTAGCAGTGTGGTGATCCCAGCTCAACCACCCGAGCTATCCCCTGAGGCAGCTGCCGCCTTACTGAAGCTGTTCATACACCTCAACGACCGCAACATCGACAACTCGAAGCAGGTGAACGGATGACCTCCCCTCAATCAGAACCCTTCGCCTTCTACGGCCGCGTCTCCACCGAGGACAACCAAGACCCGGAATCGTCGCGAAGCTGGCAACTCACCCGGGCAACGGCCCTCATCCAGCCCCACGGCGGCCGCATCGTCACCGAGTACTTCGACGTCGGCCAAAGCCGCTCCCTGCCCTGGCAACGCCGACCCCAGGCCAACACCCTCCTCACGGCGCTGCGCGACCCACGTCGAGGCTTTTCCGCAGTCGTTGTTGGTGAACCCCACCGGGCCTTCTACGGCAACCAATTCGGCCTCACAGTGCCTCTCTTCGCGCACTACGGGGTCGCACTCTGGGTGCCCGAGATCGGCGGCCCCATCGACCCCGACAACGAGGCACACGAACTGGTCATGTCCGTCTTCGGCGGCATGAGCAAGGGCGAACGCAACCGGATCAAGCTGCGCGTCCGCACCGCCATGGCCGCCCAGACACTTCTGGAAGGCCGATACCTCGGCGGACGCCCGCCATACGGCTACACGCTGCGTAATCTCGCCCCTCACCCCAACCCCGCCAAGGCGGCCGACGGCAAGCACCTACGCGGACTCACCCCAGATCCCCAGACCGCCCCCGTCGTCCGCCGGATCTTCGACGAGTTCCTCGCCGGCTACGGGATCTTCGCCATCGCCGAAGGACTCACCGCCAACCACGTCCCCTGCCCCTCGGCGCACGACCGCGCACGGAATCCACACCGCAGCGGAATCGCCTGGTCCAAGAGCGCCATACGCGTCATCCTCACCAACCCCCGCTACACCGGCCGGCAGGTATGGAACAAACAACGCACCGACGAAGTCCTCCTCGACGTCGACGATGTAGCACTGGGCCACACCGGAGTCATGCGCTGGAACACCGCTGACAAATGGGTGACCTCCAAAGACATCACTCACCCACCTCTGATCGATGACGACACCTTCGAGCAAGCCCAAGCCCTGCTCTCCCGTCGCGCACGAGCCGTCGACCGTCAGGAACGCCACCGCCGCACCCGCAACCCCTACATCTTCCGCGGATTGATCTACTGCGCCGCCTGCCAGCGCCGGATGCAGGGCCAGTACAGCCACGGCGCCGCCTACTACCGCTGCCGTTTTCCGCAGGAGTACGCCCTCGCCAACGAGGTCGAACACCCCCGCAACGTCTACCTGCGCGAGGACGCCCTCACCGACCCGCTCGACCAGTGGCTCGCATCCGCGTTCGCCCCGGACCACCTCGAACAAACGATCACCACCATTGCCGACGCCCAGCCCGTGGATCAACTCACGCCAGTTACGGCCGCTGCCCGGGCCACGATCACGGTCTGTGACACGAAGCTCGCGCAGTACAGGGCTGCCCTTGACGCCGGCGCAGATCCCGCACTAGTCAGCGGCTGGATCACCCAAACCCAGGCCGAACGGGCACGAGCCGAAGCCGATCTTCATTCGACCCAGCAGACGGAGCCACGCCGGATGAGCCGCTCCCAGATCGCCGACTTGGTCCGAGCGCTCGGCGACATCGCCACCGTGCTGCGCAACGCCGACCCCGACGACAAAGCCGAGGTCTACCGGCAGCTGGGCCTCCGGCTGACCTACCAGACAGAGACGCAAACGGTGCGCGCTGCAGTGGATCTCAGCGCGCACCGTGGGGTTATGGTTCGTGTCCGAGGGGGGACTTGAACCCCCAAGCGCCGTGCCGTTGACCTGCGCCGATCCTATGAGCCCTGCTCAGGTCGTGTCTAGTCGTGCTCCGTTGTGGCCGCTTGTAGCTCTCTGTTCCCGCCGGTTATCCCGCCGGGATCACCGTTGATCTTGCCCAAGCGAAGGGGGCCGGCGCATCGCACCGGCCCCCAGCTATACGGCTACGGTCAGACCGTGACCGTCCCGTGCACGGTGTCGGCGGCGTCGACCGGGACTTCCTCCCACATCCAGTGACCGCCCATCACAACGTACCGGCCGTGCTCGTCCGGCTCGATCCGCAGCTCCGGCTCGTCCAGGGCCCGGCGGTCGACCAGGATCACGTCGCCGTCCCACCGCATCTCCGGCACGTCGGCGTCGAGCGTGCGGCTCAGCCTCGGCTCGGTCATGCCCTGGGCCTCGTACACCGCCCGCCAGTGCCGGCGGGCCGCCTTCTGGTCGGTCACCACCGCGGCGGCGACGTCGCGGGTGCAGGACCACACCGCCCAGCCGTTCCAGCGCCGGACCACCGTGCCGGCGTACGCGGACTCGAAGCGGCGGCCGCCGTCGTACGGGTACTCCAGCCACTCCCCCGCGAAGTACCCGGACTCACCGGGTTGCAGGGTCGGGTCGAGGTCGAGGGGCGCGCCCGTCTCGGCGGGCGGTCGGTCAAGAGTCATTTCCACGTGAACTCCTTCGGTCAGTCGAACAGGGTGGGGGCCGGCGGTTCGCGCCGCTCGGCCATCTCGGGCACTTCGTGGCCGGTCTGCTCTTCCCACCAGGCCGCGAACATGCGTCGGTGGCACCAGTTGTCTGGCGGCGGCACCGATAGGTCGCAGAAGCAGAGCAGGACGAGACGGTCGTGGCCTGCGTAGTCCGCGATCTCCGCGAACTGCTCGGCGATCAGGTCGACGCCGATGCCTTCCAGCCGCTCTAGGTAGAGGTGCCGGTACGGGCCCTCGGCCATCTTGAGCATCCCGTAGGTCGGCGCGAGGAACCGCGCGAACCCGGCCAGCTCGTACGGCAACGGGAACCGGGGCTTGCCGACGGTCGTACGGACCGGCGCGCCCTGCTCGGGCCGGAACCGCTGGTAGCGGCTCGTGAACAGCTGCAACTCATCCTCCATCTTGGGGTGCTGCGTCGTGCGTGTAGAGAGCTCCGATCTCCGGGATCAGCTCCTCCAGGTGGGCGCCCAGCGCGTCCAGCGCGGCAGCGACGACGGCCGGCGGGCCCCAGATCCTCAGCAGCTCCAGCTCCTGGATCCGGTCGCCCTCGGCGACGTCGACCGGCTCGGCGTCGGGCAGCGGCGGCAGCGGCAGGACCGCCTTCGCCTCAACCATCGCCACGTGGACGCCGCCGCCGAACACGAACACGGTCATGCCGCCGCTCCCATCGCCAGTCGCTTCTGCCGGCACTTCGGACCGAGCCGCTCGGCGCGGGCCCGCGGGGTGCGCAGCGGTCGCCCGCAGTCCTCGCACTCCACCAGCTCCTCGTCCGGGCTGGCCGCCACCTGGTCAGGCATCGGCTACCTCCTCCCTCGCAGCCGGGCGGCGATCGCCCGGCACCATCCGCGGTCGATCCCGAGCCCTTGCGCCACGTCGTCCGGCTGGTAGCCGTCGACCAGGTAGCGGGTGGCCAGGGTCGCCACGGCGTCGTCGACCGGCGCGTTGTCCGCCGCCGGCCGGGCGACCGTGGAGCGGCCCCGGCGCGGCGGCAGCTCGGCTCCCGTCTCACGCCGGGTGGCGCGGGCCCTGGCCAGGGCCAGGTCCCGCGCCGTCTTCGGCTCCGCGTCGGTCACCGGGCCCGCCGCCGCCGGTGCCGCAGCCGCCGCCGGTACTCGACGTGCATCTCCCGCAGCCGCTTCCGCCGGTAGTCCGCCAGGCGGACCAGCATCGGGAGCGCCCGGCGGATCGCTGCGCCGATCTGGCGGAACACCTCGCGCAGCACCTTGCCGACGGCCTCGAACTGCCGTCGCAGCGCCTCCATCGCCGCCCGAACGTGGGCGACCTGCTCGGCGTTGAGCTGCGGCACCTGGACGGCGGGCGCGGTCACGCTGCCGCCCTCGCCTCGGTCCGGGCGTCGGCCGGCGCCGACAGCGGCACGACCGCCGCCGGCTGTTCGGCCAGCCACTGTCGCCCGACGCGCGCCAGTCGCTCGACCAGCTCGTTGCGGATCTTCTGCGCGCCCTCGGCGTGCTGCTCCAGGTAGGCGAGGACCTTGCGGGACTCGGGGTCGGTCTTGGCCTTCTCCCTCGCCGGCGCGAGCAGCCACCGATCGTTGGCGGCCACCTCCATGTCGGCGACGTCGCACGCGAACTTGATGCCTTGCAGCTCGGCTGCCTTGTGGATCGCGTCGACCACGGCCTCGGCCAGGTCGCGCCGGTCGCGCTCGCGCAGCTCCAGGCCGAGGTCTTCGGACGCTGCGGCCAGCGCGGCGGCCGCCATCTGGCGGACCGCGAGGTAGCCGGGCAGGGCCGTCTTGACTCGGCCGGCCTCAGCTTCGACCTGCTCGTTCCAGGTCATGCGGCGTCACCTCCGCCGGGTCGGTCGCCGCAATCGGGCATTGCGGCCGTACAGTCTGCGGGCACAGTGGCCCCCTCTCCGTTCGGTTCCTCTGGCAGCTGAGCTGCCCTGACTTCTGCGACGAGCGCCGGACCGGCGTGGTCGTCGAACACCGCGTCGAGGGCGACCCGGAAGGTCGCTGGCCCGAGCGGGACCGCGTTCAACATCCGCGCCTGCCGGTAGAGCTCGGCCTGCGCTCCTCGCATCGCCCGCTGAAGGCCGACCGGCCCGTACGGCAGCGGCCAGGCCCACAGGACCGTGACCACGCCGCGCGCACAGATCGCCTCCAACAGCCGCTTGTTGTACATAAACATTGTATCTTAATCCGGACTAACAGTCAAATTGTGACCGTACAGCCGGCGGGCGCAGAGAGGCGCGCTCACAGGTTCAGCGCCCGGCGCTGGTCGTCGTCGAGCTGGGCGCGGGCCTTCTCGACAAGCGGCCCGCCGTCGCACGCCAGGCACACCACCACCGGGTCGCGGTCGCCGCGCCGTACGCGGACGCGGGCTCGCCGGCACACCCCGCAGGGTGGCAGGTCGATCGGCCCGAGGACCGGCATCAGCGCGCTCCACGCGAACAGGCGTCCACGCCCGGAGCATACGCACTCCCATTGCGCCGGGACAGGGATCGCCCGGAGACAGACGGACGCCCCGCGCATCCTCGCGCGGGGCGTCCGTCAGCCGGCTACCTCAGTGCTGGCACACCGAGCACCAGCCCTGCTCCTGCACCGCGTCCGCGTGGCCCTCCCACGTGCAGTTCGGGTCGACGTTCGGCAGGTCGTCGTCGGCCGGCAGCGGCGCCACCGGCGGCAGCGGCGTCAGGTCGACGACCTCGGCCGGGATCGCCACCACGGCCGCCGGGTCCAGCTCCACGGTCACCGACGCCGCGATCGCCTGCGCCTTGCGCAGCTTCGCCGACACCTTCCCCGCCGCCGTCCGCAGGTGGTCGACGCGCTGCCGGTACGCCGCCACGCCGCCGTCGGCGCCGGCGAGCAGCTTCGCCAGCTCCACCTCGTCCAGCTGCGCCAGCTCGGCCAGGATCTCGCCGGCCGCCGCCAGGCGGTCGATCTTGCTGACGACCTTCTTCCTCTTCTCGACGACCTTCTCCTGCTCTTCCTCGCTGTGCTCGGCCTCGTCGAGCTGGAAGAACCCGCCCTGGTCCTCGGACGCCTTGCACGCCTTGGCGAACGCCTCCGCGTCCCGCGCCGACGAGAACTCGCCGCGCGCCCACTTGACCAGGAACCGCCGCTGCTGGTCGGCGGACAGCCGGCACACGTACCAGGCGACGCCCACCTGCAGCTGTCCCTTGGCCACGAGCTGCTTCGCGTCGTCGATGAGCCCGAGCAGGTCGATCCGCCACCCGACGTACGGCACGCTTTTACCGAACAGCTCGCCGATCGCGCCGGTCTCCCAGCCAGCGTTGGCGAGGCGCGCGTAGGCCGCGGCCTCCTCCATCGGCGTCATGTCCTGCCGGTTGACGTTCTCGGCGACCTGCGCGATGAACGCCGCCTCGTCGTCCATTTCCCAGACCATCGCGGCCAGGTCCTCGATGCCGCCCTGCTGGGCGGCCCGCCAGCGCCGCTCGCCGACGACCAGGCGGTACTGGCCCGCCTTCGCCGTCTTGCGCACGGCGACCGGCTGGAGCTGGCCGAGCTTCTTCATCGACGCTGCCAGCTCGGCCAGCTCGTCCTCGGTGAACTGCTTGCGGGGCTGGTCCGGGTCCGCCTCGATTTTGGCGACCGGGATCATCCGCAGGACCGGCTTCTTGGCCGTCACAACCGCTGCCATCGTCTTCCTCCACAGTGAACGCTGTACGCATTTCGTACACATTCATTGTAGTCAAAAGACGATCTTGCCGTCAATATTTTATGTACGCCCCCGGCGGGAGGTCGGCCCTCGCCCGCCCGTCAGCTGGCCATCCCGGCAGCCCCGGCCGCCTGCATGAACGCCGGCATCATCGCGCCAGCGGTCGCACCACGAATAGTCCTTCGCAGTGCCCGAATCGCTGTCCTCGCCACTTGCCCCTGGTCGATCGCCGGCGCCGGCCGCAGCAGACCGGCAACCCGGTCGACCTGCTCGTCGCTGAGGTCGGCGTCGTCCGCGCGCCCCGACTCCAGCTCGGCCTCGATCCGCTGCGCCAGCTGATGGATCTCGATCATGCGCTTGCGTGGCAAGTGAGGCTCCCCCGTGATCCGTCTCGATGCGCCAGCCATACCACTGTGACCTCATAGGCCGGTGGGGGCTTAAGGCGCTCCTAAGAAAGAGTGTGTCGTGATCGTAAACCCGAGGCAACACTGAGCAACAGGTCCGCAATTCGGGCCCTCAAGGATCTTTCACCATGTAAGCCCAACCCCAAAAAATCTTGCCACCCGCCTGGTTCCGCGGGTGGCAAGACTCTGGTAACGATCACTTCCAGACGAACTCAAGCCTGTCGACGTCGAGGTGCACCACACCGGCGCGGGTCGCCGGCTTCACGATGATGCGGTCCAGGACCAGCGCCAGCAGCTCCCGGCGCCTCTCCAGCGGAGCGTCCACCCACCACTCGGCCAGGGCCTCCGGCGTTGTCGCCGGCAGGGACTGCAACCGTGCAGCCTGGGCCAGCCGCTCACGCACCTGCTTCTGCTCGCGGTGCGCCTCGATCTCGATCGCCTTGAGCGTCACGAGGCTGATCTCCCGCTTCGCGTACGCCTGCCCCGCCTCCTCCAACCGGTCCTCAATGGCCCCGAGGACCTCCGTCATCGTCTCCTCGCCGTTGATCGCCGACCCGACGGCCCGCTCCAACCGGGCGCGCACCTTGGGCGAGGCCAGCCGAGCCAGCGCCCTGGCGGCGACCTCCTCCTCCAGGCTTTCCGCCGCGATCCGGATGCGGCCGCATCCGTAGCTCGGGCTACCCGAGCGGCAGACGTAGCCGCGCTTGCCGCTGTTGCTCGGCTGCGTGTAGAGCGGCTTCCCGTCGATGTGCGTGCCCGCCCCGCTCTCATCCGGCAGCGGGTACCCACACACCAGGAACCCGCCCGACAGCAGGTACTTCCGCACGTTCGTGGCGAACGGCTGCTTGCGCTCTGGCGCGTCCAGCAGCTCCAGCAGCTTCCGGTGGGTGTCCTCGTCGATGATCGGCGGCCAGTTGCCCTTGCCCACGACGTCGCCGAGGTAAGTCTTCAAGCCGGCCAGCCGCGGGTTCCGCAGCAGCCGCGACAGCGACTGCTGGGTCCAGGGCCGCGCGGCCGACGTCGTGATCTCCCGCGTTCTGAGGTCGGCGACGGTGGAGCGCATGCTCTCCCCCGACAGGACCCGTTTGACGACCTCTCGGATCACCGTGGCCTCTGCCTCGATGACCTCACGTCCTGTCTCGTCGTACCCGTAGCACCGCACGTCTTGACCCCCGCAGCCTCCGTCGCTACTTTCGCCTCCCGGCCGGCGCTTCGCGGGCGCCAGCCGGCACGTCCTCCGGCCCGACCCCCACGTCGACCGTTGGCAGCACCACTCAGTAGGCCAGCCTGATTCAGGCTGGCCTATAAGCTAGCAGTGCCTCACCGCACCGTGCTACCTACAGGTACGTATGAGTTACCGACGCGTCACTGTCGCGTCGGCGACACTGTACCGTCCCACCCCGACAGACTCAGATCGGCATACAAAGAGCCCGGGACCCCTTGCGCAGGGTCCCGGGCTCTTTACTCGCTTTTGTCTGGTGCAGTACCGGTCAGGCCATGCTGTCCCCCGACGGCTTTCCTGACCGGTTCTGCGTCCGGCCCGGCGACGCGCCGCCAGGCCGGTCACATTCAATCATTGCGGCCCGACAGTTCGCCACTACAGCGACACCCACCGGTCGCCCTCGCGGTACTGGATGTCGTTGCACCCGTAGTTCGGCTCGCCGAAGTCGTGCAACGGCCCGAAGTCCTCGATGCCGCCCGGCTCTCCCTGCGTCCAGATCCGCCCCTCGTAGACCACGCCCCGCTCGTCCGGGTCGACGTCCTTCCCGTCCGCGACCGCGCCCGCGTCGATGTCGCCCGCGTCGAGCATCCGCCAGCGGCGGCCTTCCGTCCGGGCCCGCTCCAGCATCGCCGCCGTCGCCTGTCGCGGTCCGCTGGTCCCGACCTCCGACTCCGACGTGCCGTGCAGCTCGTGGTCCCGGTCCCGGGTAATCACCCAGGCGTACGGGTGCTCGGGGAACTCGGCCGCCCGCGCGGCCTGGATCATCGCCATCGACACCACCATCTGTCTCTCCTCCTTCACGCGACCCCGGCGCCGGCCGGCACCCGGGTGTCCTGCTGGTCGGTTTCGCCGGCGACGTCGCCGCCGGCAGCTTCCTCGGCCTGGAGCTCCGCCCGCGCCTCCTTGATGCGGTTCCGGCCCCACCTCTCGCTCCGTCCAAACCGCTGGCCGAGGGCCTGGCCCGTGAGCGGCTCCCCTGCGGCCACCGACTTCCGCCACACCTGCCGGGCGGCAGCCCACAGCTCCTCCGTCGCCGCGTCCGGCGGCGTCGGCGCCCGGTCGGGGCCCGGCGGCGGCAGCGGCAGCGGCTCCTGCTGCGGCCACGGTCGGGCCGGCACCACCGGGTCGAGGTGCGGCAGCGGCACCCTCGGCGGCACCACCACCAGCGGCACCGGCTCGGCCTCCGGCACCGGCGGCGCGTCGGCGGCCGGCGGCGTCGGCACCGGCACCGGCACCGGCACCGAGTCCGGCACCGGGTCGGCGGCCGGCGGCTCCGGCAGCGGCACCGGGTCGGCGGCCGGCGGCTGCGGCACCGGCAGCGGCTCCGGCATCGGCAGCGGCTCCGGGTCCGGCAGCGGCACCGGTAGCGGCAGCGGCACCGGGTCCGGCGGCGGCGCGGCCGGCGGCACCGGCACCACGGCGGCGGCCAGGGCGGCAACCCGGTCGGCTCGGATCGCCTCCCGCCGCATCTGGGCCAGGCGCGCCAGCGCGATCGACGACACCAGCACCAGGCCGTCGACGGACAGCGGCAGGGTGCTCGCCGTCAGGTTGTCCTCGCCGTACTCCAGCGCCAGCCCCCGCATATGCCGGTAGCTGGCCAGGGCGGCGACGCCGGCAACGACCAGCGTCCCGAACACCTGCACGCCCTTCAACAGCGGGTGCCGCGGTGCCGGCACCCGCATCATCACCTCGGAGCACAGCAGCAGCGCCAGCGGCGCCCAGCCGGCAACGAACCTCGCCCCGGATCCTGCGCCGGCGTGCGCGATGTTCGCCGCGAGGGACGCGCCGATGCCGGCAGCGAACGCCGACCAGGCGACCACCCACGCGCCCTTGCTGGGACGCTCCGGCAGCGGCATCTTCTCCACGTGAACCACTGCCGGCCTACCCGGCAACCGGGGCGGCAGTGCCGCCGTCGGGCGGCACTGCCGCCGGTGCCGGTCGTGCCGGCAGCGCCGGCACCTCGTACCTCTTCACGGTCTCCTCCAATGGGTCGAGGCCGCCCGGAATCCCCGGGCGGCCCTTACTCGCTGGCTACAGCTCGGTCAGCGTCGCGCCGACCAGCTCGCCGGCCGCGTGGTGGTGCTCGGCCAGGTGGACCACGCACAGCAGCTCCGTCTGCGTCCACGGGTCCAGCTCCAGGCCCTCCTCCGGGTCGAACAGGCAGCGCCCCTCGTCCCCGCACTTCTCGCCGTCGTGCTCGATCACCAGGCGGGCCACCGCCCGCTCGGTGCACGGCCCGGCGTCCTCCTCGGGCACGAACTCGGCGTTGAAGGTCGGGACGATCACGCGCAGGGTGCAGGTCAGGTCGGCCATCGTCGGCTCCTCAGCTCAGGTCAGGTGGGGGCAGGTCGGGAACGGAAGCGGCGGGCGCGCTCGAGGCACGCCCGCCGGCTACGTCAGCGGTACAGCTTGATCTCGATCGTGAACTGGCGGCCGTCGCTCAGCCGGACCGAGACGCCGCTGTCGGTCGTCATGAAGCCGGCGTCGGCCAGCGTCAGCACCTCGACCACCTCAGTCGGCGCGCCGTCCTCGTCAGCCAGCGGCTCCGCTCCGGCCTCCTCGGCGACGTTCTCCAGGTCGATCTCCTCGATGGCGGCTCGCAGGGCGCGCTCCAGGATCTTCTCGTGGCTCAGCATCTCGCTCACTCCTCGCACAGTTGGGGGGCGGTGTGTACATAGACATTGTAGGCAGACGCCACTCCCGACGTACAGGTTTTATGTAGGGACCGGGCCGTGTAACAGGTCACACGGGCCGGCGGTCCCCCGTCCACGGAGGCCACCGAACGGCCCGGGTCGGGTAGTGGAGTGAGGAGGAGGCGCGGCCCGGCTTAGGCGGGCTGTGACCGGTCGGGCCGCTCCCCCAGTCGCCGGGCCTCCAACTCGGCCGCCGCCTCCAGCACCCACGCCGGCGGGGCCGGCCGCTGGCTCGTCGGACGCGGTAGCGCCCGGCCGCCCGGCGCGCTCCGCTCGGCCCCGCACGCCCGGCACCTGGTCGTCAGCCAAAGCAGGCCGCCGCCCTCCTGCGCCGACCCGTCCAGCAGCCCGGCGCAGCCGTCGCACACACCCACCGCACCGGCTTCGGCTGCGGCGGCGAACGCCTCCACGTCGACCAGGCCGTCATGCACCAGCCTCGCGTCGATCGCCACCGCTCACCCCCCTGCCTCCGATGTGGAGCGGGGCCGGACGAAGGTCACCCCTCGCCCGGCCCCGCACCGCCCTACTCCTGCGGACTCGCCGGCAACGCCAGCAGCTCGGGCAGCGCCAGCCGACCGTCCCGGTAGGCCCGCGCCACCTCCTCCCGGCCGCCCTTCTTGAAGGTCAGCGTCGTCGACGGCGGCGGGGGCTCCGCCACCTCCACGAAGTCGAGGACCCGGCCCGTCTCGCCGTCGACCACCGTGCCGTCCTGCTCGACCTTCATCCGGCCGAGCAACGCCTTCCGCCACGCCGGCCGCACCGACTCCACCGGCGCCGGGGTCGTCACCGCCACCTCGGACGGGTGCTCCTGCTTGCACCAGGCGAGGAACCCGGCCTCGTCGACCACGTAGCCAGACTTCGGCTCGGAGAGCGTCACCTGCGCCACCGGCTGGTCGTAGCCCGGCAGCCGCACCTCGATCGTCTTGACGCCAATCGCGCCGTTCAGCTCGATCAGGCGGCCGTCGGCCTCGGCGCGGGCCGCGTCGTAGACCTTCTTCACCTCGTCCATGAGGGCCTTGAGCACCGCCGCCCGCATGGCCTCCTGCCGGATCTCGCTCACCGGGCCGCTCCCGCCGTCTCGGGCTGCCGGCCGTTGGCGGCCGCCGCACCGGCCGCCTCGACCAGCGCGCTGTCGAGCTGGGTGCCCGGAGCCTCGGCCGCGCGGCGGGCGGCGCTGATCTCCGCTCCCCGCGCGGTGAAGGCGTCCCGCAGCTTCTGCGTCTTGCCGAGCCGCTGCACCCGCTGCCACAGCACCGCCAGGTCCTCCCGCGACGCGCACGCCGCGAGGGCCTTCGGCCAGTCGAGGTCCTTCGGCGGCTCGCCGTTGTCCAGCCAGTCGAGCAGCTGGTGACCCAGCTCCGCGCCCGGCTTGTGGATCACCTCGTCGGCCAGCGCGTCGCACCGGCTCTTCGTCACCCGCAGGTAGTGACCCTGGTCGAGGTCGCCCACCAGGTCGAACTCGTACTCCAGCCCGTCGCGCTGGTCGGGCTGCATCCCCAGCTTGGACACCTGCTTGCGGCCGTCCGCGCCCTCGGTGATCTCGTACTTCTGCTTCGACCGCAGGCACACCACGACGTGACCGGGGAAGCTCATCAGCGCCTCGATGTACGCCCGCTCGATCGGGCGCACGTCCTTCCAGCCGTCCATCGACCGGCCGCCGTGGTTGCGGGCGAACAGGTCGACCAGCTCCAAGATGCCGCCCGGCCCGAACCAGTAGTGCGAGGCCGAGTCGAGCATGAAGCCCGTGAAGCCGGCCACCGCCGCCTCGTCGATCAGCTCGACGAGCTGCCGGGGGTCGTACCTGACCGGCGAGAACTTCATGAACCCGTAGCCGCCGGCCTCCTCGGGCGTCATGTCCCCAACACCAGGCAGCTCCGAGTTGACCGCGTACTTGTCGGCCGAGTCCCGCTCGGTGTCGACGAACGCGATCCGCTCCAGGCCGTCCGCGACGGTCGCCGAGCCGGTCAGCGTGTACAGCAGCTTGAGGCCGGTCAGGGTCTTGCCCGACCCGCTCGGCCCGGCGAGCGCGATCCGCGCCTTCGCCTTCTTCCGGGTGGCCGGCATGAACCGTGAACTCATTCCTTCGTCCCTTTCCACGTGAACGAACCTACATAGACTTTATACGGTCGCGGTAGTCGACCGTGACCCCACACCCTCGCGCGACGAAAAAGCGGCGATGCAGACCGCGCAGGCCTCGCAGCCGACGGCGGCAGGCATGGCGCAGTCAGGGCGCCGGCAGATCACCGGCGTGCCCATCGCGGTGCAGCCGGTGTTCTCCTCGTGCAGCCAGTCGTCTCCAGCCTCGACGAGCAGGCCGCCGCAGGTAACGCACTGCGCGACGTCGACCGGCAGGAGCGTCACTCTCATTCCCCGATCACTCTCCTGTCCCGTTTGGACACAACCGTCAGGCGACGGCTGTGCAGCGGAGCCGACTTGGTGCATCCGGGGATGGAGCACCTCCCGTTCGGCCCCTCGATGTACGCGTGGTCCTCCACGGTCGGAGCGCCACCACCAACCGTTTCTTGTTCCCTGTATGTCTTGCGTCCGTCTGGCGGACCAACTCGGTCCGTTGAGCGGACTAGCGATAGTCCGCGTCCCGAACCAGATCCCGCCTTCCCTGGTCCGTCTGGCGGACCAGCAGACCCGGGCGATTCGGACTTCGCTGGTCCGGCACGCGGACCAACTACGCCCCTCTCGGTCAGCTCCCGCACCAGGTCCGCGGGGACTCCCATCTGATAGACCGTCTTCGCCTTCTTGCGACGCGCGTCCGCCACCGACGGCCGGACGCGCTTCACCCACTTCTCCTCCTCGACCTTGTTGAGCCATTTCGCCACCGTCGACCGGGCCATGCCGGTCGCGTGCTCCAGGTCCGTCAGGCTCGGCGTGTACTGCTCGGGAATCTTCGCCGTGGCCGCGTCGGACCACGTGAGCAGCGTCAGGACGAGCTGCCGGCCAGGAGGCTCCAAAGTGCAGAGCTGACTCCTGACCGCACGCTCGACCGTCCACCGGTCCACCATGCAGGCGGCCTCTCTGTGAAGCGCCGCCAGCGCACCGTCGCCCGAACTGGCGTACGATGCGCGTGCGACCCGTTTTCCGTTCCGGGTAGAGCAACCTCGGCCCCGCCAGATGACCGCCTGGCGGGGTCGACGCGTTTTCCGGCACCCTACACCCGATGTGTACGGTCGCAATGGGTGCCGACATGCTCATACCTAGGCCGCCTCTTCGTCCTCGACGAGGACGTTCCACGGGTCCCACACGATCGTCCGGTTCGTGTCCTCGGCGAACGCGTAGATCGTGGCGACCTTCCACACCGGGTTGTTGCTGACCTCGCCGTCCTCCTTCGGCAGGACGCCCTTCGACCGCCACTGGTACGGCGTGTTGTCCTTCACGTCGAACATGCGGACGATCTCCTTGAGCCCCACCACGGGCGGCAGGTCCAGCGGCCCGGGCCGAGTCAGGCTCGCGCCCACCTCGCGGGCCACCGCCTTGAGTCTCGTCTGGCTCACCTTCATCGTTCCTCTCCTCCCACGGCCGGGTGCCATACAGGGTCAATGTACGGCACCCGCCGGGGATGGTCAGGCCGCCACCCGGGCGGCGAAGTACGGGGCGCGGGCCAGCAGCGTCCGCGCCATCTCGAACAGGTGGCAGGAGTCGATCAGGTGCACCCGCCCGTCCGAGAACACCGACGGCGGGTCCAGAGGCACCTCGTCGAGGAACTGCACCCTGAACTCCTCGGCCAGCGCCTGCGCCGCCTTGTCGTGCGCCCACGTCGGCACGACCGCGAACCGCGCGCCCTTGATGGCCAGCCGCGCCGCCACCTGGCGGGTCACCAGCGCGTTCCGCTGCACGTTGGCCACCAGCAGCACCAGGTCGCACAGCCCGGCCGCCGCGATCTGGTCCTCGTCGAGCGACCGGCTCAGGTCGACCACCTTCACGTCGCCCGCGTGCCGGTCCAGGACGTGCGCCGGGGCGAGCGAGTTGATCACTCGCAGCTCCCGCATCGGCGTACCCAGGCGGTCGTCCACCCCGCCGGGCGCGTTGGCGTCGACCAGGATCGTCCGCCGCCCGTCGTGCGCGGACGCCATCGCCAGCGCGACGGCGACGGTCGTCGCGCCGGCGCCGCCGTGCCCGCCGATCACACCGATCCGCACCTCCGGCCGCTGCGTGCCGGCGGCCGCCTCCACGACCAGCTGCCGGACGGCCTCGAAGCCGGTCGGCAGGTGGTACACCGGCACCTCCGGGTAGTCGTCCTGCCAGCCGCGGTAGAGGACGGCGAGCCGGTCGCCGTCGAGCTTCGCCGGGGCGACGACCACCATCCGCAGGTGCGCCGGCATCCCGCTGGCCAGCGTCTGGCACCGGCCGTCGATCACGACGAGCGGCGCGTTCCTCCACTGGTCGACTGTCGGCTTGCCGACGACGACCTCCACCTCGGCGTTCGGGCCGAGGCCGTCCAGCACCTCGTCCACGAACTCGTGACCCCAGGCCACGAGCAATGCCTTGCCCATCGTTCCTCCTGATAGAGAGCGCGAGTCGTACAGATACATTGTATGACGCGAGGAGGCCTCACGTCAATAATGTATGTACGGTCGGGCTGGCGCTTTGCCCCCTGTCGGGCCAGGCCGCTATGCTGATGTCTCCACGTGAACGCAGCGCAGCCCCGGATTTCGCGATCCGGGGCTGCACTGTTTCCACTCACGCTCGGGCTACCTCACCGCATGGCATCCATCCGTAGCCAGGAATCGAGGAGCACGAACGTCTGCCCAGCCGCGTCGGCCGTGTTCTGCGCCCACTGCATCGTCAATGTCGCCGGGCCGTTCGCGGCGACGATCCCCTGCACCCACGCCCGGTCGAAGAACCCCGTCGCGCCAAACGTCAGCTGCCCGTTGTCGAAGGCGATCCCCATGTGCGGCTTCGTCGTGTCCGCCAGAGTGGGCCCGTCCGCAGCCCACCGCATGGTCCCCGACCCCGAGCTGAACACGAACCGGGCCTTGAAGTCCGCCACCGTCGAACTCTGGTACCACAGCGCCCCGGTCAGCATGTACCGGCCGGCGGCCGGGATCGGCAGCACCAGCTGCGGATCGGCGACGAAGCCCGTCGTGTTGTTCGTCGGCTCCGCCGACTTGCGCGCCCAGATCGGCGCCATCGTCGGGCGGGACGCCCAGCCGACGATGTGGTTGCCCGCCGGCGGTGACTTCAGCACGAAGACTCGCGCGCCCACCGCGACCGGCCCCACCATCGACACCACCCGGATCGACTCGGTATCGCCGTCGTGCAGCACCCGGACCGTCCCGTCGGCTCCGACACTGGCCACCCGGCCCGGCCGCAGCCGCCACATCAGGCCCAGACGGGTCATCCGCTCGAGAACCGCCTCGGCGATCGCCCTCACCGGCACATACCCCCGGTCCATCACAGGTCACCCCCGTCCGTCTCCGGGTACGCCCTCCGCAGGGTGTGCCGCATCTCCCCACCCGGGGCCAGCGGCATCGACCACCCCGTCTCCAGCCACAGCCGCCCGTTCCACCGCACCACGTCGTAGCCGTCGTGCCGCGGGTCCGGCGGCGTCGACAGCTCCACCGACTCGTAGACCGCCTGCTGGATGCCCAGCGTCCGCGCGTACACCGTCGCCTGCGCCTGCGACCGCACCTGCACCTCAACGGTCTGCGGCACCACGAACCCGCGTTGTGCGATCGAATGCGGCGCCGACGCCGGCACGTCGTAGACGCCGACGACCGGCTTCTCGTCCGAGCCCGGATCGTTCGACACGACCACGAACCGATTCGGCGCGGTCAGCAGACCCGACACCACCGACACCGACCCGCGGATCACCCGCCGGGTCGCGTCCAGGTCGATCGCCGCCGGCTGCTCGGAGGGCTCCACCGCCCGCCGCAGCCGCAGCCGACCGCTGTGGCCGAACCACGGCAGGAAGTACCCGCCCTGCCGGGACAGGTCCCGCAGCGCCATCGCCCGGGACGTACCCGGCGACCAGGCGCTCACCGACGACTGCTCGGTGGAGTCCATCAGCAGCTCGCCGATCGGCAGCCCCTCCAGCAGCCGAAGCACCGCCTGGTCGACCAGCTGCCCGCGGGCCTCGAAGCCGGTCTCCAGCTCCTGGTCCACGATGAACATCTCGTCGAACAGAGTCAGCGGCGCCGTCGCCCCAGCGCTCGTCACCAGCTCGGTCGCGTCACCGACCATGTACCGGCCCAGCGGGTACGCCTTCTGCGTCCGGTCGCCGACAACCATCGAGATCGCCACCCGGTCGGTCAGCGGCTCCAAACGCGCCGCGTCGACCACGCCGAGGGTCAGCCCCGACACCTTCCGCACGATCGTCCCCGTCACGTCGTGGGCCAGGCTCGGTGAGGTGTCCCGCAGCGGCGTCAGCTCGCCCCGCCGTATCCCGGTCCGCCCGTCGATCAGGTCAAACCGGAACGACACCGCCCGCTGCCCGACGTGGGCAGGCAGGTCGAGCACGTCAGGCCGCCCCACAGATGCCAACGCCCCCCACCTCCCACGAAGCGCCGTGCGCGTCAACGAACACCTTCGTGCCCTTCGGCTGCGCCTCGAAGTCGGGTTCAACGATGATCGGCCCGTCGACGCCGTTGCGGATCTCCACCCGCGACACCGCGACGTCCCCGGACACGTTGACCGCGAAGAAGCCGCTGTCGAGGTCCAGCGGCTCCGGATAGTCCAGCAGGCTGAACCCCTGTCCCCACGTCACCCCGTCCAGCGACGAGTACAGGGTCACCCGCGCGAGGCCGCCGCCGTTGTCCTGCTCGTAGACGGCCCGCAGCCAGCGCCGCTGGTTGCGCACCACCCCGAACTGGTCGCTGGGCACGCAGGTGTAGAACACGTCCTTGCCGAACACCTCGAAGCACGTCTCCGCGTCCGACCAGTCGACGTCCCACCCGGACGAGATCGACTCCGGGTTGGTTTGCGACAGGTGCTCCACCCACACGTTCCACACCTCGCCGGAGGTCCGCAGCAGCACCCGAATGTCGACGTTCGCCATCGGCTCCCGCACCTGAAAGCTGTCGACCTCGACCTGCGCGTTGGTGTTCGTGTTCCCGACCCCGACAGCCGTGCCCAGCCCGACACTGCCCGCGCCGGTGACCGAGGCGTCGACTCCCTGCACCGTCCAGCCCGGCCAGTAGCTTCCAGGCTCGTCCTTCCACGCCGCAGCACTCACCACCTGGCCGCGGCACTGCATCCGTACCCAGTACCAATCCCCGGCCACGAACGGCACCGGGTCCCTCTGCCAGTCCTCTGCCGGGGTCAGCGGGGCGACGAAGCCGAACTCCCCCTGGGCCAGCTTCTGTATGGCGACGTTGACCGTGCCGTCCGGCATGAACGCCAGTCGGGCCTCGTAACGGTTGTCCTCGGCGTCGTACCGGACGGGCAGGTACACGCTGATCGGCTGCGTGACCGGGAACGCGTTGAGCCGCACCCGCGCCAGCACGTCAACGTCCCGGAGAGGTGGCCCGGTGAGGACGCGCCTGCCTGCCGCCACCGGCCCGAATACCGCCTCGTCGACATCGAGCCACGCGGTCACGGGCGGGTTGCCCGGGTTGGTGATCCGGAAGAACGCGTACTTCGCGCCGGCCGGCGCGGCGCCGCTCACCTGTAGCCGGGTCCACGTGTTGGCCGTCACCGGGGTCCCGACCGCGGTCTGAGACAGCTGCACCTGGGCGGCGTCGAGCCAGTGGATCGCGATGTCGATGGGCCGAGTTGCAGCGCACCTCACCCACGCCGACCCCTGGTATTCCCTGCCCTCGGTGACCGGCACCAGCTCGGAGCGGACCTGCGGCGAGGCGACGCCGTTCGGCACCAGCCGGCCCGACCCGAACCCTCGGTAGACCTGGGCGTTCAACCAGGTGAACGTGCCGTCGAGCGCCGTCCAGTTGGCCACGTTCGTCTCGAAGTGCGGGTTCGCGTTCAGCGGCTTGGTCAGCTCAAAGACCCCGACGCCGCCAGTCACCGACAGGCCATCCTCCGGCCCCTGCGACAACAGCCAGGGATTGCCAGGTGTGTCGGTGGACCCGAACCCGACCGGCACCTCCCGCGCGAACTGGTCCTCGACCACCACCGGGCTCCAGTCGATCCCGGCCGGATCGTCCGCCTGCGCCGTCACCGACGCGGTGCTTCCCTCGACCCGCAGGCCCTCGCACGGCGGCGGGCCGCCGTCGACCGGCGTCGGCGTGTCCGCCACCTCCACCACCGTCACCTGCGCGAGCTGCATCTGCCCGCGCCTGCGGTTGCGCCGCACCGACCCGGACGGCACCAGCAGCGTCGCCAGCCACCGGTTGTCCAGCTCGTCCCGCACGCACACGTACGGCAGCGAGTCCCACGCCAGGTCCCGCAGCTCCCGGAACCCCTTGTCCAGCGCTGCCGCCGGCACGGCGGCCGCGTTCACCAGCAGCGTTCGCGTGAACTCCACCCCGCCGCGCTCCAACGGCCGGAACGCCGTCCGGTAGTCCCTGTCGAACATCGCCTGCAGCTCGACCTGCCCCGCCTCCGGGAACGTGAAGTCCTCGCTGCCGGACCGGTCCGGGTTCATCACGTAGGCCAGGTTCCCGGCCGGGTTGTGGTTGCTCGTCAGGATCAGCACACCGACGCCGACGCGGGTGCCAGTCACCCCCGGCGCGGGAATCGTCGCCGCGACCGGCGCCGACCACGGTCCGGGCACGCCAATGCGGTGCACCATCCGGGCCCGGTACCGCGACTCGACACCCACCCGGGCCTCGTAATCGTCCACTGCGGTGACGTTCGGCGCAACGATTCGCGCGATCGTCTCCCACTCGTCGGGGTCCATCGTGTCGTCCTGGCGCTGCACCTCGTAGACGCCCCAGCCGACCACCACCTCGCTGTTGATGGCCTCCCAGGTCAGCCGGTGGTAGTGGATGCCGGTCGGGACGCCGCCGACCGGCCGGGCGCAGTGCTCGTCGACGACCGCGAGGGGCTGCACCGCCGGCTGCACGGCCAGCCCGGTCACCGCGTCCATCTCTTGCAGCAGCATCAGCGTCAGGTCGACCGAGCTGTCGTTGGTGGCGTCGATCGTCGCGTACGCGGACGACCCGCCGTACCCCGTCTGGCTCGCCGGCGTGACCAGCTCGCTGCTCGGCTCCGCGTCGCCGCCGAGGACCTGCCACGGCGTCTCGTCGTCGGCGTAGCTGTGCAGCGACCACCACATCTGTTCGCCGCTGCCGGTGGCCACCAGCGGCGGGTCCAGCCGCAGCGTGACCTCCTTCCAGCCGTCGGCCACCTCGGGCAGCGCGTCGAACTCGTCCACGGTGATCGACGCCTTCGGCCCAAGCCGGTTCCACGCGTCGGCCGGGTCGACGTGGGCCACCTCCAGCGGGTCCTTCGTCCCGGGCAGGTGCCGCGCGTAGAACCGCGCCCACACGAACGTGCCGGCGGCGTCGTTCGGGATCCGCTGCACAGTCGCGCCCCACCCGTACCGGCTGTAGAGGGTGGCGACGGCCTGTTTCAGGTAGGCGTGGGAACTGCCGTCAGCGATGCCGGGTGCGGAGGCCCCAGAGAACATGACGATCGCCGGCAGCTCGTTGACCGTCTCCACCGTCGGCACCGCCCCTTCGCGGAGCGTCTTGCGCAGCAGCACACCGTGCAGGCCGGGCAGTGGGTCGATCGTCCCGAGCCGGTCGATCGGGACCGGCACGGGCGACGCCACCGAAAGCTGTCCCACGTGCGCCTGGCCGACGGTCACCGCATACTGGTAGCCGGCGTTGAGCGACACGTCGTACCCGTAGTTGTACATCGCAACCATCGGGATCTCGAAGTACGAGCCGCCGATCAGGGAGGCCCCGTCGCCGATGTCGAGCCCGCCGCCGCCGACCCGGTTCTCCTCCCCGTAGGTGACCTCCAGCGCCAGGTAGTGCACCTGGAACTGGGTGCCAGCCGGCGCGGAGCCGCTGACCTGGAGCCGCAGGTTGATGTTCGTGCCGCCCGACGCCGCCCAGGCCGTCAGTCCTGACGTCGGCGCCCTGTTCCCCGCATACGAGTACGGCATCCGATCCCTGGTCGTCAGCGGCGTCGCCGTGGTGCTCCACCACGGGTTCAGCTCGCCGAGGCGCGACCGGCGCACCGCAGTCACCCCACTGTGGTCCGCAGGCCCGGTCAGCGTGTCGTCCATGATCCAGTTCACGCCCGCCGATGGGCGCTCCAACCCCAGGGTCACCGCCGGCGCCAGGTCGGCGAACGGTCCCGACATCACGTAGAGCACCGACACGTCGACGATCCGCCGCCACAGCAGAGCGGCCTGCACGGGCAGCGCGGTGGTGCCGAACCAGAACCGCGCGGCCGCGTTCGGGCCCGTCAGGGTGACGTAGCGCGGATCGGACGGGTTGTGCACGGCGTCGGACGGCTGCGACGCGCCACCAGCCAGGGCCGCCCCGGTCACCAGCTCACCCGACGCGACCGGGATCACCAGCTTCCGCAGCGGCCCCGTACCGGTCACCGTGTCCGCCCGGTACAGGTTGACCGCCAGCGCCTTGCGCAGCGCGCGTCCGGGCGGCGGCGCGGTCGTCAGCAGCCGCACCCGCCGCAGCCCGGCGTCCAGGTCGTAGTCGGTGCTCGCCCGGAACACGTACCCGACCTCGCTGGCGGTGTCGAGGTGCAACGGGTGCTTGACCAGCGGCGCCCACTGCATCCCCACCACGTACGGCCGGTCCGGGTTGTACTCGCCCATCAGATCGTCCTCACGGTCGTGGCCACGTCTCGCCGGGCCAACGTCTCCAGCACGCCCTGGCCGACTGCCCGGCCGGTGGTCAGGGCCTCCTGCCGGGTCGGCACGACACCCTCGAAGGTCACCCGGATCGCGTCGCGCCCGAACATCACCGCCGCGCCGCCACCGCCGTCCGCGCCGAGCAACCGCATCAGCCCGGACTGCTCGGCCAGTTCCCGGGCACGCCGGGGCCGCGTCAGCGGCACCACCACCTCGTCGCCAGCCTCGCCGCCGACGAACAGCGTCGGCCGCCGCAGGATCGCGCCGTTGGCGAGCATCGGGATCCGGGGCAGCGAGCCGGGCAGCATCGAGTCCACCTTGCTGATGCCCGAGTTGATCGCCCCGATGATGTTGTTCAGCTGCCGCTTGATCGTGCCCGAGATCGCGTCGGCGATCTTGCCGAGCGACGGCACCTTCCGCAGCCCGTCGACGAGCTTCTTGATCAGCCCCGACCCGGCCGACAGGAACCTCCCGGCGTACCCGGTGATCCGGCCCGGGATGCCGGCGATGTACGACACGATCGAGTTGAAGCCGTTGATGGCCGCCGACTTCCCGGCGTTCACCGCGCTGGTGAACGTCGAACTCAGCCGCGACGCCAGGCTGGCCAGCCCGGAGATCACCCGGCCGGGCAGCGCGACCGCGAACGACACCACGGCGTTGACGCCGGCCAGGAACAGTTGCCTGCCGAGGTTCCACGCCGCGGTGAAGAGATTGCCCAGCATCGACGGCAGTTTGGCCAGGAAACCGATGATCTGTCCTGGTAGGACGGTGACCGAGTAGAGGATCAGGCCGATGCCGACGCCGAGGGCTTGCAGCGCCATCGTCGCCGCCGCGGTGAACAGGTTCCACAGCATCTGCGGGAGGCTGGCCAGGAACGCGCCGATCTTGCCGGGCAGCTCGGCGAACCACGTGCCGATCGACTGGAAGAACCCGACCACCGCGGTCCACGCCGTGGTGAACGCCCCGCCGATGGCGGCACCGACGCCGGCCCAGTCGATCGCGTTCAGCCAGGCTGCGACCCGGCCGAGCCAGTCGGCGACCCCGGTCAGCGGGGACAGCAGCCACGTCAGCGCGCTGGCGATGGCCGACACCAGCGGGGCGACGGCCTGCGCCGCGAGGAACTGGAGCAGCAGCGCCGCGACCTTGATGAGCGGCGCGACCAGGGCAACCGCCACGGTGGCGAGCTGCGCGACCAGTTCGATCAGCGGGGTCAGCGCGACGACGATCTCGACCAGCGGCGGCAGCAGCGACACGATCGTCGGGATCAGCGGCATCAGGGCCTGCACGACCTGGACGATCAGCGGGCCCAGCGCGCCCAGGACCGGGGCGAGGGCGGTGCCGAGGGCGGCGACGATCTGGCCGAGCGGCGGCCCGAGCTGCGTGAACAGCTCGGCGAGCAGCCCGGCGATCGGGGCGAGGACCGCGGTGAGGGTCTGCCCGATCTGGAGGAGCACCGGGCCGAGCGCCGACACGATCGGGCCGAGCAGCGGGCCGAGGGCGGCCAGGGCCTGCGCCAGGGGCCCGATCAGCATGGAGATCAGCTGGCCGATGACCGGCAGGACCGGGGCGATTGCCAGCGCGATCGACGCGATGACCTGGCCGATCGGCACCAGCGCCGGGACCAGGGCCTGCAACGCCGGGATCAGGGCCTGCGCGATCGGCATGAGCGCCGGCACCAGCGTGCTGCCGATGGCGCTGACCAGGCCCAGGATCACCGGTGACAGGCCGGACGCGAGAGCGCCCAGGGCCTGGAAGATGCCCGTCAGCGCGGCACCGCCCTCGGCCGACGCGAAGAACTCCCGCAGCGTGCCGGTGACGGCCACCAGGCTGCCGAGCAGCCCGCCGCTGGCCGACGCGCTGGCCGCCTCGAAGACGGAGCTGAGGATGCTGCCGACGTTCGACGCGAGGTCGCCCAGCTGCGACAGCACTCCCAGCGCGGTCTGGATCGCCGCGACGGCGGTGCCGCTCTGCGCCATCGCCGACAGCCACTCGCCGAACTGGCCGGCCGCTCCCCCAGCGCTGAGCGATAGCTCCCCGATGGTGGGCAGGGCCACCGCGGCGATGTCCCGGATGCCAGTCAGGAGCGGCCCCAGGGAGGCCGTCAGACCGCCGACCGACAGCTTCGCCGTGTCGAGGACCTGGCGCAGCAGCGACACCGACGCGGACTCGCGGGCGAACTCCAGCGCCCGCCGCGCCGCGCTGCCGTACTCGGCGGCGATCCCGGCCAGTCCGGACCGCAGTGGCCCGGCCAGCACGGAGGCCGTCTGTCCAATCTGGCCGACGATTGGGCCCGCGAACGCGTCCTGCGCCGCGTCGCGGATTCCGTCGAGGGCTGGCCTCACCGCCCGGAATTCCTGCGCCAACCTCTGCGCCTGAGGGGACAGCCCCTCGATCGCCTGCTGGAAGGCGGCAGCGTCACCGGTCGCCGCCTGCTTGAACGCGTCGCCGAGTCCGGCGGTGGCCACGCGCAGCGCGCCGATGGCAGCCGCGCCGACGCCGACTGCGGCGGGCACGGCGAACGCCGCCCCGCCGACCGAGGCCAGCGCGCTGGCCAGCCCGAGAAGCTGGCTGGTCGCGGAGGCGGCGACCACACCGACCGCGCCGATCTTGAGGGCCTTCGTCAGCCCTCTGCGCAGATCGGGCGCGAACTTGCTGACGTCGCCGACGATCTCGATATACGCACGCCCCAGGCCCACGGTCACAGCGTAGGCCAGTTGATAGGGCCGCAATGATGCACTGCGGCCGTATAGCTTCGCTGCAAGCGGAGGCAGGCGTGACAAAGGGCTCCGGTGACGAATCGGAGCCCTTTGCCGTGCGCTCATCCAGAGCCCGACCCGTCCCGCGCCGGGTCTTCCCGACAGCGTAGCCACGACGCAGCGGCGGCCGGAAGCCCGCGCGCGTACCGCCTATCGCCCGGCGCGCGTACCCTCACGACAGGCGGGTGCCAACCTGGCACTGTGCCAACGCTCGGAGGTGCAGGACCACGTGATCAGCCCCCTCGCCCGCCGTCTACGGCTCGGCAACGCCATCCGCGAGCTGCGGGATCAGGCGGGCCTCACCGGCGTGGAGCTCGGCCGCCGGGCCGGGCTCGACCGGACCGCCGTGTCCAAGGTCGAGAACGGCGAGCGCCGGCCGCTCGACACGATCCTCAAGCTGCTCGACGTACTCCTGGCCGAGGGCGACGAGCGGTACCGGGGACTCCAGCGGGTCGCCCGTGACGGCCTCGCCAAGGGCTGGTGGACCGGACCGGAGTTCGCCGGGATGGGCGAGCGCCAGGCCAAGACCGCCGACATCGAGAGCGGCGCCCGCACTATCCGCGAGTACCAGAACTCGCTGCTGCCCGGCCTGCTCCAGACCGAGGCGTACGCACGCCACCGAGGCCAGGTGGCGCTCGACGACGGCGCCGACTTCGACCTCAACGGCACGGTCGCCGGTCGGCTCCGCCGCCAGCAGCAGATTTCCGGCCCGGACGGGTCGGTGTATGACGTCGTGCTGGAACCGCAGGCCATCGAGCGGCTGCCCGTGCCGCCCGGGGTCATGCGGGAGCAGTTGCTTCACCTGCTCGATCTGGCCACGACCAGGGAGAACATCAGCGTCCGCGTCCTGCCGGTTGACGCCCGGCTCGGCCGCGGATACGTGCCACGCTCACCGTTCTCCCTGTACGCCTACCCGGACGCCGAGGACCTGACGCTGGTCGCCGTCGACACCGTGACGGCCGACCTGCTGGTCACCGACACCCGGGAGGCGCAGCGGTACGCGCAGCTGTTCGACCAGCTGCGTGACGCCGCGCTGTCCACCGAGGAGAGCGCGGACCTCATCCAGAAGGCAGCCGGCGCGTTGGCTGCCGAAGCCTGACCCAGGAGTCCCCCATGAGCGATCCCGAGTTCCGCCGCTGGCGGAAGTCCACCCGATCCGACGGCGGCCAGAACTGCGTCGAGGTGTCCGACGCCGTTGACGGCAGCGTGATGCGAGTCCGCGACAGCAAGGACCCGTCCGGGCCCGCACTGACCTTCAACGGCGCAGGCTGGGCCACGTTCATCGCTGGCGCGAAGAACGGCGCGTTCGACCTGGCCTGACCACCACCAACACCCCACGAGGGGCCGGCACCGTACGGTGCCGGCCCCTCGCCGCGTCCACGGCAGACACACCGAGTCAGTTCCCGCGTTCCCCTTGTGACATAGACCGGCTCCGTGCCATGCTGGCACCGTGCTAGCCGGCACGGTGCTAATCCAGCACAGTGCCACGCAAGACCAACTCGGAGAACAGCACCCCTGGGGGCATCTCATGGTCCAGGCAGGACACGGTCTACATGCAGCACCCCGCACCACTCAGCTGGTTAACGGCGACATTCCGCCGCCGCCGCCCGGCGAGCTTGTCCCCCACGAGGGGTACGTCGTCTTCGCCGACGCCGAGCACCGCCTGACCTTCGCCGGCTTCATGCTGGCCATCCACCGGCCCGGACGGCGACACCTCGAACTGCGGATGGGCTGGCCGCCCCGCCTGCGCCTGCGCCGCCAGTGCACCTGGTGCACCGACCCGTGGGCCTGCACCGCCGCTCAGTGGGCGCGGGCGGTGCCGGAGCGCCCGGTGGATCCGGCAACCCCGGGCGCTCCCGCATCGTCCGCGCCAATGTGGGACGGCCCGACCCTCATCAACTGGCCGATGGCGGGCCTGTTCACCCGGGGGCAGGTCTGGCGCGGCCACGGGGGGCGGCCATGACGGTCCGCCTGCCCAACGTCATCCCGAACCTCTCCCGCAGCGTCATGTACCGGCACTGCGTCGAGGTCTACCTGCGGCACCAGCCCGGTCCGATGGGCACCTGCTCCTGCGGGCAGGTCGGCTGCCGTTCCCGCTACAACGCCTCCGTCGTCATCGAGGCCGCGGGCATCAGCCCGGCCTCGGTCACGGCCGCCGACGCGGCGCCCCAGCCGTGGCACGAGCGGCCCGTTCCGTCCGCCGTCCCCGCAGGGGGTGCAGGGGCGGCGCAGGAGCCGGCATACCCGACGGGCATGGCGTCAGTGCCCGGCGCGGCCCGGCCGGTCCTGGCCGGGGGGCAGGCGGGAGGTGGAGACCGCCGCCCCCCGGCGTGCGACCCATGGTGAGCCCGCCGCCGTCGCTGCGGACCAAGATGAGCGCGACGACAGACCCGTACCTGCTGCGGCTGCTGCTGTGGTGCGGGAACTGCGACCTTCGGATGGTCTGCGCCTTCCTCTCCGGTCCCCGTTCCGGTGGCGGCACCATCAACCAGCGCACCTACAAATGCGGCTTGGCCTGCCGCCGCGAGGTCCTCGACGCTGACGCCATCGAGTCGATCGTCTGGACCGCCGCCGAGCGGCGAGCCACCATCAGCGACATCGCCGTTCCCTACCGCCAGTCGGTGCTGGAGATGCTGCTGGTCAAGGCCACCATCGGTCCGACCGCCGCCGACATCAGCTACGTCTGGCGCACCTAGACCCCGCCGGTCGCCGCTTCCCGCGAAGCGACGGCCGGCGGGCCACAGCCCGCGCTACCGAGTTCCCCCCCGTGTTCTCGGTCACGCGGAAAGAGCGGGCCCGCTGCGCAGCTCACGGTGCAGTCGCGGCGGGCCCGCTCACCCGGGCCGCAACCAACCGGTCCCGCGCCGTCCACGCCGGACCGATACCGTACAGGGCGTCCCCCGACAGCCGATCACTGCTGCCGGAGGACCACCCGTGGACATCATCAGCCGCGCCGAATGGGGCGCCCGCCCGCCCGAGTCCCGCTCCACCGTGCCCTGGTCCAAGCGGACCGTCTTCATGGGCCACTACTCGGCCGCCAGCGCCACCCAGACCCCACGCCAGATCCAGGACTACCACATGCGGGTCCGGGGCTGGAGCGACATCGGCTACAACTTCCTCATCAACTCCGTCACCGGTGACCTCTTCGAGGGCCGCGGGTGGACCGTTCTCGGCGCGCACTGCGCCGACCACAACACGGAGTCCATCGGCGTCTGCATCATCGGCAAGGACCAGGCCGGCCGCCAGGACGTCTCCGACGCCGCCCGCCGCGCCTTCAAGTGGCTCTACGACGAGGCCAACGACCGCAAGGGCAAGCGACTCACCCTCCTCGGCCACCGCGACCGCGGGTCCACCGAATGCCCCGGCGACGAGATCTACGCCTGGCTCAGGGCCGGCCTGCCGGTCGTCGGGCAGCCCCCCGCGACGCAGCCGAAGCCGCCGGCCGGCACGAAGCCCGCGCCGGGCACGCCCATCGCGTTCCCCTTGCCGAGCGGCTGGTACTTCGGGCCGGCCAACGGCCCGGACTACTCGGTGTCCGGCAAGTACGAGCGCTACTTCCGGGGCCGAACCGACCGGGCGTGGCTCAAGGAGTGGGCCAGCCAGATCGCCCGCCGAGGCTGGTCGGTCGGCAAGGGCCACAGCTGGCTCGGCAAGGCCGGCAACGACGGCATCTACGGCCCCGAGTACCGCGCGTTGGCCCTGGCGTTCCAGAAGGACCAGCACCTGGACCAGGACGGCCTGATCGGCAACAACACCTGGAACGCCGCCTATCGCAACCCGGTCACCTAGGCGGCCCCGTCATGACGCCCGAGCAGGTACTCGCCTTCATCGGCGGCGGGTCAGTCGCGGGCATCGTCATCGACCGCCTCGTGACCTGGGTCCTCGGCCGGCGCAAGGAACGGACCACCCTCGCCGACTACGAGACCCAGATCGCGGAGCGGCTGCTGGGCCGCATGGATGCCCAGCTGTCCGGCGCGGAGACGAAACTCCACCTCGCCGAGACACAGATGGCGGCCGCGAACCTGACCATCGCCGGACTCCGCGAGGAGCTGGCCCAGGCCAAGGCCGAGGTCGCCCATCTGCGTACCGAAGTGCAGGCCCGCAAGAACGTCGCGGCCGAACGCGACCAACTCCTCATCCAAAACGCCCAGCTCAAGGCGAAGATCCAAACCCTCGGAGGTACCCCATGAGCACTGCCACGCAGACCCGCCACCCGTGGCGGGCCACCGCCCGAACCATCTTCGCCGGTACGGTCGCCGGCCTGTCGCTGCTGCCGACGATCGCCGTCGCCGGCGGCATCGACACCGTGCCCGCGGTCGCCCAGGTCGTCGGCGTCGCCGCCGCGATCACCCGGGTACTCGCGCTGCCCGGCGTCGAGAGCTTCATGGAGCGGTTCCTGCCGTTCCTCGCCGCAGCGCCGGCCGCCGAGGAGTTGCCGGCCACGCCCGCGCCGGTGCCGCCGGGCACCATGTTCCGCGACCGCGACTTCCGCTGATCCACCGACACGAGGAGGGCGACCCCGGTTGGGGTCGCCATCGTCGCTATGTAGAGCCGGCGCGCTTCATGCCGCCCAGCGCTCGGGCGAACGAGTCGTCAGTCTCGTCGTCGGACCACTCCTCGCGGTCCTCCAGATCCGCCTCCGTCGGCGGGGCCTCCAGCGCCTGCCGGAACTTCGCCACGTCCTTCTCGGTGCCGCCCTCCACCCACCAGGCGTAGATCACGTCCAGCAGCGACGGCAGCGGCAGGTCCAGCGGCTCCCGGCCGGTGCGCAGCAGCATTGAGCCGTGGAACTCGGGCCAGCGTTTGACCGCCAGGGTCAGGAGTCGCTGCCCGACCCAGTAGGGCGGGCCGACCACTCCTCGCACACGTGCTGGAAGATCGCCATGGCGTCGCTGAAGTCGAACTCGTCGTTCGTGTTCAGCAGCCGCTTCTTGAACACCGCCAGGCTCGGCGGGTCCAGCGTCTGCTCGAAGAAGTCGAGCACCGCCGCCACCTGGTCCGCCTCGGTCCGGCTCGACGATGCCGCCGCCATCAGGTACGCCAGCTGCGCGTCTTTCGGCGCCCGGCACACCATTTTCTGCTTGTCCAGCTTGAACTTGACGTCCGGCAGCTTGTTGCCGTCCCCGGACGCCGCCGCCTTCGCGCTGGTCGTGAACTCCTTCATCTGCTTCCTCCCCTATGAGCGGACGATCCGGAACCCCGCCGAGACCGCCACTTCCTCCATCGCCTCGCGCAGCCATGGCTGCGCCCGCGTGCCCGGGTGGTTCACCAGCGTCGTGAACACGACCTGGCCACCCGTCTCGAACCGCAGCGTCCCGCCCGGCCGCCGGGGCCGGATCTGGTGCGGCTTGGTCCCGCCGTGGACCATCGCCGCGTACTCCGTGTCGTTCACCACGAAGCCGTACACCTGGCCGGACCGGACGCCGACCTCCTCGCGGTGCGCGGAGCGGAGCCGGCCGGTGTCCACCGGGCACTTCAACACGGCCCGGGTCCGGACGCGTCGGGTCACGCTGCGCACGAACGACAGCACCGGCCCGATCGGGCCGGTGAGCAGCTGCCGCATCTCCCCCGCGAACAGGTCGAGGCGCGTATTGACCCGCACTCCCATCAGCGCCGCCGGGTCCGTCTCGGGCCGTCACCGTCGGCGGCCGCCGTGGTGGTCGCCTCGCCGGCGTCGCCGCGCTCGTCGCCGCCCGCCTCCGCGGTGGCGACCGCCGTGGTGGTGGCCGGCTCGGCGTCGCCGCCCTCCAGGACCTCGTACCTGCCGGCGTCGACGAGCGTCGCCAGCCGCGGACCCCACTCGACGTTGTGCAGCACCGCGCCGTCGGCGACGCCCGGCATCGCCGCCAGCGCCTTCACCGTGACCTTCTGGCCCTTCCGCATCAGACTTCCTCCTCGCACACGCAGACGTTCGTCATCACCGCGACCAGGACCTCCTGGCCCACGCAGCCGCCGGACGGGCCGACGCTGGACTGCTCCCCGATCCACACGTCCTCAACGGACTCGACCTTCTGCAGCTCGCACAGCACCGCCCGCCGGATCCGGCCGGCGTCGTCGGCCAACTCCGCCGCCGAGCGCTCGAGTTCAGCCCCGGTCGGCGGGTTCCCTTGGTCGTCGGGGCTGGGCGCGCAGCGGGCGCTGCCGGCACCTAGCTCCACCGCCCAGAACGCCCCCGGGTCGTTGCCCGCGCCGAGCGGCGTCCCGCGCCCGTTCGGGAAGTCCCCCGCCAGCACCGGGTACGTCCGCACGATCCGCACCCACGCCTGCCCGTCGCAGCACGAGTCGATCGCCACGTCCCGGCCGGGCACCACCGCGCACACGGCAGGCGCCCCGCCGAGCGCTTCGGCGAGCGCGTCGCCGACGAGCTCGCGCAGCCGCACCGCTACCGGCCACGCCACGTCGTCGGCGACCTGAGCCACCGGCTCCGTCATGACGTCCTCCTCCTGCCCCGGTCCAGATCCGGCGACCACACCACCGAGTCACGAGGCAGTCGGTGTGGGTTCACCACCCGCAGCCACTGGTCGACCTCCGGCAGCCCGGTCATGCCGTCCTTGGCGAGCTGCGCCGGGTCGACGAACGTCTGCTGCACACCCTGGCGCACCAGCGACTGCACCCGCCTGGGCAGCCGGCAGGTGTTGTCGCTGACCATCGCCTTCGCCAGCTCGCAGGCCATGTGGCCGGCGGCGATCTTCCCGCCCGCCGGCACCTCCACTCCCCGCTCGTACGTCACCGCCCACGCGCCCGGCTGGTCGTCGGCCACCGTCAGGTCCTGCCGGTCCGGCCAGCACTTCCCGTCGACCCGCACCAGCCACCGCCGGTCGTACACCGCGTACGCCGCCGCTGGCACCACCGCCCCGTCGACGAGCACCCGCGTGACCGCGTGGACCGGGCCGGGCAGGCTCAGCTCGCACCCCGACGAGCTGCACGAGCAGATGTGCCCAACGCAGCCGCAGAAGGCGACCGCCAGGCTGCCGTACGACAGTGGCAGCCACCGCTCCAAGCGGAGCCAGGCGTCGTGATCGTTGCGCCGGCACGGCCGCACCGTCGTCGGGCACACGCCGTACCGGCGGCCGGACAGGGCCCACAGGATCTCCGTGGCCAGGTCCGTGGCCGCCGCCCGGGCCGCCTCGTCGATGGCGTCCCAGCCCTTGCAGTACGCCGTGTTCAGCGGCCACTCGCACGGGCCGGTTCGCACCGGCTGCGTCACCGCTACCTCAGACCGCGGGGGCGACGAACGACTTGAAGCGCGACGCGCCCGTAGTCGTGTCGGTGACCGTGATGAGGTACGTCCCGGGGGCCGCGTACTCGTGGCTCACCTTCGCCAGCTCGGCAGGGCCGATCGTCTGCGCTCCGTCGCCCCAATCCACGGTGTACGGCTGCGGCGGCGGGCCCGCCGGCACGTACGTCGCCGTGTACTCCGCCGTCATGTCGGTCGCGTCGGTGGCGTCGGCCGCCACGGTGCCGTCCGGCGGCCGCGGGGTCACGCCGCACGTCGGCGCCGGCGGCGGCAGCTGCGTCCAGTCGAGGTGGAGCAGGTCGAAGTCGCCCATCGGGCTCTCCAGCGCCTCGACGCCCGTCGACCGCAGGTAGACGTCGTACGGGCCGGTCCCCCACCCCGGGTTCTCGATCGCCTTGCCGGTCAGGGTGAAGCTGGCCGCCCCGTTCTCGATCGTGAAGTCGCCGATCTGCCCGTCGATGATCTGCGGGAGCAGGAAGTACCCGAACCGGGGTCGCTGCACCGCGCCGGCTGCGCACTTCTTGAGCGCCGTCCCCGACCACAGCTCCAGCGCCACCGCCGAGTCGAGGTTCACCTTGCTGGTGATCCGCAGGCCCGTTGCGTTGCCGTCCTCGTCGAGCACCACGGGCATCCCGGTGAACAGCGTGTACAGCTCCGGGTCGACCCGGCCGGCGGTCACCGTCACGTTGTACAGCTTGATCCGGCGCCGGGCCGGCTCGTAGACCAGGCTGTCGCCGTTGGCGTCCTTCTGGTCGATCTCCTCGCCGTCGTCGACCTCGGCCGCGTACTCGACCGAGACGAAGCCCTTCGACATGACGTGGATTGGCCAGCCTCCGGCGCCCAGGATCGGGTCACCGCAAACCCCGAGCTTGGTGGCCCGGAGCATCTTCCCCTTCACGGGGGTATCGCACACCGCGGACATCGGCACATCCTCAACAGGAGAGCTCCATGCCCGGCCCGCAGCCAGCGGCGAATACCCCGCCAGCGTAGCCGAGAGGGCGCTGGCCCCGGGTGGGACACAGCGCCCTCGGCGTCAGGCTGTCGGCGGTGCTACCGCTGCACGCTCGGGTGGTTGCCCAGCACCAGGTCGCGGATCAGCGCCTCGATGTTCTCCGCCCGGTCGTGCGGCACCCGGAAGTCGATCGTCGTCGCGCCGGCCACCACCGCCACGGCGGTGTGCAGCCCGTCGCGCCGGCTGGCCACCGACTGCACCGCGCGCATGGCGAGCATCTGCCGGCCCTGCTGCTTGAAGCGCGGCCGGCACGCTGGCGCGAGGAGCGTCAGCCCGATCGTGTAGACGGCGAGGATCACCAGCAGCACGTTCGCCACCTTCGTCCGGCCCGGCTTGCTCCACTCGATCCGATCCGGCCAGATCGCGACCTGCGCGTTGCGGCCGGCTATGTGGCTCTCGAACGTCGTCAGTGGCTGCTCCATTGTGCTTCCTCCACAGTGAACGGGGCCGCACCCGATGGGTGCGGCCCCGCATCTTGTCACGGCCGGGCAACGCCCGGCAGCCCCGTCACAGCGTCCGGCCGTCGATCACCTCAACCTCCATGCCCAGCTCGGCGGCCTTGCCGCGCAGCGCCGGCTCCACCTCGTCCCAGGCGGGCCCGTCGAGCACGTACGCGCTGCGGCTGTCGCCCTTCACCGTCGTCGCCATGACCGCGGTACGGACGTCGAGCACCTTGCCGCTGCGCTCGCAGACGATCTGCCGCATCACCCCGTGCCGCAGCACGTCCCGGCTGATGAACTTCTCCCGGTCGGCGTCGTTGTCGGCCAGCAGCGCCCGGAACACGTCGCTCGACATCAGACCCTCCCGGCCGGGGTCAGCCACGGTCCGGCCAGCGGTCCGGCCGGGGCCGGCGGCGTCTGCCGCGCGGTTCCCTCGACGATCAGGCCACGGCAGCCGCCGCACACCACCTCGGTCACCGGGCCCAGCGCCAGGTCGACCGGCGTCTTCACCGCCCCCTTGCAGCCCACGCACGACAGCGACAGCAGCCGGGGCAACCGCATCCCGAGCAGCAGCATGTCGCGAGGCACCAGCGTCTCCCTCGGCTGCCCGCCGCGCGGCAGGATCACCAGGTTGACGCAGTTCGGGAACTCCCGCACCGACTGCACGTCGGCGATCGCGACCAGCTGCCCGAACAGCAGCACCTCATCGCGGCGGCGCAGCTCGTCCGTCCGGATCGGCTGGCTGCCCTGTCCCCTCGTCCCAGCGGTCACGCCGCCGTCTCCTCTCGCTCCAGCCAGCAGAGCCGGCTCTCCACATCGACCACCAGCTGCTCGGTCAGCCCGGACCACACATCGGCCGGCAACGTCGCCAGGTGGTGCCACCGACCGGCCCGGGCCGCGTAGACGTGCAGCGCGCCCAGGCCGTGCTCCCACAGGTAGGCCCAGCCGTCGCCGTCGTCGGGCGCGTCCTCGCCCATCCGCCCGACGAGCGCCCGGCCGGACACCTCGGGGCGCGCCGCGCGCCCCATGCCGCACACGTACGCCCAATCGGGGCGCCGCTCGGCGACGGCCGCCGCCGGCCACGGCGTGCAGGCCAGCACCGACCAGTCCCGGTGCAGCAGCGCCTCCACGAACTCGGCGGTGTCCCGCCGGAAGGTGCGCGCCCAGATCACCCGCAGCTGCGCGAGGGTCCAGCTGGGCTGGCCCTCCAGCTCGACGGTCCGGGCCCGGTACCACCGGCTCCCCGGGGCGAACTGCCCCACCAGCGCCTTCATCCCACAACCTCCCGCCTGCGGTCGCGGACCGCCTCCATGTAGCCCCGGAAGTCGCTCGCCCTCCACTGGGTGGCGTAGCCCCGCTTCTGCACGTCCAGCAGGTCCGTCACCGTCAGGCTCGGCAGCTCGTGCACCGACCAGCACGCCCACGGCTTCCACTGCTTCGGGCCGCGCTCGGGGAGCACCCCCAGGTAGACGTGCAGCCGGTGGCCGCCGAACAGGTACGCCCACTCGCGGTCCCCGGCGTTGGCCGAGGCGAGGTGCCCGGCCTCGGGCTCCGGGCCGCTGTGGCTCGGCACGCCGACGAGGTGCCCGGCGGTGCCGGTGCCCGGCAGGGCGTACAGCCTCGACCAGTCGGAGCGCATCAGCTCGTCGACGGCCGCCTGGACGTTGTGCCCGAGCATGTCGTGCACCAGCACGGACAGGGCGGGCACGATCATCGTCGGGCAGGCGTCGTGCTGGACGTGCCTCGCCCGGTAGAACCCGCCGGCACCCTCGGTGCCGATGAGCGCTCTTAGACCCACGTTGACCTCCACGTGAACTTGGGTCGAACCGATACCTTGCGCTGTCCGGTCGCAATCGTCAATAGCGGCCGTACAGCGAGAGCCCATCTAGGAACTCCGCACCGGGGCCGGGCGCCGCCCAGCCCCGCCTACGCAGCCACTAGCCGCGCTCGGTCACCTCGGACGGGTCGGCCGGCCGCGCGTCGCACTCGTCGACCGGCTCGTCCCCGTGCACGCAGTCCGGCTGGTGCGGGTCCGCGATGTGCTCCCGGCAGTGCACGCAGCAGTCCTCGGCGTCGTAGCAAGCCCCATTCGGCAGGCACTCGACTGCCACCCGCTTGCCCTGCTGGATCGCGCTCTTCGCCATCTGTTCCTCCACGTGAGACGGGGCGAGGTGTACACATACATTGTATGCGACCAGTCCCCGCACGTACACAGTTTATGTACGTGCGGGGCTGTGTAGCAGGTCACACAAGGCCGGTCAGAACAACCGGCCCTGCCGGAACACCGCCTCCGCGTCGAACGTCGACGAGGCCGGCGGCGCGGGCCGCGGTGCCGGAGGCGGGGGCGGCGGCTTCGGCCTCGCCTTGCGCAGGTGCCCGTCCAGCGCGCTCTCCGGCGTCGGCAGCTCCAGGACGTGCCGCACCGCCGCGATCTGCCGGGCCAACTTCCACGCCCGCTGCATCTCGTCGATCGCCACCTGCCGGGTCCGCAGTGCCTCGTGCATCCACTCGTCCAGCAGCCCGTCGCCGCAGCCGACGACCACCCGCCAGCCCAGCCCCCACAGGTGGAAGTTCACCGCGCACAGCGCCGCCGCCAGCGGGTCGAGGTCGTTCGCCCACCACTCGCACGTCGTCGGATCGAGCCCGTTCTCCCGCATCGCCTGCGCGGCGCCGAGCAGCATCGTGCCCGTGCCCGCGCACGGCTCCAGGACCCTCGTGCCCTCGGTCGGGGCCAGCATCCGGCCGAGCAGCAGCGTCACGCTCTCCGGCGTGAGGAACTGGCCGATGCCCTTCTTCCCGCTGTGGCTCTTCATCGTCTGGAGCAGCATCCCCAGCAGGTCAGTGTCGCCCCAGCCGTCCGGCCCGCACCGCCCGAACAGGCCCTTGCGCAGCGCCGCCTGACCGACGGCCTGCACGGCGCGCAGCACCGTCTCGTCCTGGTCCTCGTCGATCCACGACCACAGGTGGATCGTCCGCGGGTTCAGGTCGGGCCGGATCGCCGCGAACTCGCACCACAGCCGCTGCATCAGCAGCCCGAACCCCTCGTAGTCCAGGCGCTCGAACGTCTCGGCCAGCGCCGCAAGCCGGTCGGGGTCCTCCGTCTCCCTGGCCACCAGCGCCAGGGCGGCCACCACCGACATCGGCACCTCGATCCGCGAGCCGCCGTACCGGCTGTGCCACGCGTAGTCGACCGCCTCGGCGATGTCCCGCGCGTGCTGCCGCGGGTCGGCCGGCACGGCGTTCGCGCGCCGCGCCACCGTCGTTGTCGTCATCTCTCTCCTCCACGTGAACCGCCGGCCTCCCGCCGGCGGGAACGGCAGCGCCCCCGCAGCCACGTCGGCTACGGGGGCGCTCGGGTCGATCAGCAGCAGTTGCCGCACACCCCCGACGCGGGCAGCACGGTGAAGCACTCCCCGCACATCGCCTTGCGCACCTTGGCGATCTCGCGCTCGTTCGCGCGCCGCTGCTTGGCGTCCGCCACCCGCTGCCGCTCGGCCAGCACCCGCGCGTTGTGCTCGTCGACCGCCCGCCGCTCCTGCGGCGTCGGGGTGCGGAACAGCGGCTGCCCGCTCGCCAGTCGCTCCTGCAACTGCGCGTTCAGCGCGGTCAGGCCGGCAACCAACTGCGTCTCGCGGTAGCTCATCTCGCGGCTCATCGGGGCACTCCTCGCTACGGGGGGCAGCTTGCTGTACATACTCATTGTATCCAGACGCCACTCCTCACGTACAGATTTTATGTACGGCTCGGGCTGTGGAGCGGGCCACACAACGGCGACGCCCCCCGCGCCGCGTGGCGCGAGGGGCGTCGGTCCTCTCAGCTCAGAACGACTGGCGGTACACCTCGTGCGTGTAGCAGTGCCAGTAGTCCTCCTGGTTGTCGAACCCCGGGCAGTCGAGGTGCTCGGCCGCCTTCGCCGGCGGCACCTTCGTCAGCTCGGCGGCCGGCAGGTGCCACCGCACGTCGTCCGGGTCGACCACCACCACGCCGCCGCCCTTCACCTGGTCGACCAGGCCGCGGTGCTCCTGGCCGTCCCACGTCCAGGTCACCACGTCGCGCTCGGCCAGCTCGGGCGCCGGCTTCGGCCGGGCCGCCTTCACGCTCTCGGCGACGATCGCCAGGGCCTGCCGCCGCTCGGCCACCTTCACCAGCGCCGAGTCCAGCGCCGCCGCCTTGTCGCTCACGGCGGCCAGCAGGTCGCCGCGCACCGACGTCCGCAGGTCGCCCGCCTTCGCGGTGACCACCGCGTCCTCGGTCGCCCCGGTCAGCTCACGCGCGTGCCGCTCGACCTCCCGCTCGGCCTCAACTACCTGCCGCGCCAGCTGGGCGATCAGGCCCCACTGGTCGGCGGCCTCGGCCTCGACGCCGAACTGCCCGGCCAGCTCGTTGACCCGCTTCTCCATCTCTCAGCCCTCCTGTAGGGGTAGCGCGTTGCGTACATATTCATTGTATGCGAGTTTCAGCCTCACGTACAATCTCTATGTACGCCCCCGGCCGTGGAGCGGGTCACACAAAAGCGCCGCCCCACCTGGCACGGGGAAGAACCAGGCAGGGCGGCGCGAGTCCGAGGCGTGGGGTCTACCGGCCACTCCGCGAGGTACGCGACGACCGGGACGCCTTCGTCGACGGCTGGGAGGACCCACCGTCCGACTTGGCGTCCGCCTCGGACACGTCGGCCCCGGCGTCAGCCGACGTGCTGTCCACGCCGGCGTCAGCCGTCGGCTCGCTCGGGGTCTCGACGACGCGCCCGTCGTCAGCCGACGTGCTCTCCACGCCGGCGTCAGCCGCCGGCTCGCTCCGGGTCTCGACGACGCGCCCGTCGTCAGCCGACGTGCCCTCCGCGCGGGCGTCAGCCGCCGGCTCGCTCGGCGTCTCGATGACGCGCCCGTCGCCGGTACCCAGCACCTGCTGGGCCAGGTCGTCCGGCACGTCGAACGCCAGCCCCAGCGGGCCGTCGCTCGTGGTCAGCACCTCGTCGTGCCGCTCCTCGCCGGCCGCGTCGAGCAGCTGCCGCGCGAGGGCCTTCGCGTCCGCGCGGTCCTTCGGGTAGATCAGGGGCATGTCTCCTCCTACGCCGGCACGCCCGGCAGCTTGACCTTCACCGCCGCCACCGCGCAGCTCCACCCCACCGTGTAGAACCGCTCGGCGACCGCGAACACCTCGTTGTCCTTGCGATCCAGGGCCTCGTCCAGCTTCGGCAGATACACCGCCGACCGCCGCACCATCACCGGCCCCGTCCCGTACAGCCACGCCTCACCAGCGGCCGGCGCCACACCACCCGGGCCGACGCCGGTCGTCTGCGCGAACACGATCGGATCGCCCAGCGGGGCCACCAGCCGCGGACCCTCGATCCGTGACTGGCCCTTCTCCGAGAACCACCCGGCCGTCCACCGGGGAGCCCACAGCACACCCAGCACGCCGGCCCGGTCGCTGATGTGCGCCTCCAGCAGGCCCACGCCCGTCTCCAGCGGCACCGGTGCCGCGTCCGAGCCCGCCAGCACCTCGGTGTCGACCTCCGCCAGGTACGTCGCGTTCCCGGCCTCGCCGGTCCACACGTAGTGCTCCAGCGACTGCTGCTCGACCAGGCCCAGCGCCCGCCGCCCACGGTCCAGCAGATCCGGCCGGGCCGTCGACCGGCCGGTCAGCCCGCCGTACAGCCGGATGACGGCGGCCTGCACGCTCGGTACGCCGTCCGGCAGGACCATCGCCGCCCGGTTCGCGTCGGAGGCCGCCGCCAGGTTCGTCGGCGCCGGGGAGTCGACGCACTGCGGCTCCCACTCCACGCCGGCCTGAAACTCGCGCTGGTCGGCCGGGTCGACCACGGCCGCCGCCGAGAACAGCCCGTACCGGATCGGCGTCGTCGCCGGGGCTTCCACGTACACCAGGGGCTGCGTCACCCGTCACCTCCTCCGGGGAGGGGGCCGCGCCGCGCGGGCGCGGCCCCGTCGAACGGGTAGCTCAGACCGCGGAGCAGTCGAAGGCGACGGTCGACCCGGTGACGCCGGTCGGGCACAGCGGCACCGACACCTTGTACGACACAAAGCACCGCTTCACCAGAAGCGTCGCCTGCTCGGTGAACAGCGCGATGTACTCGTTGTCCTTGAGCTTCGTCGAGTCGTACACCGCCGACAGGTCGATGATCGGCTTGGAACCCGTCACCCACGTGCCCGGCGCGTAGATCAGCAGGTCCACGTTCGCCGGCCACTGGCCCGGGGCCCCCGTGCCACCGAAGCCGCTGCCGCCCACGTCGGCGTACCCGTCCTGCCAGTCGTAGACGAACTGCGGCCGCAAGTGCCGCCGGGTGAACCACGCCGTGACCTGCTCGTCGGTCACGTCGAGGTAGTTCACCCCGGCCCGGCGGCTCATGTCCGCCCGAATCCAGTCGATCAGCCACAGCGGCGCGACGCACTCGAGGAGCTGCCGGCGGCCCAGCCGGTACCGGTACCGGTAGTCCGTCGCCGCCAGGGACACCGCGCCGAGCAGCGCGGTGGTCGTCTCGTCGCCGTCGACGTCGCCGCCGAGGGTCAGCGCGAACTGCGTCGACTGGCCCGGGGCAGCGGCCATGCGCTGGATCAGCCGCGCGTTGATCTTGTGCTCGTGGGCGGTCAGCGCCCGCCGCACCACATCCCGGGTCAGCTCCGGCCACACCGCGTTCTGCACGATGTCCTGCTCGATCTGCACCCCGTCCACCTCGAGGCGCGTCTCGGCCCAGTTCACCGTCGGCACCCTGTAGGCGGGCTTGTCCGTGCCTGCGGTGCTGTCCGCCTCGGTCTGCACGAAGCCGACCGCCGAGTACAGGTCGCGGAAGTCCAGGTTCGACGGGACCTTGATACCGCCGCCGCGCGGGATCGTGATGCCCGGGAGGTCCAGCAGACCGTCGTTCGTCTCCAGGCCCTCGCACAGCTCCCACAGCGTTTCGGATGGGGCGCCCCAGCCGCCGGCCGCGACGAGGTTGCCTCCGGGCAGCCGCGACTCGGTGGCGGCCAGGTCGACCAGCTCCATGTCGGTCAGGCCCCTGCCCCCGGCAACGAGCGCCTGGTCGACGGGCAGCTCTACCCGCGCCACGTTCTGCTTGATGCGGGTCGCGACCCCCACCCCGCGCGGAAAGCCGGCGAACTTGTCGTCGAACGCCGACGCGACCTCCGACACAGAGGAAAACACGTGCCCGTGCGGCACGTTCGGCACGTCCGCAGCCGCCTTGATGACCGCCGACTTGCCGGCGCTGGTCACCTTCGGCTTCGGCTGCCGGCGGGCCGCCCGGCGGGCCAACGAAGCGACGACCGGCGTCGGCTGCGGTGCTGGCACGTCCGCGACCTGGTGCTCCTCCGCCGAAGGATCGTCGCCATCGTCGCCATCAACGTCGCTGTCGCTGTCAGCGTCGCTGTCGCTGTCAGCGTCGTCACCCTCGCTATCGGGGGCATCGGCGGCGCCGTGCACGGCCGCGTCCAGGTCGTCCAACTCGGAGGCCACCTGCAGCGCCGCCTGCTCAATCTGCTGCTGCTGGGTGCGCACCGACTGGACAAACGTGGCCAGCTCACGCAGCCGGGTCAGGCCGTTAGCGTCCAGGGCCGGGTTGTCGCGCAGGGTGTCGAACGCCGCCACGGCCTGCGTCTCCAGCTGGCTCAGCGCGTCGAGGTCGAGCCCGTCCAGGCTCCCAGGGATCTCGAATTCCACCGTCGGCTCCTCAGCACGGTAGGGATCTCAGTCCCGACCGGCCCGCAGCCAGCATCGGTGGTTCAGCGCACAGCGTATCTCAAGCAGGAAGCTTGCCGTCCCTTGACATTGCATCGCATCATTGGATGCATCGGGCTGAATGTACGGCCCGACCGCTATCGAGGTAGCCCTTCATCAGGAAGCCCTACCCCAGCGTGAAGCGCGAGGCGAGACGCGGATTTTGCCGTATTGGCCTGAGACGAAAGGCGGGGATCACATGAAACCCGATTCCATCAGGTAGGAGCGTCACGTGGGAGGAGCCGCAGCGTGGATCGCCGCGGTTGCTCCCCTAACGACCTTCGTGATCCTCCTGCTCGTGACCCTGCATTTGGTAGGGCGGGTCGAGAGAGCGGGCGGATACATCGAAGTGAGTTGGAAAACCGTCGCGTTCCACATCAAGTGTTCGTTTTCGCCGGAAGGGTCCGCTGATCCATCCGCTGGGCCGCAAGGTCCAGTACCAGGTTATGCGAACCCTGCGGGAAGTCCCGGCGACGTTGTTACAGGCACCGTCACCCCCACGACGGGGGGTGGCCCATGACGTAGATGCTGCGGGTGCGACGCCAACCGGCGTCGCACCCGGCCTACTTTTGCACCTGGCGGATCGTGCCGCCGCCGCCCCGCCGCACGTCGGCGATCTCCGCATCCGTCTTCGACCCGTACTCACCGCCCTGGCGGCCGTCCTCGTAGGACAACACGAACACAGTGCCGCCCCGACGCTTGCTGCCGCAGTTGCAGCCCATCGGCTCCTCCCCTCTACTTGCCGTGCACCGTGGCGGCCAGAGCCGCCACGAGGGTCGTTCGGTCCCGGCCAATCGACGCCGCGATCCGCTCGACGTTCGCCGCGGTGGCCAGCCGCTGCCGTTCGGCCTCGAAGCCTGCGGCCACCGCACGGCGGACCGCCGCGTCCAGCGTCTGCGGGGACAGCGGGTCGCGCTGCCGGCGCTGCGCCGACTCCGACGCCTTCCAGCCGGTCCAGCCGGAGGCGACCATCGCGTACGCCCGGCCACCCGACGAGCGGCCCCGCACCACGGGAAGCCGCCCACGTTGACGCACAGCGCCGCGACGAGCTGACGCGCACCGCCGATCCACCGCCAATCCCCCGACAACGGCGACCGACGCAGCAGCTGCACCTGCTCCGGCTTCGCCTCGGGCACCAGCGACCCGGCGACCCACGTGCCGTGGGCGTCCCGGCCGGCACGGACCACCGCCACCTGCGTGCCCGTGTCGTCGTAGTGCGCCACCGCGCTCGCCGCGCTGGCCGCCAGGTCGGCGTGCCCGGTCGACGCCGTGATGTGCCCGACCGCGATCAGCTCCCCCTCGGCCGTCTGGATCTCCGGCCGGTGGAACCAGTCGAAGCCGCCTTCCTCCGGCGGCATCACGCACTGCCCGCCGGTCAGGAACGACAAGTGGCAGTCCCGATCGGCCAGGTGCCCGAACACCCTCCCGTCGGCCGTCACCGTGATCGGCGTCAGCTCGCCCAGGCCCGGGTCGTCGAACCACACCTTCGGCGGGTACAGCGGCGCGACCTGCGACTTCTTCGCCGCCGCGCCGGCTGCGGTGACCGGCTCTTCCTCTTTCTCCACCTCTTCTGAGGGCTCGTCCTCGCCGTCGGCGGGCTCGTCGTCGACCAGCTCCAGCTTCGCCTCCATGAACGCCTGCGTGCCGACGAGGGTCACCGCCATGACCCGGCCCTTCGTCACCGTGATGTACGGCTCGTCGCCGGAGTCGATGAACGCCTCCCACTCCTCGTCGCTCATCTCCTCGATGGGCGTGCCCTTCGCGTCCGTGTAGACGAACTCGAAGTCGTCAAGGTCCACCGACGGGAACAGCACGCCGCTGCGCAGCAGCTCCAGCGCCTCCCCCAGCTCCGGCACGGCGTCCAGGAAGTCACCCGAGCCGGTCAGCTTCGACTTCTGCACCTCGCCGGCCGTGATCCGGCCGATCGTCACCGCGCCCTCGTGCCCGGGGGCGTCCGACCGCGCCCACCGCAGCGGGATCGGCAGGTCGCGGAACGACCACTCGCCGTCCGCCGCGAAGATCCGCCGGTCACCCGACCTGGCACCCAACGGCGCCAGCGTCCCCTTCCACGTCGCCATCTGCTTGCCACCCTTCGCGGCTCCCGCCGCTGTCACCGTGATGTCCAACCCGCTGGCCCGATCCAGGCGTGGCCAGGGATGCTCAGGGACCGCAGGCAGGGCCTCGCCGGCCTCCACCTCGATCATCGTGCAGCGGCAGTTCACGACCTGCCCGGCGGGCGCGGCCGGGTCGCCGGGGAAGCGCAGCGGCACCCCGCCGACCATGAACACGCCGTCCAGGGCGACCCGCTGCCCGTCCGCGTCGCGGTGGTCGTCGCGGGTCCGCTCGTCGTGCGTGGCCACCCACACCTTGTCCAGCTTCTCGTCGAGCGCCTGCTCGGCGGTCAGCCAGGCGGTCAGCGTGCCCGCGTTGTACGCGCCGATCGTCTCCGTCCGGGCGATCGTGACCGCCCGGTCCTCCCACGACAGCTCACCGAGGATCGCCTCGATCGCGTCGCGAATACGCGGGATGCTCGCGCCTTCGGCGGTGAGCTCCGCGACGACGGCGGTCACCTGCGTCCACGCGCTGTCTGGCACCCCGGAGAGCCGGTTCGGCAGCGTCGCCAGGTACTCGTCCTTCATCTGCGCCACGCGCAGCAGCTCCAGGTCGCCGCCCCCGTCGGCCACGCCGGCGAGGAACGTCGCGTCGACCTCGGGCAGCAGGTGCACCGTCATCGCCTCGAACCACGCCTGCCCGGCGCCGGCGAGCGCCGACGGGTCCGGCGGGAGCGCCGCCGCGGTGACCGGGAGGGTCACCGCCCGCGCCGAGCGCAGCCACGTGCTCAGCGCCGTCCGGGCAGCCCGCTCAACGCGCTTCTCGGCGGCGAGGACCCGCGCCTCGTGGTCGAGGCGCAGCGGCAGCCACAGGTCCGGCTCGGCCACGCTCACCCCTCCGGGGCGGGCGGCAGCACGGCGACCACGTTGATCGTCGAGCCCGTGACCTGCACACCGCCGTCGGGCAGGCACGCAGGCATCCCCGAGGAGGTGCGCGCCACCCGGTGGATCGTCAGCGCGCTCTCGCGCAGCTCCAGCTTCACGAAGTCGTCGTTGAGGTCGATGCTCAGCAGCGCGAACGCGTCGCGCAGCTGGGTCAGGGTCACGTTCGCCGGGTCAGCCACGGATCCTCCTGGTGTGCTCGTGCCGTGCCACGTCGGCCGGGTCGCAGACGTGAGCGCCGTCGGTCAGGGGCGGCTGGTCGCCGTCCCACAGGTCGCCCCACCACCCGCAGGTGCGGCACATCGTCCAGCGGAGGACCTCGCAGCCCTTGCCGCGCCCGGACCGGCGGCACGCGTGGCCGTGGCCCTGCACCAGGTCCGGGGTGGGCGCGGTCGGGGCCGTCATGCCGGCACCAGCTCCCCGCGCACCGTGCGGGTCAGGTGCTCGCGCAGATCCGCCGGGTCGTGCCGGGCGCCGGTGACCAGCAGCCCTCCGACGTACGTCGTCAGGGCGGCCGTCAGCTGCTCCGGGTCGACGTCGAGCCGGGTGGCGATCGCCGGCACCGCCGTGAACGCGCCCTCCAGCAGCCGGGGCACCGACGTCGGCGTGGACTGCCGCACCGTGTGGTACTCCCACGCCTTCAACCCGGCGTGCCGGTACCGCTCGCGGCCGACGACCCGCTTCCCGGCGATCTCCAACGCCCGCAGCGCCAGCACCTCGCAGGCGGCAACGAACGGCCCGCTCAGCGGCTGGGCGGCCGACGCCGCGATCGCGTTCTGCTCGGGCGGGCCGCGGTCCTCGGTGTCGCCGGGCGGCGGCTCCTCGGTCGTCGGCTCCTCCTCCTCGGGGGTCGGCTCGCCGGCCGGCAGCTCGGCCGGCTGCGGGGCCGGCTTCAACGCTTCCGGGTCGATCGGCACGCTAACCCCGGCGACCTCCAGTAGCCGCGTCACGAGCAGCGGCCCGGCCGCCGGCACCGCGCGGATGATCTCCAGCAGACGGCGCAGCTCCCGCTCTTCGTCGGTCGGCTTGTCGCCGTCGCCGAAGCCGGTCTCCCGGCGCAGCGCGTCGCCGGACAGCTCGCCAAGGCCGTACAGGTCCTTCGCGTCCGCGCCCTTGTCCGGGGTCTGCGTCAGCTCCGACGTGTCGTACCAGACGATCCACCGCTTCGCGTCGGCGACGCCGGGCGCACCCTCCAACGCCGGCCACAGCATCTGCTGGGTCAGCGCCGCGCAGAACAGCTCCAGCTTCGACTCGACGTGGTACTTGATCGTCGCCTCGTCGGTCATCCAGGCGCCCCAGTGGTTCGCCTGGGTCATGCCGAGCAGCATCTCCGGCGGGGCGTCCAGGCCGAGGGCCAGCCGCCGGATCGCGCCGTCCAGCATCGACGGCACGGTCGCCGACAGCTCGGTGGCGAAGCTGAGCAGCCGCGCCTTCTCCAGGTGCTCGGCTGGGCCCTGCACGACGATCGGGACGAGGGCGGCCACCGAGTCGCGGTCCTTCACCGCGGTGGTCATCGCCTCGGTCAGCGTCGCCAGGAACGACGCCACCCCGTCCTCGGCGTCCTCCTCCTGCTCGGCGGCGGCGAACGACAGCTCGTTCGGCAGCAGCAGGATGCCCGCCCCGGCCAACCGGGAGTCGATCTGCGACTGGACGTACTGCGTTAGCCGCTCGATGAGCCGCAGCACCCGCCGGTTGGCCTGCACCTGCGACTTCGGCAGGGCGTGTTTGCGCGGCGACGGTGCCCAGATCCGGACGATGACCGTCTCGTCGGCTTCCAGCTCGCGCGGCCCGTCGCCCTGGTCGAGCACGTACTTCCCGGCGCGCTCCTGCAGCTCCTCGTTGGAGGCGACGAACCACCGCTCCCGGTCGGTCGCGTTGCCGGCGTCGTCCTTCTCCGACTCGCCGATCAGGTAGCACTCGCCGGGCACGCCGAGCTGGATCCCGGCGTCGTGCAGCAGCTCGCCCTGCTGGCCAGGCCCGCCGAGGAACGTCTCGTTGACGCCGGCCGGCGCCTGGTCGGGTGTTTCGACCGGCCGGCCATGCTCGTCGATCTGCGTGATGTACAGCCGGGCGCGGCCCATCGCCTTGGCGATGAGGTCGACCAGGTACGCCAGCTCGCCGCACTGCTCGTAGTGCCGCCACGCCTCTTCCTGCCACTCCTGCTTGGTGACCTTCCGCAGGCTGCCGCTGGACTCGTAGCGCATCTTCGCCGCGGAGGCGACGACCGCGGTCGCCTTGCCGACCTCGCTGTCGACGTTGGGCTTCGTGCCCCACCACGCCATGCGCTACTCCTCGGGCTCGGCGCGCGCCAGCAGCCCTGTCGCGTAGGAGATGGCGAGGGCGATGCTCGGCACGTCGACCGACCAGTGCCCGGACCAGCGCGGCACGGCCGACATCGCCCACCAGCCGGCGGCTGCCGGGACGGCGATCCACACCGAAAGGCACCAGCGGCAGAACAGCAGGTACGCGATCGGGTTGCCGTCAGGGAGCCGCCGCACCGCTGCCTCACGGGCCTTGCGGGTGATCTCGTCGGCGGCGACCAGCCTCGTCACGCGAGCGACGACGAACAGCGCCACCAAGATCTCGATCAGCTCCGACATAGATATGAGCATAAGCCGTGGCATTGCGCCCCGATAGGCAGAGGGTGAAGCGCCGGCGCGACTTGGTGGAGAACCATGGCGAGGTAACGCAGCGCATCCGGCCACGCGCGCGCCTTGCGCGAAGAGGTCGGGATCAACTTGACCGGCCTTCATGAGCAGGCCAAAGAGGCACTGCCCTATGGCCCAGCCTTGGACGTCAACGCAGGGGTCCCCACAGCATCCGGGCCCCTGTTTGGATCCTGGGGCTAGCCTGTCGTCGTGTTCGAGGCGAAGATTGGCCATCTGCGACGGTCGGCCGTACTCGTTTGTGCGGTGGTCCTGACCGGCTGCAGCTCTTCGACTGCGGAACACCCTGCCGCACCCGTCATGTCCTCGGCTGTGGCCAGTGCAACACCCGCCTCGCCTCAGCCTTCGGCCATCGCTCCCGTCCCTCAGCCTTCGGCTATCACTCCCACCACTGCATGGGACCGGCTGTGGGCCGGGGGAGAACCGCACGACAAGCTCAGCGCCAAGGATGCAGGCCTACCTGACGCGTACCTTCCTGACCGAGGTGAGGACGCCTACGACAGGCCGCGGCAGCGCCGGGTCCGCCGCGATATGGCTGCCTTCTTGCTCCGGGTCCGCGCCGAGGACCCACAGCTCGCGGACCAGCTGGGCTGGCAGTTGCAAGCGGTGCCACCCGCCTGGTGCTCGATCGTGCTGCCGTCACGTACCCCGCAGCAGTTAGCCGCACAGGTCGCGGACGCCAACGCGAGGGGGCAGGAGCTCGCCCGCAGGCTCGGTGTCAAATGGGCGCCGCCGGTCGACCGGCGGAAGCAGCGGTTGTTGACCTTCGCCCGTGACGAAGCCGGCCGTCGGTTCTGCCTGCGGCAGGCCGCGTCGCCCGGCCGGCGCATACCTGACGGCGTTTCGACGGCGGCGCGTTTACCCGGTGGTGGCGACGGAGTCAATGTGCTCGACACGGCCCTGCCGATCTACTATTCGGCCGGGTTCGGGATCGGCGTCGGCACGCACTCCGTAGGTGGAGACGACCTGCGGTTGGCCTACGTGGGGATCCTCGTCGGATCGGCACAACTGAAGCAACGCAACTGGCCCACCGCCCTGGATTGCGACGTGGTCGAGGACCTGTTGCGGCCGGCGGAGGTGATCGAGTACGCCTCCCGGCTGCGAGAGGGGATGCAAGCAGGCTGGACGACGAAGCCCGAGGCAGTTGAGGCCGCGACGAGATTCGCCAGTGGCGGTTTCGACCTGATGGAGACACGCCTCCGCTGCCGAGAGTAAGGCCGACGTTCCAGGCGTGCGGGGCAGACCTGTCCGCCCACGATGTACCGCCGCTAGCCGCCTGAGAGGCCCGGCAGCCTCCCCCTTCGGCCAGTGCTCTGCCTGCCCGTGGCCTTGGCCTCGTCCCCGGGCCAAAGCGGGGTGCCATAGACGTAGCTGCGGGGGACACCGTCCGGATGGCGGTACCGCGTGGGTGCCGCAATCGCTAGGTTGCAGCGGTGCGAAGGTGCCCCTGGCATGCCCGGCGACTGATTGCGGGCTTGTTACTCACGGCGGGACTCGCTGTGACGTCGTGCTCGAGACTCGGCAGCCAGGCCGAGGAGTTCCCCCACATCTGGGTGGGAGCCGACGCAACAAGCGCCGTCATGGTCCAGATCACCCGGGAGGCGAACGCGCTGTCGGGAGCCCTGGACGAGATTCGCATGGCCCACGAGAGCGAGACCACGACGACGACGACGTCGCACGCCGCCTTCACAGGCACGTTGGACGGTAATGCCCTGACTCTCAGCTTCCCCCAGGGGTTCGGGCTCGTCCACAACGTCTCCGGCATCCTGTCGGGCTCCAGCATGAGCCTTCAGGTACCTCAGAACGACGGCGCAATCGCATCTGTCACCCTGATGCCGGGGTCGCTCAAGACGTACAACGATGCCGTGGATGCCGTAAAAGCGTCCGCTCAAGCCAAAGCCTCAGCGAATGAGGCGGCTGCGGCGAGTGCCGCAGCGGCGGCCTCAGTGCAAGAGAGCCAGCAGCGGATCGCCTCCGCGGCCGACGCCGTCATGAAGAAGATGCAGGCGGTTCAAGCCGGGCTCGCCACGCCGCCCTCCTTCTCGGACTTTGACAGTCACTTGTCCGCTGCTCGCGACCACCTCGCCGACGCGGAGGCCAGCGCTGCGGGTGCCGACAGGGAATCTGACCAGTCGGTTGCCTGCAGCGACGCCTACACCGCAGACAGCGACGCCTACACCGTGGAGAGCGACGCCTACAGCATCGACAGCGACATGGTCAGCCTGACGAGCGAGATCGGTTCCCTCAAGGACGACGGTGCCGACCTCGACCGAGCATTGACTGAGTATCAGCAGGCCGCCCCCGCACTGCCGGACTACACCCCGCCCCAGGCGCCAGACGCAAACCGAGTCAAGGACCTTCTCAATCAGGTATCGCTGAAGACGGAGGCCCGGCGCAAGAAGGGACGCGGCTACCAGAGCAAGGTTGCAGAGCTGCTGAAGCAGGCAAGGTCCGTCGCCGAACAGGCGAAGAAGGAGCACTGCTAACGAGCCGCACATTGCGCGGAAAGCTCGGCGACACACCAGGCGGTGCGGCGACGCCAGGTCGCTGCCCGTCATCAAAGAGGTTCGTCCCCGCCACCCAACCCTGACGGCCCGTCGGCCCGCCAGCACTCGTGTATACGAGCAGCGGGCATAGGCTGCTCGCAGACGCCGTCCGTACGGACTGGCTCCACGGGCTCGTAGGGAGAGCGATGGGCTACGACCAGCAGTCAGCAGTTGATCCGACGCCCCAGTCGCTAACCGAGGTACGGGAAATCTTCGGTGAGCGGTTCGTGGCGGCACGTGTCGAGGCGGAGTCGGATGCACGCGACCTACTCGACAAACTCGCCGGCTCCATGAGCGTCGACGAGGCATTGCAACTGGGGCGGCTGTTCAACCGGCATGAGAAGACCGGCCAGGTGCGCCTGGACCGGTTTTCGCCCGGCTTCGCCGGGGCCGTGATGAACAAGCTGACCGAGGACATCGACCGGTTCAACCGCGTCGTCGCGGAGCTGTGGACCTCTCCGGCCGACGAGGCGTTGGCGTTGCTCGGCCGCATGTTCGCCGACCGTTCGGTGCTGCCCGGTGCGGGCTCGTCGCTGCCAAGCATGCTGCTGTATCTACGCGATCCGGAGCGGTTCGCGGTGTGTATCAATGCCACGATGAAGGGCCTCGCTCACGTAACCGGGAGGACCTTCCGCGCGGACGGTCAGGTCGGCTATGAGCGCTTCTGTGAGGTCCTGCGGACGTGGCGTGAACAGTATGGTGTTGCGCCGCAAGAAGCGGACGCGCTGCTCACGAACATCATGCGGGCCGCCACCGCGCCAAGCGTCGCCGGACCCGTCGCCGAACCACCCACGGTTATCGACGTACAGTCTAGCGGGCGACTCACCGTCGAACAGGTGGCAGACCAGTGCTACCTGCCGGTGGAGCAGATCGACAAATGGGTTGCAGCGCTACACGGACCGATGCGTCAAGGGGTGTTCTTCGGGCCGCCCGGGACAGGGAAGACGTGGGTCGCCTTGAAGCTCGCCCACCGCCTCGCGACTTCCCCGGATCATGTCGAACTCGTCCAGTTCCACCCCGCATACTCCTACGAGGACTTTGTCGAAGGCCTGCGGCCCGACTTGGCGGACGGCGGCGCCCTGCGCTACACCCCGCGCGATGGGGTGTTCTTCAAGCTGTGCGAGCGGGCGCGCAAGGCCCCATCCGATGACGTGTTCGTCCTCGTCATCGACGAGATGAACCGAGCGGACCTTGCTGCCGTCTTCGGTGAGCTGCTCTTTCTGCTCGAGTACCGGGGTGTCAAACCAGCAGTCCTGCCATACTCACAGCGGCAGTTCTCGGTGCCGCCCAACATCATCATCCTCGGGACGATGAATACGGCAGACCGCAGCCTCGCACTCGTTGACTTCGCCCTGCGCCGCCGGTTCAACGCCTTCCACCTGCACCCCAGCGACGACGTGCTGGCCAAGTGGTCCAGCACCCGCTCCGACGTGGACGCTGATCTGCTGCTCGGCATGTTCCGGCTGATTCGCGACCGGGTCGGTCACCAATCACCCGTCAGCCCCGGCCACTCCTACTGGATGGTCGAGCAGATTGACGCCGCGACAGCCGAGGCCATCTGGTCCTACCAGCTGTACCCATATCTGGCAGAGCACTGGTTCGAGCGGCCAGAAGAGCTAGAACGCCTGGACGTGGATATCCGTGCGCTTATCGCCGAGCGAAGCTGAATGCTGCACCTACGCGAGTACGAGATCAGCCGTGTCGCGCTCACCGATCGGGAAGCAGGTGAGCTGGCACAGCTGACCCGCGGCTCGGCAGGCCGACGCGACAAACCCCGGGTCATCCAGCAGGTCCTGCCGTCTGGGAAGCCAGGGCTCTTCGACGTTCAACCCGGGCCCTACGTTGGACGATTCACGCTCGGATCGGGACGCACGGTCGACATCGCCAGTCGCTTTCCGTTCGCGGACTTCCGCGAGCTGCTGCGGCTGGCCGCACGCCAGCCCGTGCTGTTACGCGACACCGCAGCCGCGGGCAGCGGCAGCCGTGGCCTGGTCGATCTGATCGCTACAGCATTCGCTCGGGAAACTGAACGCCTCGTCGGATTCGGCTTGGCCAAGGAGTACCAGTCTCGAACCTTCACCCGGCCGCCCTACCCCGGCGCTCCCGATGTGACGGCGCACCTCGCCAAGTATCTCGGGCGCCCAGACCGCCTGGTAACCAAGGCAAAGCGCCTCACTCAGGACATCCTTCTCAATCAGACCATCGCCGCCGCGCACCGGGTGCTCATACAGCAGCATTACCCAGACCCGGCGCTGTCGGCACGGCTGCGAGCACTCGGCCCATGCTTCACGTCGATCTCGCGAGTCGCAGACCCTCAACGACTGATGCAGCGCCGCCCAACCTCCGTACCGCCGCGATACCGTGAGGCCTACGCGCTGGCATTGCTCGTCCTCGCCGGCCAAACCGTGCTTCCCTACGCCTCCGGGGCCTCCGGCGTCACGGTGCTGTTCAACATGACGAAGGTCTGGGAAACCTACGTGGGCCACTGGCTCGCGAAGCAACTACCAGCCGGACAGCGAATATCAGCACAGCATCCGGTCGTGCTCACCGACGACTCCCAGCCGATGGTGGCGAACGCGGACTTCGTCATCCTCGACGAACAGCACAAGCCCGTGGCGGTGTACGACGCCAAGTACCGCCACTGGCAGGCCAAGCCGAAGGCCGACGAGCTCTACCAGCTGAGCACCTACGCACATCGACTCCGTGTGCAGCGAGCAGCATTGCTCTACCCAGGCCACGACGGCCAGGACAGCCACGTCACCGTCGGCGACCTCCGGCTCGCCACGATAGGCGTGCCGGTTCTCAGCTCAACGCTGCCGGCGGCCCGGATTCACGCCGCAACTCCTGCGGAGACAAGTGTTCCTAGCCGACAGATCGGACCTTCCGAATCCGCGCATCATACCTAGGGAGGTTCGTGTGGCGGTTACTACAAGCACCAAGCCTGTGATCAGCGGTTGGTGCCGTCCTCCGTCGCGTCAATCATCACAACGCCCGCTAGATCCGACCATGGCTCAATGGTGCGATGTTCGCCAAGGAAGTACGCCTCCACCTCGCTTGGCGGCTGGGTGGCGGGTGGCGGACTGGGGTACTGCCGGTCGAAGGGGTTGTCGACCCGATCCCTAACCACCATTTCGGCTGCTCTCAGCCTTGAGAAGAGATGGTGTATGCCGGTGGTTAGGCCGGTGACAGGGTGATGGCAGACGAGGTGGTACCAGGGCATTCCGGCTGCCAGAACGGTCTCGCGATGGAGATCCTTCTCCAACGCTAACCGTAGGGCCGTATCAGCCAGCACGACCGTACATCCCCACTGGCCGATATCGACCGGCCCGTGCGGGCACGGGCCGGCTTCGGGTAGGTCGGATCGCCACGTTGGTCGGCCATCGCTGTAGATGCAGTAGAGGCCAGCGATGCGGTCAGCGAGACACCGCTCGACGAAGACCTCGATCTGATAGCCGGAGGATACGGACGGCGCCGCACGCTGGTCGAGTCCAATGCGGCCGGTCCTTGGATCGGCACGCTTCGCCTGGGTGCGGAATCCCACGTAGCCATGCAGGTCGCGGATCCACCACTCCCAGTCCGCGCCGGTCTCGGCTTCCCGTTTGGAAGCGAATCGCTGGATCGAAATGTGCGCGGGATGGCTGATCGCCAGATGAAGCAGGGCGTTATCCGTGAAAGTCGTCTCGCCGGGCACCAGCCCCACCGAGCGTCCCACCTGGGTGCGCCATATCACGTCAGTGGCAATCGACCGAAAGGTCGGGCACAGCGGCGGAATCCGAAGCGACCGCAGCAAGGCGGATTCCCGTGCTCCGCTGGGCGTCAAGGACCAGCTACCGTGGCCGGAAACCTCTGTCGGATGGAGCAAACCCTGCTCGACCAGGCGGTTCCGAGCGAAAGAGGCATTGTTCTTCCAGACGAGGTCCCGACCGCTCGGACGTGGAGCAAGGTCGTCGGCCCTCAGCCGGCTTCCGAGTAGCCGTTCCATGACACGGAGAATGTCGGCTCGTTGGGCGGTGCCGCCAAACTCACCCAGCGCAACCAAAATCCACCGAGCGAGTTCGTCAACGTCGATCACGTTGCATCCCGTGTTCTCGGCGCGCCTCGCGGTCACGCAATTGGCCGACGGGCGAGCCGCGACGCATGCAGCGAACGTCGGCTGAAGTCATTTCTTGGCGATGAAGGGCGGCCGCTCCGGGGATCAGGGCGTCAGGAGCCGCTATGAGTAGGTGATGCCGAAGATAGTCTCGGCCAGCCACTTTTTGAACTCCGGGTTATCCATGAACTGCCTGAAGAGCTCGGTGTCGTCTGCAATGAGGTTGAGGATGACCTTCTCGAGCGCCTTGTCGTGCTCAATGCGGGCGTTCTGCTTGTCGGAGTTGTTCTTGGCAGCCTGATACGCAGGGTCCGAGTTGACCTTTTCGGGGATGTCTTTGGTGATCAACTTCTGGATTCGGTCCTCGTCGGTCCAGGCGATGTTGCCGAACAGGTCGTTGAAGGTCTTGAGTATGTTCGACAGCTTGTCGAGTTCGGGCTCGGGCTTGTGCCCCGCACCACCGGCCGGAACAGGGTCGATCTCGGCATCAGCGTCCGGGAGCAGAAGGCGCACCGCGGCCTGCTTCTCGACACGGTAGCTGTCCATGTCGATCGCCTCGAGGATCCCCTTGGAGAGGTCGTCCTCCTTCGGCGCGGGGAGCTTCGGGACGAGGAAGTTGAGGAAGATCGACAGCTTCTCCCAGGCGGCGTTGGAGTACGGCAGGATCGACGCGAGGAAGTCGTAGGTGCGGGCGAAGCTCTTGGCGTCGCCCTTGAACTCGACCTGCGCGTCCTCGTCTAGGTCCGTGTTATACCGGGCGGCACAGACATCGAGGATCGGGTCGAGCTCGTCACGAGGCGCTCCGGTGAGATACTTCGTGACGAGGAAATCGATCTCGTCCTGGTCGTAGACCTGATGTCCGTCGAGGGTGGCCTTGAGGTCGTGGAGCTTGTTGGCGTCGGTCTCGTCCGAAAGGACGGTGGTCCGATAGAAGGACTCGAACGACTTGCGTATCCCCTCGACATCGTTCTGGAAGTCGAGTACGAATACGTCGTGCTTCTTCGGGTGCGCCCGGTTCAGACGCGACAACGTCTGGACTGCCTTGACGCCCGACAGCTTCTTGTCGACGTACATGCTGTGTAGTAGCGGCTCGTCGTAGCCCGTCTGGAACTTGTCGGCACAGACGAGGAAGCGGTACGGCTCCCTACGGATTCGCTCGGCGATCTCCCCAGACGGAAACCGGTTGAGCTTCGCCTCGTTCACCATCTCGCCGGCGTACTCGTGTTCCCCGGAGAACGCCACGATCGCCTTGTACTGGCTGCCAAGCTTCTCCAGGTACTCCCCGATCGCATTGAAGTACTCGATCGCCCGCATGATGTTGCCGGTGACGATCATTGCTCGGGCCTCGCCGCCGACCTTCTGCAGCGCGACGACCTGCTCGAGGAAGTGGTCGACCATGATCTGGGCCTTCTTCGCGACGGCCGTCTGGTTACCCTCGACGTAGGCCCGCAGCTTCTTCGTGGCACGCTTCGTGTCGAACTCCGGGTCGCCCGCCGCTGTCTTGACGAGCCGGTAATAGCTCTGGACGGGCGTGTAGCACTTGAGAACGTCGAGGATGAACCGCTCCTCGATCGCCTGCTTCATGGTGTAGGTGTGGAACGGCTTGTGCTTCGTCTTGCCGTCCTCGACGTAGGCATCGCCGAACATCTCGAGTGTTTTGTTCTTGGGCGTAGCGGTGAAGGCGAAGTAGGAGGCGTTCGGCAACATCTTTCGTGCCTCCATCGCCTCGTTGATGAGGTCTTGGACGGGGTCGTCGTCGCCTTCGCCGGACCCGTCGTCGTCCACCTTGGTCGCCAGCGCCTTCTTGGCCGCCAGAGCCTTCGACACCGCCGACGCGGTTCTGCCACCCTGGCTGGAGTGGGCCTCGTCGATGATGATGGCGAAGTTGCGCTCCCGGTGCTTGTCGCCGATCTCGGCGAGAATAAACGGGAACTTCTGGACCGTCGTGATAATGATCTTCTTGCCAGCCTCGATCATGTCCCGCAGGTCCGAGGAGTGCTCGGCGTGGCCGACAGTGGCGCCGACCTGAGCGAACTGCTTGATCGTGTCACGAATCTGCCGGTCGAGCACCCGCCGGTCGGTGACCACGATGATTGAGTCGAACACCGGCTTGATCTCAACCTTCGGGTCCTCGACGCGGATCAGCTGATGGGCGAGCCAGGCAATGGAGTTCGACTTGCCGCTGCCTGTTGAGTGCTGAATCAGGTAGCGGCGTCCAGCACCATTCTTCCCAGCGTCAGCGAGCAGCTTGCGGACGACGTCGAGCTGGTGGAAGCGAGGGAAGAGCTGCTTGATCGACTTCTTCCCGGTCGTCTCGTCAACCTCCTCGATCACCTGCGCGTACGCCTCAATGACCTTGGTGAGGCTCGCCGGGGCGAGGATCTCCTCCCACAGGTAGGCGGTCTTCAGACCGTTTGGATTCGGCGGGTTGCCGGCGCCGTCGTTGAACCCGCGGTTGAACGGCAGAAACCAGGGCGGCTTAGCGGCGAGATTCGTGCAGAACTCGACCTCGGCGTCATCGACGGCGAAGTGAGCGAGGGTTCGCTTGAACCCGAAGATGAGCTCCTTCGGATCGCGGTCGCGCTTGTACTGCTCGACGGCGTCGGCGACGGTCTGCTTGGTCAGGCTGTTCTTCAGCTCGAACGTGCTGAGGGGCAAGCCGTTGATGAACAGGCCGACGTCGAGGGCGAGCTTGGTCTCGTCCTCCGAGTAGTGCAGCTGTCGGGTGACGGTGAACCGGTTCTTTGCGAACAGCCCGGCACTCTTGACGTTCCCCTTCGACGGAGTGCCGTAGAAGAGGGTTATGTCGTGCGGGCCGTGCTGGATGCCGTTGCGCAGGACATCGATGACGCCGCGCTTGGTGATAGCGCCCTGGATACGCGATAGCGTCTTGAGCCCGGCGGGGCTGGACGGATCGAGGTCCAGCACAGCCGCCAGCGCAGGCTGGGTGTCCTTGAGGAAGCTACGGAGTTGGACCAGATCTAGGCCGAACGCCGGCGAGTAGTCGGCAGACTTTCCGTGCATCCATCCGTGGGCGCATAGGCCCTCGACGAGGATGGTCTCTAGCCCCTTCTCGGACGTGTCTGCCGGCATCCCCACTACTCCTCGTCGTCGTCTATATCATCGTCGTCAGTGGATGCTGCCGCGAGGACAGCGTCCAACTCCTCGGGGTCGACATCAGGTAACGACGCCGCCTGGGCCCACACGTCCCGACGGCCGGTGACGACGTCAGCAATGAGGCGCGCTCGATACTCTTGGAGAAGCTCGATCTCGCGCATGGTTGCGGCAATGGCAGCGTTGAGATCGCGCGTAGCGTCAGCGACGCGCACGACAATCTCCTGCTGCTCCTCTCCGGGCGGGCACACGATCGGGACGGTGAGGAAGCGGTCTGGGTAGAGCCGCAGGCGTGACGAGCGGATGCCGGTAGAGCGGCACGTGTACTCGTCGATATAGGGGCGCGTGCGAAGCAGGAGGTCGGCGTAGGCCGGGTGGAGAGAGCTGCCAGGTAGGGGCCGGTAAACGCCGTACGCCGGACTGATGATTCCAGTGTCGGCCGCCACACCGAGGGCGCCCATCCAGGCCCACATGGTGTTGATCACGAGATCGCCTGGCCGACAGAGCTTGTGGCCGGCGTATGACGCGGCCATAAACATGGTGACGTTCTTGGAGGCGCGCGGTGTCACGCCGGTGAGGTGGGAGACGGAAATGAGCTGCTCCTCGCCCCGCTGCGAGCGCTCATTCACCTCGCGGTAGAACCACTTCGCTGGCCGCACGTCCCAGTGCGCTGGAACCTCGCCCAGCCAGTCGACTCCGGAAGCGCGCCTTTCGCCGGGATTTCGAAGCCCCCGAGTGACCAGTTCCTGGCTTACGACCCGCCGTCGCTCGTCCAGAAGCTGAACTAGCTGGTGCTTCTTGTTGACCGCTCGTCCGACCCGAAGGTCGAGGTGGTCCAGGTACCGAGTCATCGCCTGCTGGGCGTCCAGCGGCGGGACCGGCACAAGCGCGGACTTGATGCCTTGCTGGGTCAGGCCGAACCTCGTAACGCCCTTCGCTGCCAGGTGCAGCTGCACTGCCACCTCTGGAACACGCAGTGCACGGGCAAGATATCCGGGCCACATTAGGTGCTGTCGGGCTCGCAGCATCGTCAGGTGGTAGCCGCAGACAAGATCATCCGCTTCGACCTTGACGATTGCCGGGACCCCGATGTCAGTCCACAGCTCGCTGTCCTTCGTGATCAGCACGTCGCCTCGGCGCAGCTTGAACTTTGCAACTTCCTCGGCCGTCGCAGTCGCGCGCATGAACTCGATACGACCGGTGATGAGGTCGTTGCGATAGACGTCGACGTAGTTGCACAGTCTGACTGGAACCTCGCCGGGGTGTGAGAGCTTGTCTACGTTGCTGTTGCGGACCTCTGCGACCCGACGCAGGGGCATGGTCGGCCACCGGATCTCGTGACTGCCTTTGATCGCCGCCATCTCAGGCATCCAGCGCTCGCTCGACGAGCCCGTCGCTCTCGACAAGGAGCTTGCGAATGTCGGCCTCGATCTCATTGAGAAGCCGCAGCGTGGCGGGCTTGTAGAAGTGGCGGGTGAAGGAGATCTCGTAGCCAATCTTGCTCTCGGACTTCTCGTCGACCCACGCGTCCGGCGCGTATGGCGTGACCTCCCTAGCGATGAAGGCAGCGACACCGCCTGGTTCGAGCAAGGGCACCTGTTCGAAGTCCAACAGCTCCGGGTCGGCCTCGTACTCCATCACTGTCGGCTTCCCCTCGACCTCCACCTCGAACTTGCCGTGAAGCGGGTCCGGGATCGCCTTGACTCCCTTCGACACCTTCTTGACGACCGGCGGCGCCTGCTCGTCTCGCCAAGAAAGGCCGCGGAGGAGGGTCTTCCTGTCTGCCGTGCCAAGCTTCTCGCCCCAGCCGGTCAGGGCGGCATTCACGCCCGAGGCAAACTCGTTATGGTCGTCGAACACCTCGGCCCCGAGCTCCTCGGCGAGTCGCTCGCCCAAGGCGTGGAGGCGCTTGTCGCGGGCCCAGCGCTTCTCGTCGAGCAGTCGCTTGCGCACCGCTGGCTTTACTCGCGGCTCGGCGTCCTCGTCCTCGTCGTCGCTGCCGCCATCCAGGTACTCCTCGACCAGCGTCTTGACCTTTGCGAAGTCGTCGAAGAGCTGGTCGCCGAACTGGTCGTACAGCTCGGCGCGCAGCGCCTGGTCACCTGAGGCGAACCGCAGCTGCTCGACGAGTTCCGGGGAGCATTGGCTGCGCAGCCGCAGGGGGCGCTCGACCCTCACCTTGCGGTAGCCGAAGTAGGCGTTGTCGAAGATCTTCGACTGCTCTGTCTCCTCGAACACGAGGAATGTCTCAACGATGCGCTCGATGTCGACGTCCGAGAGTTCGCAGTTCTTCTGGCCGAGGTTCCGTCGCAGCGGGGAGAACCATCCGCTGGCATCGATCAGCTGCACCTTGCCCCTGCGGTGCTCGGGCTTCCGATTGGACAGCACCCAGATGTAGGTGGCGATGCCGGTGTTATAGAACATGTTCAGCGGCAGCTGGATGATCGCCTCGAGCCAGTCATTCTCGAGGATCCAGCGCCGAACGTTTGACTCACCTTGGCCTGCGTCTCCGGTGAACAGCGACGACCCGGAATGGACCTCGGCGATACGGCTCCCGAGCGTGGAGTCGTGCTTCATCTTCGAGATCATGTTGGCGAGGAAGAGCATCTGACCGTCGTTGGAGCGGGTGACCAGCGAGAACTCCGCGTCGCCCGCGTGGTCGACGTTGAACCGCCGGTCCGTGATCCCGCCCTTGCCGCCCATGCGCTCAAGGTCCGTCTTCCATGACTTGCCGTAGGGCGGATTTGAAAGCATGAAGTCGAACTTCCGGCCCTTGAACGCGTCGTTCGAGAGCGTGGAGTGCTCAGGCCCGCCGATGATGTTGTCGGCGTTTTCGCCTTCGCCGGACAGGAGTAGGTCCGCCTTGCAGATGGCGTATGTCTCGGCGTTGATCTCTTGGCCGTACAGGTGGGTCGACACTCGCTTGCCGCGCTTCTCGGCCAACTCGGTGAAGGTGGCCTCGGCGACGGTGAGCATCCCACCGGTCCCTGCCGCTGCGTCGTAAAGCAGGTACGTGCCGTCGGTGATCTGGTCGGCGATCGGACGGAAGATGAGATTGGCCATGAGCTTCACAGCGTCTCGTGGGGTCCAGTGCTCGCCCGCCTCCTCGTTGTTCTCCTCGTTGAACTTGCGCACCAGCTCCTCGAATACCGACCCCATGGCGTGGTTGTCGAGGGAGCTCAGCTTCAGGTTCGGGTCGAGGAACTTCTCAATCAGCGTGCCGAGGGCGTCCGACTTGGACAGGCGGGGCACCTGATTGCGGAACTCGAAGCTCGTGAGGATGTCCTGGACGTTGCTGGAGAACCCGTCGAGGTAGTCCTCGAAATCGGCCTTCAGCTGCCGCTGGTCCGCCCGGTTGCGGAGGTCTCGCAGGGAAAACCTGGAGGTGTTGTAGAAGGGCTGCTTGGCTGCTACCTTCAGCGCCGCCTCCTGGTTCACGATCCTCTTCGTGTCCAGGTTCTCCTTCATCGCCAGCACTTCAGCCTTGTTCGGCTCAAGGACCGCATCGAGGCGGCGAAGCACGATCATCGGAAGGATGACGTCGCGGTACTTCCCCCGAACGTACAGGTCCCGCAGGACGTCGTCGGCGATGCCCCAGATGAAGTGTGCGATCCAGGCAACCTCGGCGTTCGTCATGGGGCGGCAATCTCCGTCGGGTGAAGGGGGGTAAGTCTTACGATGCTAGACGATGGTTGGCTGCCTAAAAGGTCGGTCCTCGTCGTCCATCGGGGGACCCCTACTCGTCACATATGTCGCGATCCCCGCCATCTCGTATGCCGACGACCCGCCCTCCGCGGGAGCGGCCGCCCCCGGCCCGCCACGACGGTCTTACCGTGAGGGCCCGCGCGGACGCTGGCGGGTCGGGCGGTGGTCTGCCTGTCTTGCCCGGGGGGGCAGGCGGGATGGCTCTCTCCGCAACCACCCACGGACTCGGCGGCTGCCGACGATCTTCGCGGCATCCTGGAGCCGGAGGCCCCCGCTGGCGACCACCACACCGCTGGATGCGTGGGCGCATACTCAGCGCCGTGATTCTAGGCATGCTTCGGGGCGCACGGTGGCGGCGGACGGGAGCTGCTGCGTGGGCTTGGGCGGCAACCGCGGCCTGGGTCTTCGGCAGCACCGTTTGGCCGCGGATTCCCCTCGCCGCAGGTGACGCCGGCCGGGGATTCCAAGCCGCCGCGGGCCTGGCTATGTCCGCCATTGTCGCCGCGTTGCTGGTCCTGCTGCCGACAGTTGGGCTGGTCGCTACGCAGATACTCTCGCCGTTTTCCTGGCGGGCAGCGCGGGTCGTCTTCAACTGGTCCAGCGCCATCAGCGTCGCTGCCGTCACTGCCCTGGGCGTCGTGTTACCAATGTTCGCGGCGGTCAATCCCTCCCCGTCCGCCACCCGCTTGGCGTTCGCCGGCTTCGGAACGGCGCTGCTCCTCATTGCCGATGCGACCTGGCGTGGATCGCGTCGGGCCAACCCAGGTTGGCTTGTGAGCCATACAGCGCGGAGGGTTGTCGCCCTCGCCGGCCGTACGTCCCGATCGCCCCGGGCTTTGGCAGCCCAGACGGCGCTGCTCACCGAGCTTGTCGGCGCCACCCGGCTGCCCATCGGGCAGTGCCGGACAGCGGCAGCAACCTGGGCGCTTGTGCTGGTGCTGCGCTGGCACGCCGGTGAACCGCCGGAGGACATCGCCCGAGCCATCCGGTTGGTGGCCGCAGACCTGAGACGCGAACCCGGCACCGGTCGAGAGGACGTGATCACCGCGCTCGCGGCCTTGGGTGTTCACCTCAGCCGTGATCTCGTGGTGGCGGAAGCGGTGATCGAGACCATCGGCGACCTAGCGCAGCGGGCCCGCGCGGCCGGCCCGTCCATGCTCAGTGAGGTGCTGCTCGACGCCCTCGTGGATGTCGCCGGAGCTCGACTGGCGACACTCCTACCATCGCGGATTCTTCCCGCACTGAGACCGCCAGCGCCGAACACGGGCGACCGTATCCGAAGACGGCGCCGCGGCTCAGTTGAAGGGAACGGCGGGCCAATCCAGGCTGCCGAGGCCAGACCGCAGCGCCTTGCCGAGAGCAGCAGCGTAGCGACCATGGACGCGGTCAGTCTGCGGCGAGGACATGACCCGTCGGGCGCACCCAGCCCAGAGCAACGGCGCCAGCGACTGGTTTCACGCTCGGTGCGCGAGGCGATGGACGATGCGACCCGCCATGCCTTGGACGCTCCAGAACTGCTGATGATCTTCGAGTTGGTCGCACATCACACACAGCCCTCGACACCGGTGACGGCGCGCACAACAGACAACATGCGGACAAGGAGCCTTGACGCCTACGACCTTCTACGTGCCCTGGTAGATCGTCTCGCCTCCATGCTCGCCGCGCCCACACCGGAGAGTGCGGGCTGGCCAGCCGGGTGGCAGGGCAGTGCCGCGTTTCAAGCCGACGTAGGACGCCTCGGACGCGTCGTAGGCCAGCTCTACTCGACCCATCGGATGCCGCCCACCGATGCCGTCGAAGAACAACTGGAACTGATTGCGTCCCGGCTTAACGAGGAGGTCAGCCCGGCCAGTCCACTGCCCCCGGATCGCACCGGTTGGCGCACCACCCACACACCCGACCCGACCGGCCCAGCCGTGGCCGCCGCCGAGACCATGGCTGAACTCGCGGCGGCCGCGTTCCACGCCGGCTTTGATCGACGAGCACTGCTGGCCGGCCGGAGACTCCTCAGCGCAGCAACGATGGCAGCCACCGCAGGCGACGGACGAGCAGTTCAGGTCTACACGCAGGCACTCGACCGCGTGGCCCGACAGCTCAGTCGGGGGCACCGTAACGATACGGACGCCAACCGGCACCGCTCATCGCTGGTACTCGCCGGCCTTATCGCCGAATTCGACCCGCTCCTATCAGCTACTCCGTCCGGGCAGCAGGCAGACGAAGCGATCAACGAACTGGTCGACTGGCTGCCGTGGCGGACCAACGGAAATCCCTACCCGCTTGTCGCCGCAGCCTGGCAGGCCCGATTGATCGCCGCTGGCTGGCTGGTCCACAACCCGGAAAGGCGCCGCCGCCAACCCGCCCCCGCCGGTCAGCCGCAGATACTCCCGCACGCCCTGGTCACGAAGGCTGAGGAGGAACTCCAGCTCCACTTGCACGTGGATGATCCGATCTACCCGGCCGTCTACCTGTTCACACTGTGGGCCCACGCGATCGCCGCCGTTCGCGAAGGCGACCGTGGCACCGCCCAACACCTACACGAGTACCTCACGCGGGTCCTAGACGAGCACGACACGGACGAGCAGCAGGACGACGGTGCCCGCTGGCCGGCCACCGAGCAGGGAAACCAGGAAGCCAAAGACGAACACGACGAGGTTCCCCGCGCCCGACGAATGCATCCCCAGCTTCGTCGCCTCATCACGGAGGCCATCAACTGGTCGGCAAGCGCCAGAACCGGTAGACGCGAGGTCGTCCTAGCAAGGCGGCGTGCGCGTGGTCTACACGACAGCCTTCGCGAACTTTTGGCAGGGCCAGGATTCATCGACTGGCGCTACCACGGCCTACCCGAACGTGATGGCTCATACATCGTGGTGGTCGAGGAACCAGACGGCAGCCGGAGGTTACTGCGCGACAGCGAAGCAGGCGCCCGAGGCCTGTTCGCCTGGGGCTACGGCGGCACCGGCCCCCACACATTGGCCGACGTCCTCACCGACGACATCCTTGCCGACCTCAACCGCTGCCCCGACTGCTTCGGCGCCATCAAATGCGCCGCCGGCCTCGTACGCTGCCGAACCTGCCACAACACAGGACTCCGGGTGGAACGCGGGCACATCGCCAGCGCACTCGTCAGCAGAGTGATCTCCTTGTTGCCCGAGCATCCGGCAGCCGCACCAACCATTCCCGAGGCCGAATGGTCCCTGACGCGCTCAGTACTGCTCGCCGAGGCGTGCCGGACCCAGACGGGCGGCCACAGCGACCGGGAGCCGACAGGACGATGATCATGTCCGCCGGTCCCGAGGGTCAACCAGAGGCTGGCGGGTGGCGGCATATGGCCGGATGGCGGCAGTAGAAGCGTGGTTTCTGGGTGGGCCGGTCGACGGACGACTGATGCCGGTGGAGGTCACAGCGGACGGAAGCCCGCCGACGGTGGTCAAGCTGCCTCAGACTGGCTTCTACGTCGGGACGAGCAATGTCCCGGCGCCCGCCGTTGAGCACGTCTACGTCCTGACCGGCAGCTTTGATGACGTCGAGGTCTACCAGTACCGGCAGCCCGCTTCCGAGGTGACGGACTGACATCCACGGCCGGCGGAACTGTATCGCCGTCGTTTGTCCCGCTGCGCACGAGTGGAGTGGGCCGACGGGTCCGACCGCCCATGCACGTGCTCTCTCTGCTCTATGGACTGACCACTTGACCGCCAGCCGACCGGCCCGCACTATTGAAGGATATCTCGCCCTGAGACAGGAGAGGCTGATGACGGGAGTGCAAGCGAACTTCGAGTGGCGGCGGCTGGGCACCGTTACCGTGATCGCCGACAAGGTTTCATTCCCTAGCGGCCCGGCCGTGCCCGGCGTCTGGCGGGTAAGCGTAGGTCCACACGCACACCATGGATCCGCCAAAGATCTGCGGGCGGCAATGTATGCGTTGACCACTCCTGGCCCAACCCAGAGCACCAACCAACGGGTGCACGACGCGGCTCGAACTGGCCTCGTCCAAGGGCAGCTCGTGGTCGTAGACGTGATCACAAGCGCCCGGGCGAACATCCACGGGAAGCAGGTGCCGCTCAACCTGGAGCCGGACGACAACCGAGCGTTCATCAAGGCCGCCGCGATCCTGGCCGCTGATAACCCGGATCCCGACCCCGAGTCCGCAAACTACCGGCGAGCACTCGTCGCCGCACAGCGAACCGTCACCGCCCTTGCCGACACCGACATGATGGGGGCGGACACAAATGGCAAGCCGACCGAGCCCGACAAGCGTGACGTCAAGCTGATGCGCGAGGCAGTGGTCACGCTCACCGCTCTCGTCACCGCACACGATCAATACTGGCCGAACAGGTGGGGGCACGAGGGCAACCCCAGCTCCCGGTAGCAGAAACCTCGGAGCAGTGCACACGTTCAGTGCGGTGAGCATGAGCAGATCGGTTGCGGCGCCCTTCTGTAGTGGCAATCAAGGTGCGGCCATTCAGGCGCTGCGCGCGTAGTCGGAGAAGGGGTCTTCGCCTTCGCCGAGGATCAGCGGCACGTCGTACACCGACAGGTCCGGGCGGGGGCGCGCGTACCGGACGCGGTGACGCCACCGGTGGTGCTCGTAGGCCGTGTCCACCTCGATCTCGGCCACGACGGTCGGCTCGACCTGGGCGTAGCGCAGCGGCTCGGGTCGCTCGAACTGGCCGGACCATGCGGCCGGTAGCGGATCGGGCCAGGGATGGATGACAACAGGGCGGTCGGTCGGGCGTGGCGGCGACAGCAGTCTCGCCAGCTCCGGGCGCTGGGGCGTGGCCAGCGGGTGCGTGCGGCCGGTGTACCGGAGCCGACCGCGCCGGTCGAATCGGCCGAGCAGAGCCGTGTCGGGGTTGCGGATGCTGCCGGTGACGCCGCCGATGATCGCCTCCGTGGTGGCACGGGCCTGCTGGTGAAGAGCTGGTATTCCGAACCTGCGGTATTCGGCCGCCCGATGGGATTCATCGGCTTTGGGCCGGCGTCTACCGGTGGGCCTATGCAGCGATGACCTGGGGAACACGACGTCGTGTTCCCCAGGTCATCGCTGCACGCGGATGGGCTTCAGGTCAGTTCCAGGTGGGCACCTGACCGTCTGCGTAGCGGGCACCGAAGCCGCCGCCGGGCAGGATCTGGGCGATGGCGGCCAGGTCGTCGGCGCTCAAGGTGAGGTCGGCGGCACCGGTGTTCTCCTGCACGCGCTCGGGGCTGCGGGTGCCGGGGATGGGCACGATGTCCTGGCCCTGGGCCAGCAGCCAGGCCAGGGCCAGCTGGGTGACAGTGGCGTCCTTGGCGGTGGCCAGCTGCCGGAGCTGGTCGACGGCGGTGACGTTCTTCTCGAAGTTGCCCGGCTGCCAGCGGGGGTCGGTGTTGCGCATGTCGGTGGCGTCGTAGCTGCCGGCCGGCTTCGCTGTCCCGGTCAGGAAGCCGCGCCCCAGCGGGGAGTAGGGCACCAGGCCGATGCCGAGTTCGCGCAGCACTGGCAGCAGGGCCTCGACGTCACGCTCGAACAGGGAGTACTCGCTCTGCAGGACCGAGACGGGCTGGACCGCGTGGGCCGCCCGGATGGTCTGCGGGCCGGCTTCGGACAGACCGAAGTACTTCACCTTCCCCGCGGTGATGAGCTCCTTGACCGCGCCGGCGACGTCCTCGATCGGCACCTGGGGGTCCACCCGGTGCTGGTAGAGCACGTCGATGCGGTCGGTGCCCAGGTAGCGCAAGCTGTTCTCGACGACCTCGCGGATGTGCTCGGGGCGGGAGTCGAACCCGTACTCCTGGGTGAAGCCGAACTTCGTGGCGATGACGACCTCATCACGCACCGGGGCCAGGGCCTTGCCGACGACCTTCTCGTTCGCCCCCCAGCCGTAGACCTCGGCGGTGTCGAAGAACGTCACACCCAGCTCGTGGGCGCGCTTGATGGTGGCGATGCCGGTGGCTTCGTCGCTGGGCCCGTAGGCCACGGAGATACCCATCGAGCCGAAGCCGATGGCGGAGGTGGTCAGACCCTGGTTCCCGAGACTGCGTTGCTGCACGATGCTTCCTTCCTCAGCAAACCGAACTGTTCGGTTCTGACGTTAACGGTAGGTCAGGCAGGGCGCACCGTCAAACCAAACGGTTCGGTTGGGCTATGATCGATCTCATGCCTGACGCCAAGCCCGCCCGCCCCCAGACCCGCGAAGGCACCCAGGAGCGAATCCTCAGCGCGGCCCAGAGCGAGTTCGCCCGCCACGGCATCGCAGGAGCACGGGTGGACCGCATCGCCAAGGCCGCACGCACCAGCAAGGAACGGGTCTACGCCTACTTCCACAGCAAGGAAGAGCTCTACTCCGTCGTCGCCCGGCACCAGCTCACCCTGGCTGCCGAAGCCGCACCCCTGGACCCCCGCGACCTGCCCACCTACGCCGGCGCCCTGTTCGACTACTTCACCACCCACTCCGACCGCCTCCGCTTCCTCAGCTGGGGACGGCTGGAGCTGACCCCCGAGGCCGACACCGCGGACCTGACCTTCGACCCCACCGGTGACGGCGCCGAGGATGCTGCCGGTGGGCCCGGCACTGCTGCGGCAGGGCCGTCGGACCCCTACGGCAAGTCCATGATCGCCAAGGTGGAGAAGCTGCGTCAGGCCCAGCAGGCCGGTCACCTGGACCCCAGTTGGGACCCGGTCGACGTACTCGCCCTGGTGAGCCAGATCGCCTTCACCAACGCCGGTCAGCCCGAACTGGCCGACCTGGCTCGGCGAGTCGCGGCGGACACGAGCACGGGCGCACGCCGAGCCGCCGTCGTCCGTGCGGTCAGCGCCCTCTTCCCACCTGCAAAGCAAGACGAAGCAAGCTAAGACGCCGCCGGTAGGCCCATCCGGATCGCGGCCGCGGCAGGCCATCGCTGACGGGGTAGAGATCAGCTTGGCCGGGCGGTGGATGCAGTGTCGCTCAGGGCGGCGAGGTAGTCAGCCCAGCTACTGCTGGCGAACTGTGCCCACCGGTGAGCGGTGCCGGGATTGATCCCGAACAGGTCGGCGATCACGATCGGTGGCAGATCGGTCAGTGACTGCATCATGGCGGTGTTGCGGGCGGCGCGGACGGGGAGGCCGTGCTGGCGCATGGTGTCGGCCAGCCCTGCGGGATTGCGTGCCCGGCCGGGGCTTCGGCCAGGAAGCAGATAGCCGTTTGCGTCGGCCAGCAGATGCTGTGGCGTGGCCGCGGCGATCTGCTCTTCGATGAGCCGGGCCAGGGGCGGTGGCAGGATCACCGGTCGGCGGCTGATCGTTAGGTAGGCGTTGTTCGCGTCGCGGTGCAGGTGGCCGGCGGTGAGCTCGACGATGCGGGTGAGCGCGAGGGCGTAGAGCCGGGTCAGAGCACCTGCGATGCGCACGTCTCTTGGCAAGGAGGTGTCGGTGAGGCACTGCCGCAGTTCTTCGTGCTGGATGTCGTCGACCTGGAAGTGGCGTGGGGGCCGGTTTGGTGGGTGAGCGATGCTCAGAGCGGTGGTCAGGCCGCGTGCGACGGCCCACCGGATAAAGGGGATGCTGCAGGCCCGCAGGGTCAGGTTTCCTGACGCCCAGGTGTCGAGGTGTGCCTGTCGCAGGGTCATCAGCGTCAGGTGCCGTTCGTCGAGCCAGGCCAGGACTCGAGTAGCGGCCCGAATGTTGCCGGAGTCTCCCTTGTAGGCGGCGTAGGTGTAGCGGCCGCGTGCGGACCGGCGACGCGCGTCGCGCAGCACGTGCCACTCGGCGAACGCCCGGATCAGGGTCGCGTGACCCGGCGGGAGTTTAGCGAGCGTTCGTGCCAGCCACCGGGTGAGCAGGGCGAGGTTCTCGTCGCGTGCGGCAAGGATGCCGGCGCTGACGAGCAGGCCACGGACATAGGCGGTTGACTCGCCTTGGGGCAGCACGTCGAGGGCTTGGTGGGTGAGGTCGCCCGGCTGAGCGGCGAGTCGTCCGAGCAGTCGCGCCGCCGGGCTGCGCCGCAACCAGATGAGCATCTGGTAGGGGTTGTCGGCCTCGCGGAGCACGGCCACCAGCGGGCCGAGCGGGCTCGGGCCCAGCGCGCGACCGGTGTGCAGCAGATCGGCCACGCGGGCCTCAAGAGTGCAACGCGGGCAGACCCCGCCCGCCAGCAGATCACCCGGCTGGTGACATCTGCTGCAGATCTGGGCTGGCTCGTCGGGTGCGGAGCAGGTGGCGCAGAGGGCATCCCCGTCGGCGGTGCGGCCCACAATCAGGCGTCGGCGCTTGCACGAGATGCATGTTCCCGGTGTGGTGAGACTGCGTCGGTAACAGGTGTTGCAGACCGGGCCGAGCGGCAAGAACGTCTTCACCGGCTTGTGCAGACCACAGACTCCGCAGTCCTGGACCGGCTGGGGAACGCAACTGTCGCAATGGAACTGCCCTGCCCCGCCCAGAATGTGGCGGCCGCGACGGTGCTCCCCGCCGACGCTGCACTGCTTCACCCGGCGACCCAGGCATCGGCGGCACGTGTCCGGCCGACTTTCCGTTGCCCGTGCCTGGATGGGCGCGACCGTCCCACAAATTCCGCAAAGACATCCCAGGAGCTTGAATGTCAAGCGTCAGCCTCGGTGAGGTGATGCGACCAGGCGGTCGCCTCGTCGTAGGGTGTGCCGGTTTTGAGGCATCCGTGCAGGATGCCGACGAGCCGGTTGGCGAGCTGGCGAAGGGCGGCGTTGTAGCTGGCGCCGCGGGCGCGTTGCCGGTCGTAGTAGGCGCGGGCGCCCGGGGAGTTCCGCAGCGACGCGAACGCCTGAGTCATCAGCGCGTCGATGAGCCGGTCGTTGTGCACGAACCGGGCGGCGACGACTCTCTTCTTCCCGGACGCGCGGGTGATCGGGCTGGTCCCGGCGTAGTTCTTGCGGGCCTTCGCCGAGGCGTACCGGTCGTGCTCATCACCGAACTCGGCCAGCACCCGGGCGCCGAGGATCGGTCCCAGCCCGGGTTGGGACAAGACGACCTCAACATCCGGGTGCCGGCCAAAATGGGCCTCGACCTGCCCTTGCAGGATGCTGACCTGCTCGTTGAGGGTGCCCAGGACGGCGACGAGCGCGCGGACCGACACGGCATACGCCGCAGTGATCACGGCGGGCTGCCCGAGGTGCTCTGCCCGCAGTATCGACTGGATCGTCGCGGTCTTCTCCGCGATATGGCGGCGGCGGGCACGTTTGAGGGCCGCGCTGATCTGCGCGGTACTCAGCCTCGCCGCGCTCGCGGGGTCGGGGGCCTTGGCCAGCAGTTCCAGGGTTTCGGCGGCGTCGAGGTCCTCGAACGCCTCCAGCGCGGCGGGGAAGTACTCCCGCAGCGCGTGCCGCAGCCGCTGTCCGGCCCGGGTCCGTTCCCAGATCAGCGTCTTGTGCATCCGGGTGACGACCTTGACGGCCTCGGCCTCGGCGGTGTCACCCGCAACCGACCGCAGCTGGTGGGAGTCGATGCGCACCATGTCAGCCAACATGTGCGCGTCGGCGGCGTCGCTCTTGGCCCCCGACACGGCGAGGCGTTCCCGATAGCGGGCCGCCTGCAACGGATTGACCGCGAACACCGTGTACCCGGCGGCGATCAACGCCTGCACCCACGGACCCCGATCGGTCTCAATGCCGATCTTCACCAGCCCGGCGGCGTCCTCGACGTCCTCGCCGAGCTGCGCACCGATCATCGCGTGCAGCCGGGCGATCCCCGCGACACCCTCGGACAGGCGGGCCTTGGCCAGCCGGCGCCCGGCGGCGTCCATCAACTCGACGTCGTGGTGATCCTCGGCCCAGTCATCTCCTACGAACAGCAACGCATCTCCCGTCTCCGACACCGAACACGGCCAGTAGCCAGCGGGAGAACCATCAGCGACCTAATGAAGCAGTGCTCACGCCACTACCGGACGGGCACGACATCCCATCAGCGATCAACTCTCCCCACCAACCAGCCGGGGCACGATCTTTGCTCAGGACTCGATGTCCAGGCGCGACGAGTGCTCACCAGCCAGCGGCTACCTACCCACCAGGAGTCTGCCGGAGCTCACTCCCAAAACTCATTAGGCGCGGGGCGCTGGAGTAGCACGCGCTGCAGACCGGCCCGTGCGGTGTTCGCGCGTTGACCCGCTTGTCCCGGCCGCAGCGGCAGCACGGCTCCAGCTTCTTCGGCGCGCACCGCTGACACAGCGCCGTCCCGTCCGGTAGGCGCCGACCAGGCAACATACTCCGGCCGCAGTCCGCGCATGGCTCGCGCGCGTCAGGCTCCTGCTCGCGGCACCGCCCACAGATACCACCCTCCGGGCGGCGGGCCCGGATGACACGGACCTCTGCGCAGCGCGCACACGGCCGGCGACGGTGCCGGGTCGTGCAGCGGTCGCATAACCTCCCGGCCGGGACTTTCGTGAACGGCGGCGGATCAGTTCGGCCGCACTCGACGCACCCCAGCGGCCTGATCTTGTCGGCGAATCCGGCCGCGACGAGCAACGGCAACAGCCTCACTAGCGACCTCGGAGCATCAGCGCCGGGCGTGACCAGCGCCTGCGGGCTGCGACCGAGGTGGCGGGCAAGCGCGTGCGCCTGCGCACCCTTCCACGCACTTACCTGCTCCAGCAGCGACTGCGCCTGGGCACCGGTCAGCTCGCAACCCAGCGTCCTGCGCAGATGCTCGAGGATCGTGTCCTGCGCCTCGGCGAGCTCGGCGCGTAGCCGCAACTGATCCGGCGTCGGCTTCCTCACTGGCCGGGTCGGCGGATCACAGTCCGTCGCCCGGCAAGAGGCACCACCGGGCCGGTAGCCCCGTCTGCGGTCTTCTTCGTCTGCGCGTTGACCACGGCCGGCTTGATCAGGTCGTTGGGCGTGCACTCGAAGATGTCACACAAGGCGATCAGCGTGTCCATGCTCATCCGCTGCGGCGGCTGGGTCACCAGCCGATAGGCGACGGAGAGCACCGCCACCGCGAGCTCGATCAGCCCATCACGGCTATGAGCATGGGCAATGCCATTGCGGCCGGACAGAACGAAGCCGCGAAGGTCGCTGGCCGGGCCCCAGCGAGCCCGGCTCAGCTCGCTACCACAAACCACCTGCCGCCGTCGTCGCCCTCGAAGTAGCAGTCGAAGCCCAGCTCCTGAAAGATCCGCCGCAGCCTCTTGGCGACCTCCGCCGCGGTGGCGAGCACCGTCTCTCGGGGCACCGGCACGTGGGCACCGGGCAGGTCCTCCAGGACGTCGAGGACCCGTCCCATCGCCGGCGACTGCGCCCAGGTCACCGGCGCGGTCACGCCGGTGACCAGAGCAGCCGCCCCGTACCCGAGGACCGTCGACAGGCGGTCGAGCGCGCCAAACGCCCCCTCGTACGCACGCTCCCGGTCCCCCGTGCGGTGGAACTCAGCCTGAACCGCCCGGAAGGTGCCGAGCACACCGTCGAGGTCGCGAGGCCCATGGGTGTTGGTCGGGTCGGTCCACCCCCGCTCGTGCACGGTCCGCTCACACCGGAACTCGTCGATCGCGTTCTCGGCTCGCCACAGGAACTCCCAGATGAACTCGTCCTCCGGCAGCGTGAACGGCAGCCGGCGGTGCACGGCGTGGGCGACGTCGCCCCGCTGGTGCAGGCGCACATGCTGGGCCTCGTGGAGCAAGCAGTGCCGCACGGACCGCAGCCCGCGAGCGAATTGGGCGCTGCCGACGATCACCACCACTTTGCCGCCCGGCTGCGGCGACGTCCTGGCGGCGGCGCGGGCGCCGTCGGCCCGGTCCGCCCGGTACTGGTTGGCCAGGGCCGGGTCGAACGCCAGGTCAACCTCGGTCGCCAGATACTCCGCGACCACCTTGTCGAACTCGTCGGTGACGATGACGTCGGCGTTCTCCGGCTCCGGCACCTCGCCGGCCATCTCGTCCACCACCAAGCGGCAGGTGGCCTGCTGAGCGGCCGGCAAGGCCCGGGTCACCCGGTACGTCACATTGATCTCACTGGACATCCCGCCAGTATGGCCCGCGGGTCCGACATCATCGAACACCTGTGCGAGTAGCCTGCGGGCGTGGAGTGGCGCAACCGGTGGTACCTCACGATCCGCTGGGACCGGGCCGGCAACAGCCCGGCCGGCGTGACCGTCATCGGGCGCGTCGTGGACTCCCCCGCCGAGCTGCGCTACCTGGTCGACCGGGCACGCGCTGACCCGCACGTGGTCGCCCTCCCCTACCGCCAGGTCCGCGAGCTAGTCGGCCACGAGCCGAACGAGTGCCACAACGGGCACGGCTACGCCGGCGGCTCGGCGACCACGCCGATGCGCGACTGGTGGCCGTGCCGCTGCGGCGGGCACCTGGTCATCCGCTGCCGCATGTGCCCCGACGTCCAGGTGGAGCCGCCGGTCGGCGCGGACTGCGACGCCCACGACCACCGCGCCGGCGGCGGCTAGTCCGCCTGGCGGACCAGCGCCCGCTCTGAATGGCCCCACTGGCGACGCACGTGGTGACCGCCCGACACGGGACCTACGACCGCCGCGCGGGGTTCAGCATGCGGTCGTAGACCAACCCAGTGGCTTGGGCCTGGACGTACTTGTCGATGAGGTCGACGAGCCAGTCCCGCGCAGACCATTGCGTCGGCTTGTACAGCCGTAGGGCGGTGTTGAGGATGACGTCGCGGGCGGCGAGGTCCGCGTCCCGCTGCAGGCGAGAGCGGGTGTACGCAGAGCCTGCTGGCTAACCTCATCCAGAAGGAAGGCAGCGCGGGCAAGCTCGAACGGATCGGCCACGAAATAGGCGAACGAGTTCTCGCTACCGCATAGCGGCCTCGGAGGTCGGAGCCGCGAACGGGTAGCAGTCACCGTCGTCCCTTGGTTCGGTCTGGGGCGCCTCGCATGCGGCCGGTGGAGTCGACTTCCAGGCCCGTTCACGTGAACTTTGGTGAGCGTCGGTACGGGACGGGCCGCGGTCGGAATGATCAGCGGCAGGAATCGTCTTCGCGCGAGTCGTCCGAGGTGGTGCCATGTCCGACACAGTGACTCATCCAGCGGGTCTCTCGCGCACCTGGTACCGGCCGATGGTCGCCCGCCCCACCGACGAGCCGTACCGGACGGTGACTCCGCTGGAGTTGCTCTTCGATCTGTGCTTCGTGGCCGCGGTGAGGCAGGCCGCCGACCGGCTGCACCACAACCTGGGCGAGGCCGACATCGGCCACGGGATCGGCCTCTATCCGGCGGTGTTCTTCGCGATCTGGTGGGCGTGGATGAACTTCACCACGTTCGCTTCCGCGTACGACCCCGAGGACGACGTCTACCGCCTCACCACCCTGGTCCAGATCGCCGGGGCGCTGGTGATCGCCGGTGGCGTACCTCGCGCCTTCGATCACGGCGACTTCTCCGTCATCACCTACGGGTACGTGATCATGCGGCTGGCGATGGTCGGGCAATGGTTGCGCGTCGCCCGCAGCGACCCGGAGCGGCGGGCCACCGCACTGCGCTACGCCGTGGGGATCACCGTGCTGCAGGCGGCCTGGATCGCCCGGCTGGCACTGCCCGACCGGTGGCTCCTACGCGGCTTCCTCGTGATCGTCCTCGCCGAACTGCTCCTGCCGTTCTGGGCCAGGCGCCCCGCTCCGATCATCTGGCACCCACGCCACATAACCGAGCGGTACGGGCTATTCACCATCATCGTGCTCGGCGAGTCGATACTCGCGGCTAGCCTCGCCGTCCAGACCGCGTTCGACAGAGGGATCAAGACAAGCACTCTGCTGTCGATCGCAGGCGCCGCCGTCGTGATCGTCTTCGCGATGTGGTGGCTGTACTTCGACCGCCCCGTTTACCAACTGGCTAGCACGCCGCGCGTGGCGCTGCTCTGGGGATACGGCCAATACCTGATCTTCGCTTCCGCCGCCGCGCTCGGTGCGGGCATCGCCGTCGACGTGGACTACCAGACCGGCGCGGCGCACCTTGGGCGCATGGCTGCCGGATACGCGGTGGCCACGCCGGTCGCAATCTACCTACTCGCAGTCTGGACGCTGCACATCCGCCCCTATCAACAGCTCAAGACGACCGTGCCGTACTTGGCCACGACGGCGCTCGTACTGCTGACACCGTTCACGCCGGCACCGGCGCGCCTGACCGCTCTGCTCCTCGCCACCCTCGTCGCCACCACCGTGATCGCTACCCGGCGCAGGCAGGGCGCCGGCGGGACCGCGACGGATCACTAGCCTCGGCCTGTCGCTAAGTGTTACCAAGGGTGGCCGACCGCTGGTTGATCTTTCCGTGTGGTTCGTCCGGCATATGGGCATGGCGGTTACCCGGCGAGTGGCGGGTTCCTCGGGGAACGGGTCGTCGGGCGGAACGGGTGAGGCGGGCGGGGACGTGTAGCAACCGGTGACGCGGTGTTGTTGAGGCGGGCGATGGCGGGACGAGGTATCGGTCAATCTGCGGGACGGCGCCGTCGTCGTCGCGCAGGATCTCCCAGCACAGTGTCCGGCCACTATCGTCCAACGGTGATCTCGACCGAATGGTGCGTTCTTCACTGAAGCTCCCGGGCGCCCGGTATCGGCTTCAACCGATCTAGGTCATGTGCAGCGGTGCCCGCGAGGGCCTCGACCCGCGTGCCGCGGAAGCGCACTCCGTGCAGTGCCAGGCGGCGGAGATCCTCAGGTAGGTGTGGGCGCACGGCCAGAGTATCGGGCTCCGGATCGATGCCGAGCATCATGCGGAGCAGCATCATCGGCGCACCAGCGGCCCATGCCTGCGGGGAGCAGGCGGTGGGGTAGAGCACGGGCACCAAAGTGTTCTTTCGTGGGTAGCCTGCGAGTGCCTCGGGCAGTCGATGGCCCAGATGATGGCCGGCCTGCAACAGCCCCATCGCGAGTTGGTTGGCCTCATCGCGGTGTCCGTACCGGGCAAGCCCGGCTGCGGCGATCGCGGTGTCGTGCGGCCAAACGGTGCCGTTGTGGTACTCAAGCGGGTTGTAGGCTGGCTGCCCGTCGGCGAGGGTGCGCACGCCCCATCCCGTAAACATCCGGGGTCCGCAGAGCAGCGCGGCGAGCGCGTCAACGCGTTCGGGCGGCACGATCCCGCTCCACAGCAGGTGTCCGATGTTGGAGGTCAACGTGGTCACCGGCTTCTTGTCCCCGTCCAACGCGAGGGCGTAATAGCCGAGGTCGGGTAGCCAAAAGTCGGTGTTGAACCGGCGATAGAGTTCCTCGGCGTCGCGTTCCAGACGCTCGGCGAGGCCGGGGTCGTTCCAAATCTCCCGCGCAAGCCGCGCCGTTCGGCGGCGCGCGTCGTAGGCATAGCCCTGAATTTCGCAGGTAGCCCGGGGAAGCTTGGCGAGGCTGCCGTCGGGGTGGACCACCGAGTTCCAGGAGTCCTTCCAGCATTGGTTGACCAGACCGCTGCCCGGGTTGCGAGTCTGGTATTCGATGTAGCCGTCGCCGTCGGGATCGCCGTACGTCTCCAGCCACCGCAACGCCGCGCGGGCCGCGGGCTCGAGGTCCTGGACAGTCTGCGTGTCACCGGTCCACCGTTCGTACTCGTCTAGGACGATCAGGAACAGCGGCGTCGTGTCAGCGGCGCCGAAGTACGGGGACTGCGGACGTTCGCCGAAATGGGCACGCTCCCCGTTGCGCAGTTCGTGCAGGATCTTGCCTGGTTCGGCATCGCGGTGGTCGTCCTCATGGATCGCCTGCCGCTCGGCGAGGGCCCGCAAAGTCGTATAGGCAAGTTCGGGGTGGAACGGCAGCATCTGATAGCTGACTAGGAGGCTATCGCGGCCGAACACCGCCATGAACCAGGGCAGCCCGGCGGCGGGCAGAGAGGCTTTGTCTCCAGGGAATGGGTAGAACCTCAGCGCGGCGAGGTCGAGAAGACTGCGGTGGTAAATGTGCAGCAAGTCGTCCCAATCCGTGTCCAAGATGGGTGACGCGTCCAGCCATTCCCGAATGGTGCAAGGCATGTCCGGGCAGCGGTGGTGGCGCTCTAACGCCACGTCCACTTCCACCCCGACCCGGATGTTGATGTCGACGTCCCACTCTTGCGCAGGTGGTAGCTCATGTCGGAAGGTGAGCGATTCTTCGGTAACGAACGCGCCGGGGGCGTCGATGTGCGTTTCCCGGCAGAAGTCGGCGCGGCTGTAGCCCAACGTGATCCCGCCGTCGCGCCGATGGCGGTACAGATGGCCGGTTTTTGACATCTGGTCCTTGACGTCGAAGATGTCGGCGAAGTCGGCGTCGAATATCATCGTGAGTTCGAACGCGACCGGCGTGTTGCCGAAGTTGTGGACCGTGATGCGCTCCTGCATGCCAGTCGCCACGGCACGGCGGCGGGTGACAGACAGCGACGGGTTCCGGTAGATCGTTCCGGTCGGCTCGATCAGAAAGAAAACAACTTCGTCGTACTCGAGGTTGTCCGCGCTCAGCGCCTCCAGTTGGTGGCCGTTGAGGCGCAGCTGCCACCGCGATAAGTGCCGCATGTCGCGATAGAACAGCCCGTCGGGGAAATTAGCGGCCGGGTTGATGTCACCCTGCCGGTCGCTTACAACGAAGGCGTCTCCCTGCAGGATATTGATCTGGTCGAGCCGCACGCTGCCCCTCCGCTCTGGCCACACGAGCCGCCGCCGCTGGCCAGTCCGGTGCCTGTGGGGTGGTGGTTACCCTTCTAGGTGTGGTTACACCACGGCTTCCGCATCGGAGTGTTAGCCGGACACGGGACAATCTGCCCACCGCCAGCGTCGGCCCTTCCGAAGGGGCGGCAAGTGAGGGTGGCGAGGTCGTCGGCCACCACGGTCGCTTCGACCTGCGCGCACAGCACACCGACCTTGACCTGTGCATACGCCGGGCTTGACGCGGCGGTCGGCGCCGGGGCGCTATCGCCGGAGCATCACCGCCGGGGTCGCGACCCGGCCCGGATCGTGGCCGGCCTGCCCGCGGCGCAGCGGAGCCAGCGCCTCCGCGTAGCCGGCGGACAGCGCAGTCACTTCGACCCTGGCGTGCTCCAGCGCGGTGCCTCCCGGTCACCGGCCACCCGGTCAACGACCGGGCGGCCAAGGAGACTCTCCGGGCCCGGCTCGGCCACGCCGTGCACCCGGATCTCCGTCGTCCCCACTCCGTACCACCAATCTTCTCGTCGCTGGACGGGCGCGGATACCCGCCGACCGGGCCGGTACGCCCCCACCGCGGACCTTACCGCTGCGGAGGAAGCTGGGGCACGACGCGGACCAGCGCTGGTCCGCTCAGCGGACTAGCCCGGCAGCCGCGGCCTCCCGTGGCCGCCGAGGTGCCCGACGATGCCACCGCCGCGCTTCTTCTGCTCGATCACCGAGCACGCCATGCACAGCAGCAGGCACGCCCCCGGCGCCCGGGTCGCCGCCGCCTGCTGGTTCGGGCCGATCCACATGTCCGTGCCGCAGTCCACGCACTGCGTCACCGTATGGTCGATCGTCGGCACGTACGGCGGGACGCCCATGCCCTCCAGCAGCTCGTTTATGTTCGTCGGCGGACACGCCAGCATCAGCCGCTTCTCTCGCTCCATCGTGAATCTTCCTCACATCTCAACGGTCGCCGTCGCGACGACCCGGCCGTCCGCGTCGACGCGCACGCCGGGGCCGCGCACGTCGCCGCCAGCCCGGCGCACGGCCGCGATCCTCTCGAACACCTGCTTGCCGAACCCCAGCCGCTCCACCGACGGCACCACCACGGTGTCGGCCAGGCCGTCGCCGACGTCGGCGACCGTCTCCCGCCAGCCCTTCGCGCTGACGTGCTCGCCGACCACCTCGTAGCCCTGCTCGGTGCACCAGCGCTGCGCCGTCTTCGTCAGCTCCTCGATGGTGGCCCGGCCGCCGCGTACGGCCCGCAAGAACACCACGGCCCGGCGCCGCACCCAGCGGCGGGCCTCGGCGTCCCACCGCGCGTGCTCGTACAGCCGGTTGAGGTCGGGCCCCGAGCCGGGCACCTCCGGGGCGCACCGCGCCCACGTCCGGGCCTCGGCGTCCCAGCGGACGTGCCAGCCGAACTCGCGGGCCTCGCGGTGGCCCGGCCAGTCGCCGGTCCACGTCGACGCGCCGCAGTCGTGGCCCGCGGTGTCGGCCAGGGCCCGGCAGTACATGCGCTTCAAGCCGCGCACCAGGCACTCGGCCACGTCGCAGTCGTCCGCGTGCGTCTCGCCGATGGTCACCTGGCAGGCGGGGCAGGTGCCGCGCAGCAGGTCGTGGTCCACGGGTTCCTCCGTGCTGGTCGGTCGGGCCGTCGCGCCGGGGGGGGGCCCCCGGGGGGGGGGGGGGGCCCCCCCCCCCCCCCCCGGGGGGGGCCCCCCCCCCCCCGCCGCGGGGGGGGGCGGGCGGGCGGGCGGGCGGGCGGCGCGCACCGTGTGGGTGCGCGCCGCCGGCTGCCGACCCGTGGGGTCAGACTCACTCGTCGCCTTCGGCTGCGGGCTCGCCCGCGTCCAGGTCGGCCTCGGCGCACGGGTCCGGCTCGACGTCCTCGGCATCGGGCTCGGGCTCGGGCTCGACGTCGTGCTCCGGCAGGTCCACGTAGACGACCTCCTGGTCCTCGCCGTCCTCCTCGGCGTCCTCCTCGGCGTCCTCCTCGGCCTCGTACGCCAGGCGCTCGGCTTCCTCCTCGGCCTCGGCGCGCTTCCGCTCCTCCTCCTCGGCGATGAGGGCGGCGCGCATGTCCGCCTCGCCCTCGGACAGCTCGTAGCCGTCCTCCTCCAACCTGTTCAGCCACAGCACGATCAGGTCCTTGTGCGCGACCCACCGACCCTCGGCGACCTGCTCGACGTTGTGCTCCTGCGCGCCGACCAGCCGGGCGACGAGCAGCCGGTTCAGCCGGTCCTGCCCGGCGGTCGCGCCCTCGACCAGCTCGCCGCCGGCCAGCGCCTTGATGAACTCCCGATCGACGCGGTACTGGAGGAAGTCGGGCCACACCACGGCGAACCGCATCGCCTCGACCAGCAGCGCCTTCGCGCCCTTCGCGCTGCCGTACTTCTCGACGAGGAACCGGCGCCGCACGGCCCCGGACTCCTTGAGCCGAGCCGCCCGCTCCTCGCGGGCCTTGTCGGCGGCCTCCTTCGCGGCGACCTCGGCCGGGCTCTTGTAGTAGCTGTGCCCGGTCCGCTTGTAGTCGTGCGCCTCGGGGTCGAGGCAGACGATGAGCGCGCTGGCCGAGTCCCACCGCTCCTCGATGACGGCGGCGTACCCGTCGAGCGTCTTCACGGCCTCGGGGTCGATCTCCTCGCCGTCGGCCGTCTGGAGCTGGTCGACGCGCGCCATCGCGCAGTTGTACGGCCACTCCTTCGGCTTCTTCACGATCTTCACGCCGGCCGCTTCCAGCTCGGCGGTGACCGCCGCGATGGCGTCCTTGACCTGCCGCTTGCGGCGCTCCTCCTGGACCTTGTGCTTGATCCCCCAGCTGCTTTCGACGTCCTTGAGGATCTTCTCCATCGTCTTCGGGTCGTCCTCGAACTCCTCCAGCTCGGCGACGTCCTCCAGGGACAGTTTCCCGGCGTCGGCCGCCGCGGTGGCGGCCTCGCCGAGCTTCGTCAGCTTGAGCGCGGACTGGACGTGCTTCTGCGCCCGGCCGGTCCGGCGGGCGATCTCGGCGACGTCCAGGCCGAAGAGCTCCAGCTGGGCGTACCCGGCTGCGCGCTCGCTCTCGGTCAGGTCGACGCGCTGGTCGTTCTCGACGAGCATCGCCACGATCTGCGCCGGGGCCATGCCCACCAGGTCGGGCCGCACGAGGCACGGCACCGTCTGGGTCAGGCCGTCGGGCCATTCGCCGGCTTCGAGCGCCTCGGCGGCGGCTGCGGCCCGGCGGTGGCCGGCGACGATCCGGTGGCCGTCGTCCTCGGGGACGACGGTCAGCGCCTGCAGAACGCCGCTGGCGGCGATCGAGTCGCGCAGCTCGGTCAGGTCGCCGAGCTGGTTGCGCAGGTTGCTCGGGTGCGCGAGCAGGTCGCGCGGGTCGATCTGGGCGAGGTACGGGGCCTTCTTGGCCCGGGTTCGCGCCTTGGTCGGTGCGGTCACTCTTGGGTCCTTCCTACTCCACGTGAACAGGCGTACAGCTCGGGCTGTACATATTCATTGTATCATTCAAGATCATCACCGTCTAATCGTTACCGGCCCTGACCTGCGGTTTTGGCTCGCAGCGGCGACGCCACCACAGCACGACGGGACTCCTTCGACCGGAGGTACGTCACGCCGTGCACCAGGGCGTCCAGCCGGTCCGGAGAGTCGCCGGACTCCGGCGTCCAGGTCGTCAGCTGGTCCTCCATCACCGGGAACGCGCCGACGTGGTGCACCCGCGGTGGGTCGACCTCGTAGCGGGCGGCCACCGGCTCGGCGCGCACCCGCTTGCTCACGCGGGCCTGCACGACGTCCAGCGGCGGGTCGCCGCCAGGCAGCAGGCCCTCCTTCTGCATGGCAACCCACGCGTCGACGAGGATGTCCCGCATCCACGCCGACGAGCCCTCGTAGATCACTACGTCGGCGTCGACGTCCAGGTAGCACTGCCAGATCCGCCGGGCGGCGGCCATGCCGGCGATCTTCATGCTCCGGTCGGCCAGCACGTAGTGCTCGCCGTCCTCGCCCCGGCCGACGGCCACGATGCCCGTCTCGTCGCTCGTCTCCGACACGGTGTCCGCCGGGTCGACGCTGACGACGGTCCGGACCAGCTTCGGCAGGTCGTCCTTGTCGACGCGGCCGGCCTCGATCCACGCGCTCTTCCACAGTGCGCCGTCGACGTCGGTCAGCAGCTCGGCGTCCAGCTCCTGCCGACCGAGCCGGGTGCCGCCGTACTGCTCCAGCAGCTCCTCCAGCGCCTCGGCGCTGAGGTTCGCCGCGTTGTCCAGCGTCTTGCCTCGGGTGATGACCACCCGGGGCCGGCGGCTGCGCGCCTTCTGCTTCGCCGCCCGGGTCAGCAGCTTCTTCACGTGCGGCAGGGGCTTCGGGGTCGTGCTGATGACCATGTGCGGGCTCTCGGCCTCGCGCATGCAGAACCAGAGCATGTCGAACACGCCCTGCGCCGTCTGCACCGGCCAGGCGGCGTACTCGTCGCACCACACGCCGTCGAAGTCGTAGCCGCGGAGGATGTCGGGGTCCTGCGCGCCGAAGCCGCGGATGATCGCGCCGTTGCGCAGCTCCAGGTACGGCTCGCTCTTGTTGAACGTCTTCACGTCCTTCGGCGGCACCACGGCCAGCAGGCCGGCACGTCGGGCCGTGAAGCAGACGTTGTACACCTCGCGGTGCGTCTTCGCGATCACCGCGTAGTGCCCGCCGGGCTTCGCCGTAGCCCACTTCCGGACCGTCTCGGCGCCGGTGCGGGTCTTGCCGAAGCCACGGCCGGCGAGCAGCATCCAGATCCGGTACGCCCTGTTGGGCTCCAGCTGCTCGGACCGGGCGTGCCGGGGCCAGTCGTACCGGACGAGGCCCTGGACCTCGGACACCTCGCGCAGGTAGGCGGCCAGCTCGGCGTCGGTCATCATCGCCGGGTCCGGGTAGGCCAGTAGCATCGGTCAGCGCCCGTTCCGCATCTCGGCCTCGCGGTCGCGCAGGTCGACAACGGCGCACCAGGCGAGCAGCAGCAACGGGCACAGCATCAGCGCCGGGCAGCCGAGGCCGGCGAGGCCGGCGAGGCCGGCCCAGCGGACCGCCGCCCACAGCGTCAGGGCGGTCAGCCCGAACCAGCCGGACAGCAGCAGCCGCCACGCCCACACCCGGCGGGTCAGCGTCCGCCGCTGCGCCCGGGTCGGGCCGACACGGGCGCGGCCGACAGCCCGCTGGCGCGGCTGCACGTTCAGCGCCGCCCACGTCTGCGGGCCGACAACGGGCCCGCCGGGTCGGTACGCCGGCTGCGCGGCGGCCGGCGCGCGGTGCCCGGCCAGCAGCCGCGTCGACCGCAGGCCCCGCCTCACAGCGCCACCGCGACCACCACCACGGTGGCCACGCTGGACGAGGCGAGCAGCAGCCCGCCGACGGCGATGCACCACACCGTCCAGCGCGGTGCCCGCACCTCCAGCGCGAACCACACCTCGCCGTCAACCCTGCGCCGCTGGCTCACCGGCCGTCTCCTCCTCGTCCTCGTCCTCGTCGCCGTCGGGGTCGTCGGCATCGCCTGCGGGTCCGGCCTGGCCGGCACGGGCCGCCGCCTCCGCCATCAGCGCTCGGAAGAAGTCGGCGCGCTGCTGCTCGCTCATCTGGTCGACCTCGGCGCGGATCGGGCCGCCGTCCGGGCCGGTGTGCGCGGTCGTCGAGTCCGGCAGGCCCAGGGCCAGGCGCTCGACGCGGGTCGCCACCTCCAGCCAGCGGGCGATGTCCCCGGGGCCGAGCTTCGACGCGTCGAGGTTCTGCAACCGAGTCACGAGCTTCCCTTGCAGCGCCGAGGCGATCCGGGCGTGCCGCCTGGCCATGTCGCGCCGCTGCTCGGCCAGGCCCTCGACGTACAGCCGGTCCTCTTCGCGATCCCACGTCTGCGCCCGCTGCACCCACTTCCAGGTGCTCGCCAGCTTGTGGAGGTAATCCCGGCTCTTGTGGACCTCGGTGGCGACCTTCGCGACGGTGCGGGTGCGGCCCAGGTCGCGGTACAGCACGAAGTACCCGTACGCCTTCTCGGGCTCTCGGCGCTGCCTGTCCCAGGGCAGGATCTCCGGCTCGCTCATGGTCACCTCCTCGTGCTGTGGTGCGTGGTGCGGGCGGCCCGGTCTGCGGGGAAGTCAGGCCGGGCCGCCCTGTCTCAGCGGTGTCCGGGGGCTCGTCCGCCGGGCATGGGGGGTCGGGCGATCGCCGCGTTGCCGTACATCAGGGCGTCGTCGAGGCTGGTCAGCACGAGGGACGTCTCCCGGCCGGCGGGCAGGGTTCGCATCGCCTCGGCCATCAGCACCTTCACGGCGGTACGCCACGCCAGGTGACGCTCGGCCTGCTCCAGGTTCTTCGGCGGGTGGTGGTCGCAGCGGCGGTCCAGCTCGTAGCGCTGGCGCTCGTCCAGGCCGGCGTATGGGTCGTCGGGGCGGTCGGGCATCTTGCTCCTCCTCATGGGTTCGGCCGCGGTGCGTACCGGGCCGGGTCGGGGGTCAGGCGGGCCACAGGTGGATGCAGCCGGCGAGCAGGCCGCCGACGATGACCACCACCACGAAGGCGGTCAGGGCGTACGGCATCCGCACCGGGGCTCACCCGGCGAGGTAGTCGGCGGCCAGCAGCTCCAGGGCTCTCCACCGCTGGTGGGCTGGCACCTCGCCCTTGCGCACGAGCTGGTCGACGGCGCGGGCCACCACGGCGGCTGCGTCGGCGGGCATGGAGCGCGTCTCCAGCACCGTCTCGATCGGCACCAGGCGGTTGACGTTGCCGATGGGCTCCCCGGACTCGGGGTCGAACCACACGCCGTCGCGCAGCTCGCCGAGGTGCCGCTCGAACACCTGGAGGATCAGGCCGAGTGCGGTGGCCACGTTGCCGACGTTGTGGGCGCCGTGGGTCGTCGCGAGCGCGTCCAGGGTGGCTTCGTAGTCGCCGTACCCGGCGAGCCAGCGGGCGTCGGCCTGGACGAGCTTGCGGGCCTCGTCGAAGGAGGCGCGGGCGGCGTCCAGCTCCATCGGCAGGAACACCAGCTGCACCGTGGCGAAGTCGAGGTTCGCTTCGGACAGGCCCTCCAGGTCGACCTGCGCGAGCAGGTCGAGCTGCTTGTCGTCCAGGCCCGAGTAGGCCCGCCAGTCCACATCGTCCAGCTCCTCGTAGAGGTGCTTCAACGTGGCCGGGTCGTCCTCGCCCTCGATGGCGTTGTGCGACAGCTGGAGCGCGACCTGTCGGGCGCGCGAAAGTTCCTGGTCGACCACGATGACGTCGACGGCGGTCAGGCCGACCTCGCGGGCGGCCATGATGCGGTGGTTGCCGGAGAGCACCACCATCCGCTCGGTGGCCGCGTCGTGCCAGACGAGCGGCGTGCTGGTCAGTGCGCCGTCTCGGCGCACGTTGGCCACCAGGCGGTCGAACGTCTCCTTGCGCATGTACCGCGCGTTGACCTCCAGCAGCGTCAGGCTGGCCGGGTCGACCGTCTCCCGGCGCAGGTTCAGCGGCTCGTCGGCGTCGCTCACCGGCCGTCTCCCCGGTACTGGATGGCGAAACCGGGGATGCCGAGACCGAAGTCCGGGTCGGCAGTCGCCGGCCGGATGGGCGCGTGCAGCACGAACTCGTCCGGGGTGCAGGCGGGCCGGTTCGGCATCATGCCGGCCGGCACGCCCGTCCAGCGGAACCGCTCACCACAGCCCGGAGCGGCGCAGCGGATCGAGAGCTCCGCGATGTACGCCACCACCGTGGGGTCGTCGCCGGAGACGGTCAGCCGCTGCACGTCGGCGTCCAGGTGCATATCGGTGTGCGGGCACGGCTTGTCCGGGTCGGCCGGCTCGTGCCGGAACTGGCCGTGCTTCGCGCAGACGCCGACGTCGGCGCCGAGGCCGCACCGGTAGCTGAACGGGCCGTCCCACTCCTGCTTCGGGCACCCGGCCGGCTCGGCGGCCGGCTGCTCGCCGCTGCGGTGGTCGTCGCTCATCGCTTGTCCTTCCCGTGGCGGCGCTTCCACTCCGCCAGCGCCTCAGCCAGCGTCCAGTCGCCCAGGGGGCCGCCGTACTGGAGCTGGTACCGGTGGATGCCGTCGGCGGCCGGCTCGCTGCGCTTTTGCAGCTTCACGCCGGGGATCCCCCGGCCGTACTTGGCGCTGTTCGGCCGGTCGGTGAAGGCGGTCGTCGACCAGGCGGTCAGCCGCTTCGACAGGGACCGCTGGAGCAGCAGCTGCGCCTCGCGGCTGGCGGCCGCCATGACGATCAGCTTCGCCAGCCGCCGGTACCGGGTCCACGACACCGGGAAGTCGCTCATCAGGTAGGCGCAGGCCGGGTCGAACTTCGGCGGCAGGTACGCGAACGCGCCGACGAGCTTGCCGTCGACGCTGACGCCGCAGGCGAGCAGCGGCGACCCGGGCAGGATCGTCTTGCTCATGAACTGCGAGCGGACGGCGGCGAACTGGCCGCCGTTGAGCACGTGGATGGCCATGCGGTCGCCGAGGTCCTCGGCGGGCCCGATCTTCGGCATGAGGATCGGGGCGACCTGCTGGGCGGGCGCGACGACGCGCCGCGCTCCGGACGACGCGTAGACGTAGATCGGCATACCGCGGTTGGAGGTCTGGACGACGCCGCGCAGCCACGGGCGCAGCTCCTCGCGGGCGATGTGGAGGCCGAGGATCCAGTGGGGCCGGTCGAGGACCGCCCCGATGATCTCTTCCTTGCCGTCCTCGTCGAGCGTGTCGTACGTCGGCGCCGGCCAGTCGAAGAACTCGTCGATGCCGGCGAACTGTGCCTCGTAGTCCCCGGCGTAGAACGGCGGGAACATCGCCACCGGGGCGTCGTCGGGCACGACGTCGCGCAGGTAGTCCCGCACGTCGCCGCAGTAGTACGAGGCCAGGCGTAGCGTCAGCGCGTTCAGCTTGGCGACGGTCTTGGCGTGCATCGTCGGGAACTGGCCGACGGTCGCCCGGACCATCCGCTCGTAGTAGACGCCGGGCCGCCCGACGTACTGGAGGAACCGCGTGCCGAGCATCAGCGAGGCGAGGGTGTCCGTGGAGGTCGTCAGGTACGGCTCCAGCCAGGCCAGCTCCTCGCGGTGCTCGTCCTTGAGCTGGTAGTCCAGCTCCCGGCCGGCGAGCCACCAGCCGAGCGCGCTCGAGTAGGACTGGACGTCGTTGCCGTGGATCGCGCGCTGCTCGCCGGGCCGGCTGTGCAGCGTCCGCTCGATCGTGAAGTTGCCCGAGCAGCCGACGTACAGGTCGGTGTCGGGCCAGGACTCGGCGTGCTCGTAGATGATCGAGCGCAGGTCGGCCGGGATGCTGCCGTGGAACACGCGCCTCTCACCACCTTCCCCTGTGGCCGGGCGTCGAGCGCCGACCAGGATTTGAACCTGGGCCTCCGCCCCGGTAGGGCGGTGTGCCACCAAGCAGCACTTCCAGCGCATCGCGTGACAAGCACGCAGTGCCAGATGGTAGCCGTACACTCGGCCGGTGGCGAGAGGGCCCGGGGGCATCCGATCGCTGCGTGGCCTGGCGTAGCCCGCCGTAGACCTGTCCGGCCGCAATGATCTATCGTGACCGGACACCAAGCGCCGATGAACGGGAGGTAGGCCGGTGGGCCAGGAATACACCTACGCCGAAGCCGCGGTGAAGCTGCGCGTCGCGGAGACCACCCTGCGGCGGTGGGTGTCCAAGGGCCGCGTGCCGTGCCACCGGCTCGGCCGGCTCGTCCGCTTCACCGACGAGGACCTGGCCGCCGCCTACAAGGCGTGCCCGGCGTTGGCGCGGCGCTGATGACCTGGGGGCCGCGGGTCCATCCGGAAGTCGTTCACCGCCGGCCAGTGCCGGCACCCGGTGGCCCCCAGCACCACCCCTAAACCGTCCTAGGAGGACTGGCCGCAGGGCCTCGCTCAGTGCGGTCAGGGTTGAATCCCAGCTTGGCGAGCACCTCGACGAGCACAGCCTGTCGGTCGGTCTGCGGCCCGCCGATGGTCATGCCTCTGCCCTCGCGAACCTGGCGGTCCTCCAGCTCCCCCACGATCGCGAAGCACCGGTCGTACAACCGCTCGTAGCGGACGAGATGCGGCGCCAGGTCAGCGTACTGAAGGCTGGTCAGGAAGAACCGGTGCACGATCGCGTTGCGGTACCCGTACAGCTCCACGACCTCGGCCTTGAACGCCTCGTCGATGATGTTCCGCTGCCGGGCCTCCTCGTAGATCGCCCGCTCGGTGAGCTTCGGCCCGCCCGGCACCTGCTGCATGTATTCGCCGACGGTGACCGGATCGCTAGCAAGCTGCTTGTCCAGGATGATCGCCAGACGCAGCAGCCCGTCGATCAGCGACACGTACAACACCAAGCCCTCGATCAGACTGCCGTTGTCGTGCGCCTTCTGGAGCAGCAGCCGGACGGTGGCGAAGGAGTACACGAAGTTGCTCAATGGGCTCGTCGGCTCAGCACTCATCGCGCCAGGGTAGGCGCGTTCGGCGAGGCAGAGCCGGCCACAAATCCCCGCTCGCCGTCGCTGTGCACTATGTGACCGAGCCCCGGCTACTAGCTCCTCCGGCGGTAGAAGTCTTCCAGCGCCTGTTCGACGTCCCAGCCCATCGCCACCCTGTTACGCACATGCATCAGCCGCTTCGCGAAGACCTTGTGGGCGTTCTGCGGAGAGGTGGCAAGGGCGTCAGCGACAGCGGTCCAGGTGACTCCCAACTCCTCTGCCTGCCCTACCAGCAGGAGCAGTTCCTGGTCGAGCCGAAGCCGTGCTGCGCCCATATGCTCGATTATGCGGAGGACTAACAGTCGGTCCCGGTCGAGCTGCGTCGCGCCGTCCGGGCGCGCTTCTTCCGCCCTTGTCCACTCCGGAGATTCGGTGACGAGCGACTTGAACCACTCGCGGAGGGCATCGTCCATCCAGTGCGAACCGCTCTTGCTCCAGTCATCGTCGCCCGGCAGCACCAACTCACGGAACATTCATCAACCGTAGTTGAAGGCGAGAGCCACGAACAGACCGGAGCATGAGTTCCGAACGGCGCGGTCGTCGCAAACGCGAACGGCCCCGGTTGCACCCGGAGCCGTTCAACCGTTCTGCCCACAGCTAGCGAGGAGAACGACGCCGTGAGCGTACGTCCTGAAACCATCCCGCCGCCAGAAAACGGCACACCACCGCCGGAGAGCAACGCCGGGTCGCAGTGGAGTCTGACCGCCACGGTCAACGTGTGGGTCGTCGTCCTAGTGGTCGCGATACTGGTCCTGCTGGCGGCAGTCCTGTTCGCGCCGTCCAACGAACCGGTGGAACGTCTGGTCGACCTCGTCGGGGAGTTCTGACGGGAAGGGGCGGCGCAGCCCACGAGCGGGCGGCGTGCTGTCCGGCACACCGCCCGCTCGCCCGGAGCACTTACCGGCCTGGCCTGGTGCTGGCGGCGTACCGCGCCGTCGTCTCCCTCGAGGAACGGTGGATCCGGCCGCGGATCTCGTGCGCGCGGCTGGTGCCGGCGGCGCGCTGCTGCTCGCCGGCACGGATGCTCTCGGCCAGGAAGCCGCCGACGATCCGCCGGACCGGCTCGTGGTGTGCGGTGGTGCTGTGCACATAGACGTCCATCGTGGTGGACACCTGGGCGTGCCCGGCGAGGTGCGTGAGGCCGGCCAGCTCCAGGCCCTGGTTCGCCAGCAGCGTCAGCAGCGAGTGGCGCAGCCCGTGCATCGTCATGTGCCCGCGCAGGCCCCGCGACTCGGCCAGCGTGCGGATCTTCACCCACCGCCAGTCGTAGAAGTCCTCGTACCGCCAGTGGTTGCCGCGCGGCGCGACGAACAGGAACTCGTTGCCGGCGGCCGCGCGCCGTCGCACGATCTCCATGACCAGCGGGTGCACCGGCACCTGGCGGTAGCCCTGCTTCGTCTTCGGCTTGGGCTCGACGACCCACCGCCGGTTGACCTTCCGCAGGACCTGCTGGACCTCGACAGTGCCGAGGTGCGCCCTGACGGCCCGGGGTGGCAGGGCTGCGACCTCGCCCCATCGCAGGCCAGTGGCGAGCTTCGTCAGGAGCAGGTCGGCGGCCTCCGGGTCGACCTCGTACGCCGCGGTGAGCAGGATCGAGGCGTCCTCGGGCGTCTCCAGGATGTCCGGCACGTACTTGTGCCCCTCGGGTAGGGCCAGGCCGTCCAGCGGGTTGTACGACCGCAGGGGCGGCTCTTCGTCCTCGCCGGGCAGGCAGGAGGCGCGGAAGATCGGGTAGACGCTCTCGCCCCGGATGTTGGCGATCGTCTTGCGGGACAGGCCGGAGGCCAGCAGGGCGGTCTGCCACTCGCGCATCACCCGCCGAGTGATCCCGTCAACGGGCAGGTCGCCGAGGGTCGGGAAGACGTGCTTCTCCAGCCGCTCCCGGTACTTCCGCTTCGTCTCGGCGCTCGGCTTGACCAGCGTGTCCAGCCAGGCCAGCGCGTACTCGCGGAACGTCGTCTTCGTTGGCGGCTCGGCCGGCGCCGGGGCGGGGCCCGGCACCAGGTAGCCGAAGCCGTGGTCGACCAGCTGGTCCGGCGACGGCCGGCGGTTGCCGCAGGCGTCGACGAGCGCCTTGAAGCGTTTCGCGTCGGCTTGGTAGTCGAACGTCTCGCCGTCCCACTCGCCGTCACGGCGGCCGCCGTCGCGCCACTTCACCCGCCACCGGGTGCTCTTGCCGTCCTTCGTCTGTCTCTTCTCGACCTGCGCCACTGTTCCTCCACGTGAACAGGCAGCCTCGACCCAGCTACGCGGGCTCTGCCGCCAGCCGCGCCTATATGCGCAGCAGTGGGACCGTAGCCGCCTCGCTCGGCGGTGGCAAGATCACGCCGTCGACAGCCCTCATCCAGGGCGGTGATCCCACGGTGATCCCACGGCGGCAACAGCCCGGGAAACGATCAAGGCCGCTGACCTGAGTAAAGCCAGGTCAACGGCCTTTTGCCTTCGTACTCTGTTTGGTGTCCGAGGGGGGACTTGAACCCCCACGCCCTATACGGGCACTAGCACCTCAAGCTAGCGCGTCTGCCATTCCGCCACCCGGACCTGCTCGTTCAGCCTACCTCGCCGACCTGGATGATCTTGACACCCGAAGGTCGGCCCGGCGGGCCGCACGGGGAGTTACTGTACACGCCACTCGTGGATCATGCACATCGCCATCCGAGCCCCCCGTCGAGGCGTTTCCACCGCTGCTCAGACCGCCTCACGAGGGCTCACCGACGCACGGCCGAAGACGTGTCCGGATAGCGTCCGGCGGCCCTCTGACGGCAGCATTGCCACGTGCCCCATCCCTCTCCTCTGGCTGCCGCCCAGCACCGGGCCCTCGCCCTGCGCGCCGCGGGCGACCTCAGCGCCGCCCAGCAACTGCTCGCGGAGGCCGTCGGATCCGCCCGCCCGCCGTACGGGGAAGACCACTCCGAGGTGCTGCACACCGCGCACCTCCTGGCCCGGCTGCACCGGGAGGCGGACAACCCGCTCGCCGCCCGCCGGGTGCTGGAGGAGGCGTTCGCCGCGGGCGAGCGGCGCTGGGAGCACTCGGACCCGGTGATGCTCGCGCTCGCCTTCGAACTCGCGGAGGTCGCCGAGGAACTGGGCAACCGGCACGAGGCCCGCCGCAACTACACCCGCGTCGCCACCGCCGGGCCCGCCGTGCTCGGGGTGCACCACCCGGCGGTACGCGCCGCCCGCCACTACCTCGGCGATGCCGCTCCCGGCCCGGCCGCGCCGGCCGAGCGGGACGTGTCGACGCCGGCACCCCGGCGAGCCCCGGACAACCGGTCCGCCGATCCCGCCCCGGCGGACGATGCAGGGGCGCGCTCGGCGCTGTCCGGTCCGACGCTGTCCCTGGCGACCCTGGCCGCGATGCGACCGTCGGCGGGCGAACCGCCGGCCGCCGCGTCGCCCTGGGCTCCGCCGCCACCGCCGGCCGCGCCACGGTCCACCCCTTCGGCGGTACGCGCACCCGCCGCACCACCCCCGCCCACCGATACCGGTCCACCGCCGGGACCGGCTCCCGCCCCCCGGGTGATGCCGGCCCCGCCGGCAGCTCGATCGGCACCGACCTCCGTCATGCCGGGGTCACCGCAGCCCGGACCGCCGCCACCAGCACCTCCCGCGCCGCCGTCAGCAACTCTCGCGCCGCCGCCAGCACCTCCCGCCTCACCGCCCGTGCCGCCGCGCCAGCGCACCGAGCAGCAGCCGGGACCAGCCCGACCGCCGGTCGACCTGTCGCCTCGTCCACGGCCGGCGAGCCAGCCGGCGCAGCCGCAGCTGCTGGTCGGACCGCAGCAGCCACCCCGGCCCCTGTCCGAATCACCCGTACCGCCACGCCAGCGCGTGGGCGACCAACCGCAGCACCCAGCGGTCGACGCGCCGCCCCCGCCGACGCCATCCACCCCGGTGCCAGCCGTCGCGCCGACAGCCCCGGCGGTCCCGCCGTCTCCGGCGCCCCGGTGGGACAACCCGACGATCCGGGTTCAGCAGATCGAGCCGCTCCTGGCCGAGGAGACGGCCCGGGCTGCGGCCACGCCAGCCGAGGCGAGCGGTTCACCCAACGTGGCCGGCGGTGCGGCGGGCGGGCCCTCCGCCGCCAGCGCACCTCCCGAGCAGGCGCACCCGGTGAGCGCACCACCCAGCCACCATCACCCCGTGTCCGCACCACCCGGGCACCATCACCCCGTGTCCGCACCACCCGGGCACCTCCACCCCGTGTCGGGGCCGCCCGGCCACCCCTATCCCGTCTCCGGACCGCCCGGCTACCCCCAGCCGGTGTCCGGAGTGCCCGGCCACCCGTACCCGGTGTCCGGACCACCGAGCCAGCCCTACCCCGTGTCCGGACCACCGAGCCAGCCCTACCCGGTGTCGGGGCCACCCGGCTACGGCCAACCTGTCTCGGCGCCACCGGGCCAGCCCTACCCGGTATCCGGGCCGCCGGGTTACGACCAGCCCGTCTCCGCACCACCGGGCCACGACTACCCGGTGTCCGGCCCACCCACCTCCGCGCCGCCGGTGAGCGCGCCGCCCGTACCTCCGTGGGGGTTGACCGCGCCGCCGTGGAGCCGCACCTCGCCGCCGCCGTCACCGACGGCGGGCAACGACCCGGCGGGTGGGTCTCAGGTGGACGGGCGCGGGGGTGAAGCACACGCCGAGGTCGAGTTGGGTGAGCTCGGTGCCACGGCGATGCCGCCGGACGCGCCAGCGCATTCGACAGGCGTGACGCCGCCCGCTTCGACGGAGGTGTTCCCGCCCGTCGGGCCGGCCAGCGGAGCTCCGGCAAGGCCTGACTCGGGCCTCACCCAGCCGGACCTGACCGCCCGACCGTCGAGCCCCGTCGCGGCGCCGCTTGAGACAGCACCGTCCGCCTGGTCACCAGGTGTTGACCCGGCTCCGACCACGCAGATCTCCAGCGGGTACCCCGAGTCGACCCTGCCGGACGCGGCTGCTCCGGGTCCCTTCGCGTCACCTGCCACCGCAGCGCCGACCTACCCGCCGGGCGCTCCCGAGCAGTATCCGGTCCAGGAGCGGTACCCGGCCCAGCAGTACCAACCGGGTCAGCAGGTGTACCCGGGCCAGCAGTACCACCCGGGCCAGGACGGGTACCGGCCGGCGTACACCGATGAGAGGTCGACGGGCCGCGGCCGGGCGACGCTGATCGGCGCGGTGGTGGCCGCCGGGGTGGCCGTGGTGGCGGTGGCCGGCCTGGGCGCGGTGCTGCTGAACCGCGACGACGCGCCACCGGCGACCGGGACCGCGCCGACCGCGGCGGCACCGACGGCGGCCGGCCCCCCGCCGGGTGATCTGAAGCTGCGGGACGACTCGGTCACGATCACGCTGACCTGGACCGACCCGTCCGAGGGCGCGGTGCCGTTCATGGTCGCCGGTGGCCGGGCCGGGCAGGCGCTGGGAGTGATGGCCACCGTGGACCCGGGCCGGACCAGCTACACGGTCAACGGCCTGAACTCCCGAGTGGACTACTGCTTCACCGTGCTGGCGGTCTACTCGACGGACAGCTTCGCCACCTCGGGGCAGGTCTGCACCGAGCGGGAGCGCAGCACCCCACCGAGCTGAGCTGCTCGTCCACACCGCACACGCTCGGTATCCACAGGGGTGACCGTGCGGGTTCCCCCGCCACCTGCCGAGCCATATGATGGCACCCGGCTCAGGGGAGGGGTCGCCGCGAGGCGCGCCACCTGCCACGACTCAGGGGAGGCAGCCGGCTGTGGCCAGCATCGAGGACGCCGCACGCACCGAAGCCCCCCGTTCGCGGTCCCGGCTGCGCGGCGGGCTGGTGACCGTCGGCACGGTGACCGCGCTGCTGGCGGCCATGGGGCTGACCGTCCTCGGGTTGGGCGCGGCGGACAACGCGGTGGCCAACTACGACGCGAGTTCCTGGCTGTGGAGCGCGGCGCGCAGCGAGCTGGCCCGGGTCAACGGGGTCACCGCCCGCGTCGACACCCGCACCGAGGTCCCCAACGCCCGCCGCCACCTGATGCAGGTCACCCAGACCGACCGGCTGCTGATCCTGCGCGACCTGCAGACCGGGCAGGTCAGCTCACTTGACCTGGCCACCCTGCAGCTCACCGCGACCACGCGGACCACCCCCGGGCTCGGCGTGAGCGTCGCCCTGCACGAGGACGCGGCGTTCGTCGTCGACGCCGTGCAGGGCATCGTGCGCCAGCTCGACCCGCGGTCGCTGACCCCGGTCGGCGAGCCGGTCCGCTACCCGCCGGGCATCACCGGCGGCACCTTCGACGGCGAGGGCCGGCTCTGGGTCGCGGTGCCCAGCGAGGGCACGGTGTCGGCGGTCACCGCCGCGAAGCTGCCGTCCGCGCCGGCCTCGGCCGCGCCCGCCGGTGGCGGGCTCAGCCCCGAGCGGGTCGAGACGTACGACGTCGCCGAGGCCAGCCACGAGCTGGTGGTCTCCACGCTGGACGACGGGGTCGCGGTGCTCGACCGCACCGCCGGGAAGCTGGTGCGGGTGCAGCGCGGCGAGGTGCACCCGACGCCCCTGAAGTTGACCGGCCCGGCGGCGCTGCCGGCCCGCACCAGCGGTCCGCGCGTCCCGGTGACCGTGTCGGCCGAGCGGCGGGTGCTGGTGGTGGGTGACGCCGGCGAGGAGCGGGCGTTCACCGTGCCGGGCAACGGCGACCGGCTCAGCCCTGCGGTGGCCTGGGCGGACAGGTTCTACTGCGCCGACGAGGCCACCGGCGCCATCTACTCCTTCGACTCCGGCGGCCAGTTGGTCGACACCATCCGCGGCCGGGCGAACGGGCCGCTGGAGCTGGAGGTGCGGGAAAACCACCTCTTCATCAACTCCCCCGACTCGGCGACCGCCCGGGTGGTGGACGACAAGCACCAGGTGCGCGAGGTCAACAAGTACGCCAACGACGTGCTCGGCGGCGACCCGCCGCCGACTCCCCCGCCGCCGCCCCCGCCGAAGAAGCCCCGGGTGGGCAAGCCGAGCGCGCCGCGCAGCGTCACCGCCGCCGCCGGCAACGCCCAGGCCCGGGTGAGCTGGCGGCCGGCCGCCGCGAACGGCGCCGAGATCATGAAGTACGTGGTGCAGGGCGCCGGCCAGCGCCTGGAGGTCGGTGCCAACCAGCGTGCGGTGGAGGTCAAGGGGCTGACCAACGGCGAGACGTACCGGTTCGCGGTGCACGCCGTGAACGCCAAGGGCGACGGCCCGTCGCGCAGCAGCAACCCGGTCACCCCGACCGCCGCCGTGCCCGATCCGCCCGCGAGCGTCACCGCTCAGGAGCGGCCGGACGGCACGGTGCTGGTGAAGTGGCCGGCGGCGAACGGGCAGGGCAACAAGATCGCGAAGTACGCGGTGACGGCCAGCTCGGCGGGGACGAACGCGCCGGCCGGCGAGTCGACGAAGACGGAGCTGGTGGTGCCCGCCGGGGAGCTGGAGTTCGGCACCCAGTACGCGTTCACCGTGGTCGCGGTCAACGACAAGGGCGCCGGCTCGGCGGCCTCGCCGGTCAGCAACACGGTGGTGCCGTTCGCGGCGCCCGGCCGACCGGTCGACCTGCGGGCCGGCACGGTCGCCGCCCAGCCCGGCGCGATCACCGTGCAGTGGGCGCCGGCCGAGGCGAACGGCCGGCCGGTGACGAAGTACCTGGTGGACGTCGGCGGGCGCAGCAGCGAGGTGACCGACACCCGCACGACCGTCACCGGGTTGGGCAACGGCCAGAACGTCACCGTGAAGGTGAAGGCGGTCAACGAGGCCGGGCCCGGCCCGGAGGCCACCACCACCGCCCGCACCGTCGCCGAGCCACGGGTCACGGTCACCGGCTCGTCGGCGACCGCCACCTCGGCGACCGTCACGTTCACCGTGGACGCCGGCGGCGGCAAGGCCACCTGCTCGGTGAACACGCCGGGCGAGCCGGCGAAGGCCGGGCCGTGCTCCAGCATCACGGTGCCGGGTCTGACGCCGGGCACGAAGTACACGTTCACGGTGACCGCCACCAACGCCGCCGGCAAGGGCACCGCGACGCGGGCCCAGACCACCGAGGTGCTCTACGGCATCGCGACGTGCAACAACGGGCCGGACGGCGACCAGCGGACCTACTGCAACAAAGAGGTCGACGGCCGCAACGGCAACGAGATCTTTTCCGTCGCCCGACAGGACAACGACCAGCAGGTGGGCTGGGCGAAGCCCGGCACCCGGCTGAAGGCGTACTGCAAGAAGTCCGGCGGGAACGTCGACTCGTGGATCTACAACAACAACAAGCAGAGCACCTGGTGGGTGCAGGTCGAGTACAGCGGGAAGAACTACATCCCCTGGGCCTGGCTCAACCTGGAGGGCGGCGACAACATCAACGTCCTGCCCACCTGCTGAAGCACCCAGGCAAGGAGCACCACCGACCGTGAACACCCACGAGCCGCTCACCCAGCCGGAGGTGCAGGGCTTCGCCGCCCTGGCCGCCCGGCTGGCCGAGAACGTCAACGCGGTCGTGCTCGGCAAACCGCAGGTGGTCCGGCTGGCGCTGACCGCGCTCTTCGCGCAGGGTCACGTGCTCTTGGAGGACGTGCCCGGGGTCGGCAAGACGACCCTGGCCCGCGCCATCGCCGCCACCGTGAAGGGTGAGTGGCGGCGTATCCAGTTCACCCCCGACCTGCTCCCCTCCGACGTGTCCGGTGTGACGATCTTCAACCAGGCGACCCGGGACTTCGAGTTCCATCCCGGGCCGGTCTTCGCCAACATCGTCATCGCCGACGAGATCAACCGGGCGTCGCCGAAGACCCAGTCGGCGCTGTTGGAGGTGATGGAGGAACGCACCGTCACCGTGGACGGGGTCCGGCATCCCGTGCCCGCGCCGTTCCTGGTGGTCGCCACGCAGAACCCGGTGGAGATGGACGGCACCTACCGGCTCCCCGAGGCGCAGCTGGACCGCTTCCTGGTCAAGCTCTCCGTCGGCTACCCGGACGAGGCGGTCGAGGTGGAGGTGCTGCGTGGTGCCACCGTCCGCTCCCCCGAGGCGCTCACCCCGGTCACCGACACCGCCACCGTGGGCGAGATGGTCCGGATGGCCCGTCGGGTGCACATCGCCGAGCCGCTCTACGCGTACGCGGTTCGGTTGGCCGCCGCCACCCGCACCCACCAGCACATACGCGTCGGAGTCAGCCCTCGGGGCGTCATCGCGCTGACCCGCGCCGCGTGCGCGTACGCGCTGATCGACGGGCGGGGTTGGATCATGCCGGAGGACCTGAAGGCGCTCGCCGAACCGGTGTTCGCCCACCGGCTGCTGCTCACCCCGGACGCCCAGGTGCGCGGGATGACCGCGGCGGAGGTGCTGCGCCAGGCCATCGCCTCGGTGCCGGTGCCGCTGCCGTCGGGGCAGCCGGCACCGGTGCAGGGCTGACCGGCAGCAGCGGCATGGGGATCACCGCCCGCGGGGTCGGGCTGCTCGTCGCCGCCGTCGTTCTGCTCGGGGTGGGCTTCCGGTTCGCGTACCCCGAGTTGACGCTGCTGGGGGCGGCCGCCGGCGCGGCCGTCGGCTACGCCGCGCTGACCGCGGCCTGGCGGCCCCGGCTGGTGGTGGCCCGCCGCGCCGACCCGGACCGGGTGGCCCGCGGCGAGCCGGCGAGCATGACGTTGACCGTCCGCAACACCGGCCGACTGCGCTCGGCGAACCTGCTGGCCGAGGACCGGTGTGGGGACCGCACGGTGCCGGTGCCGCTGCTGCGCCTGCGGCCCGGCCGGGACACCGAGGTCCGCTACGACGTGCCGACCCATCGGCGTGGGGTGGTGCCGGTCGGGCCGCTGCGGGTGACCCGGCGGGACCCGCTGGGCCTGGTGGCGCTGACCCGCCCGTACGGTGCGAGCACACCGGTGTGGGTGCACCCCCGGATCCACCCGTTGACGGCGGTGCCCACCGGCGCGGGGCGCAGCCTCGACGGCCGGGTAGACGGGGTGCCGCACGGGTCGATCACCTTCGACTCGCTGCGGGAGTACGTGGTGGGCGACGAGCTGCGCCGGGTGCACTGGCGCACCAGCGCCCGGGTCGGCGAGCTGATGGTGCGGGAGAACGTGGACACCAGCCTGCCCCGCCTGGTGGTGCTGCTGGACAACCGCGCCGCCGCGCACCCCTCACGGGTGCGAGGGGTGGCGGAGTCGTTCGAGTCGGGCTGCGAGGCCGCGGCGTCGATCGTCACCGCCGCGCACCGCGCGGACCTGCCGGTGCTGTTGGTGCTGGTCGCCGCGGAGCCCGCCACGTCGGTCGAGCGGGGGCGCGGCGACCGGTCCGACGGTGCGGTGGACGGCGAAGGCCACCCGCTCGGGCCGCTGGACCGGCTCGCCGCCGCCGAACTCTCCGGCGACGACGACGCGCTGCGCGCCGCCACCACCCGACTGCGGCAAGACCGGCTCGGCGACACACTGATCTTCCTGACCGGGCCGGGTGGCCGCGCCGACCTGGGGCACGTGGGTGCGCTGCGCGGCGCGTACCCGTCGGTGGTCGTCGGGGTGTTCGGCCCGGCCGAGCCGACGCCGGCCGGTACGGCGGGCCTGGTGGTGATCGACGCGGCGGACGGCGCGCAGTTCGCCGCCGAGTGGGACGGGGTGCGCCGGTGGTGACGGGCGTCGACCAGCAGCGACCGGGCCCGGCGACCACCGCCGGCGCGGCGAGATCCGGGACGGGTCCGGGCACGCCGCCGATCGACGGCTCGGCACAGCGGGGCTGGCCCGGGCGGGTGTGGCGGGCACTGCGGGCCGCCGTCGTCCCGCTCGCGTTGATCGGGTTGACCGCGCTCGCCGGGGTGGTGCTCGGCCGGGTGTACGCCGGCGACCTGCTGACCCGGTTGGTCATCGGCGCCGCGGCCGGTTCGGTGCTGGTCAGCGTGGCCGCCCGGCGGCTGCCCTCGTGGCTCGTGGCGCCGGTGTCGGTGGCCGCGATGGCCGGTTGGACACTCTGGTCGCTGCGGCTGGCCGCCGCCCGCGCCGAGCTGTCGGGCAGCCTGCTGGAGGTGACCGCGGACGCCGCGCGCAACGGCATTCCCCGGCTGCTGACCGCGATGATTCCGGTCGAGCCCACGCCGGACACGGTGCTGATGCCGGTGGTCGCCGCGTGGCTGGCCGGGTTGGCCGGCGCCGAGGTGGCGCTGCGCACCGGCCGGGTGCTGTTGGGTTACCTGCCGGCGGCGGGGCTCTTCGCCGCCGCCCTCTACGTGGTCGGCCCGAACGCCGAACCGGCGATCGGGGCGACGCTCGCGTTCGTCGCGATCGCCGCGGTGGGTCTGGCGGCGCCCGCCGTGTCACCGTCGGCCGGCGGTGATCCGGCCGCCGGCCTCGCCCCCCGGGTCCGCGCGGCGGTGCGGGTCCGGCTCGCCGCCACCGCGGCGCTCGGGGTGGCCCTGGTGGTCGGGCTGGTGGCGCTGCTCGGCCCGGTCGTCGCCGGGCAGGTCGACGGTCGGCCGGTGGACCCTCGGCGGTACGTGGAGCCGCCGCAGGTGCAGACGCTGGACGAGAACCCGCTGATCCGGATCTCCGGGTGGGCCCTGCACCCCGAGCAGAAGCTGCTCGACGTGAGCACGGTCCGTCCCGGCGGCGCGACGCCCCCGGACGGCGGCGCCCCGAGCGGTGGGCCGGATGGCGGCACCGACGACGAGCCGGCGGACGACGCCGGTGACAGTGTGCGGATCCGCCTCGCGGTGCTCAGCGACTACGACGGGGTGACCTGGCGGGTCGGCGCCACCTACCGCAACGCCGGTCGGATCCTGCCGGCCGCGACGCCGGCCCGGGACAGCACGGTGGAGACGGTTCGGCAGCAGATCACCGTGGCCGACCTCAGCGGCCGGCTGCTGCCCGCCGTGGCGACCCCGAGCGAGGTCAGCGGCGCGCGGGTGGCGTACGACCCGGCGACGGGGACGCTGATCCGGCCGGAGGGGCTGACCCCGGGGCTGCGGTACACGGTGACCTCGGCCCGCGAACGCCCGGACAGCAACCTCCTGGCCACCGCGAACGTGCCCGCCGGTGCGGAGGTGGCTCGGGTGCTGCGGGTCGCCGACGGGGTGCCCGACCCGATGCGCCGGCTGGCCGCGCAGCTCGCCGAGGAGAACGGCGCCCCGTACGCGCGGGCCGCGGCGATCGAGCAGTTCCTGGCCGAGCACTACCGGGTGGTGGCGGACGCGCCGAGTGGGCACGCGTACCCGAACCTGGGCTTCTTCCTCTTCGGCCCGCGCAACGGCGGCGGGCAGCGGGGCACCTCGGAGCAGTTCGCCGCGGCGTTCGCGGTGCTCGGCCGGCTCTCCGGGCTGCCCACCCGGGTGGTGGTGGGCTTCGGGTCCACCGGGCAGGGGCCGGTGCGGGCCGGCGACGCGTACGCCTGGCCGGAGGTGCTCTTCGACGGGTTGGGCTGGGTGTCGTTCGACCCGCTGCCCCGCCCGGACAACGAGCCGAGGCCGGTGGAAGAGGACTTCCGCCCGACGCCGGAGGATCCGCCGCCGTCGGAGGCGCCGGAGCCCACCGTGGAGCCCACCGCCTCCCCGGAGCCGGTGGCCGTCGCCGACGGGCCGGCCGGCCAGGGTGGCGTGTCCACCCCGGTGCTGGTCGCGGGCGGCGGTGGTGGCCTGCTGCTGGTGGTGGGCGCCCTGCTGCTCACTCTGCTGGCGATGCGCCGCTCACTCACCCGCGCCCGGCTCGGCCGGGGCGACCCCGGCGAGCGCATCGCCGGCGCCTGGCGGGAGGTCACCGACGCGCTGCGGCTGGCCGGTCGACCGGTCGGCGCCGACCTGGCGGCCACCGAGGTGGCAAGGCACGCTCGGCGGGCCCTCGCCGACGCCCGACCGGGCGCGACCGGCGACGGCACAACCGGCGACGTTCCGGCCGTCGACGAGCTGGCGGCCCTGCTCAATCAGGTGGGCTTCGCCCCCGGCGCCGCAACGGCCGACCAAGCGTCTCGCGCCGCCGAGCTGGCAACCGTCTACACAGCGACCCTGCGCTCCGCCCGACCCTGGTGGCGCCGCCTGCTCTGGTCCATCCACCCATCCCCCCTGCATCGCGCCCGCCGGTCCCCGCGGTGATCAAGAGCTTTGCGTCGCCTGCGGACCCATTCCTGACGCAAACCTCTTGATCACCGGAGGCAGGTCCGGGGGCGGGGGTCATGTCCAAGCGCTGGAGGACGCATCACCGCTCCTCGGACGCAATCTGCTTGCGCGTCGAAAGACGCTATCGAGCCGGTGATCGAACCCGGCCGACGCGCCGACCATAGTCGGCGGCCACGGCGATGACGAGGGGCCCCCATGCGACCATCGGGGCGTAGAACCGCAGTACCTCCCAGCCCGGAGCCTGATGTGCCGGTTCGTCGCGGCCTATCCCCACCCAACCGCGCTCCACAAAATGGAACCTGCTGTTCAAGAAGAGATACACGCAGATGGCGGCGAGCACCGAACCGCCGATCAGCGCAACGAGCACGACTGGGCGCGCCGGAATCGGACGGCCCCCGAGCAGCGGTACCCAGTGCGGAAGTCGTTGTCCCCAGCGTTGCACCAGCCCGAGTGTCAACAGCGCCAGCCCCATCGACAGGGCGGACAAGAAGATCATGTACCACGGGGTGACGGCATCGTCGGTGAACACGAGGGACAGTCGCCAGACAGCGGACGGCAGGACGCAGAGCGGGACGGCGTAGGCGGCCCAGACGGCCCAGGGTGGCGGGGCGGCGGCCCAGGCGCGGTGAGAGTCAGTGGGGCCCATCGGTGCTCCGATCTTCGAGGGCCAGAGCCGTTGGGACTCTGGCGGCGTCTGTCTGCTCCTGACGCGGCCAGGTGGCGAGGGCATAGCCGGTGGTCGTGACGCCCAGCGACACTCCCCAGCCGAGGAACACCAGCAGCGTGGTGGCTACCGCCCACCCCTCCCACACGTCCGACCAACGCAGGTCACCCGCGAGTAGTTGGCCGACGAACACCGCGACGCTCAGCACGCCGTAGGTGACCAGCGCGAGCGCCACCACCCCGGCCGGGATCACCGCCAGCAGCCGGGGAACCCGTCGACCGTGCAGCCCCGGCACCCAGTGCGGGAACTGCTGCCCCCACGGCTGTACCAACCCGAGAACGAGCAGGCCGGCGAGCGGCGGGACGAGAGTGATCGCCACGCCCGTCGGCGTCGAGAGATTCAGGTGGATGTCATTCAGTTCCCGCTCGGATATGCCGAACGGAACGCCGAGCACCCAGAGCGCGTGCGGCACGGCCCAGCCGACCACTGGCAGCGCGACAGCCGCGTACGCCCAGAGGCGCGTCCACTGCGGCACCGGCTGGTAGCCGGAACTCACCGGTCCGCGCTGGGGACCGGATGCGTTCGCAAGCCCGGCGAACAGGACGCCACCCGCTACCAACGCGAGTCGGGCGCCGAGGTCACGCCAGTCCGAGGGACGCCCCGCCAACGCCGCCGGGACCTCGAAGAGCAGATGCAGCGGGAACGCGACGACCAGGAGCAGCGCGCCCGCCGCCCAACTCCCGGCGGCCGCGGCGCGGCCCGGGAACCGGATGGCGCACACAACAATCATTGCGAGTGCGACACCGACTCCCACCGCTCCCCATCCCGCCCAGAACGGCAGCGTCTCCACGCGGTCCGCGCCGCATCCACCCGCCGGATCGACCAGATCAGTGCGGTCGCAGGCGGTGTACCCCCACCGGCCACCCGCGATCCAGTACAGACGCAGAGCCACCTCACCGACGACGAAGACGACGCATGCCATCGCCCACGGTCTGGCCGCGTCGTTCGCTGCGGATCGGTGAGTACGAGCGGAACGGTCTGACATGTCGCCCCCTACGCGCAGCGCCGTGTCGGCACACCGGAACCTGGCGACCACACAGCGACACTCATGAACCAATGATCTGCGGCGATGGACGCACTCCTCCTCCCCAGTAGAAGTGAATGCAGTCCCGCAGCTGGGGGATGGCCCTTGCGCTTGGTTCAGGGGTTGAGGGGTCAGGCGGTCAGGCGGCGGACCAGCTTGCGGAGGCCGGCCTGCCAGCCGTCCGGGTCCTCGGCGCGGCGGCGCGCGTAGTCGGCGACCTCCGGGTGCGGCAGGATCAGGAAGCGCTCCTCGGCCAGCCCGGCGATGGTCGCGTCGGCGACCTGGTCCGGGGTGAGCACCGCACCGGAGGCGGCGATCACCCGGGCGCCCAGGTGGCCCTCGACGATTCCGTCGGCGAGCATCGGGGTGTCGACGCCCTGCGGGCAGAGCGCGCTGACCCGGATGCCCCGGTCACGGTAGGTGATGGCCAGCCACTCCGCGAAGCCCACCGACGCGTGCTTCGTCGCGGTGTACGCGGCGTCGCCCACCGCGGTCAGCACGCCCGCCGCCGAGCAGGTGTGCAGCAGGTGGCCGCCGCCCCGGGCGAGCATCCCGGGCAGCACCGCGCGGGCGGAGTAGACGTGGGCGAGGACGTTGACCCGCCACGCGCGGTCCCAGCCGGCGTCGTCGACCTCCACTCCCCCGCCGGTGGTCACGCCCGCGTTGGCGCAGAACAGGTCGATCCGGCCGTACCGCCGCTCGGTGTCGTCGACCAGCGCGCGGACCTGGTCCTCGTCGGTGACGTCGAGTGCCTTGGCGTGCGCGAGCGGGCCGATGCCCTCGGCCACGGCGCGGGCCGCGTCGCCGTCCAGGTCGGCGATCACCACGGCGGCGGCGCCCTCGGCGGCGAACCTGCGGGACAGTGCCGCCCCGATGCCGCCGGCGCCGCCGGTGACCACCACGATCCGGTCGGTGAGGTTCACGTCGACGCTCCTACGGGGTCGGTGCCCAGCTGGGCGATGAGGGTGGTCAGTGCGGCCGCACCGCCGGCGGTCACCTCCGGGGTGGGCAGCAGCGCGAGGACGGGCACGTCCACGCCGGCGTCGGCGTAGCGGCGCACCTCGGCGCGGCAGTGCTCCGGCGAGCCGTGCAGCACGAGCGCGTCGACCACCTCGTCCGGCACCGCCGCGCTGGCGCCGCGCCGGTCACCGGCGGCCCACGCCTCCCACATCGGCGCCAGCGCCTCGCCACGGCCGAGCCAGCGGTGGAACTCGGCGTACGCCGGGACGGTGAGGTAGCTGGTGATCAGCCGGCGACCGAGCTTGCGGGCGTACCCGGCGTCCTCGGTGGGGCAGACGAAGATCCGGGCGGCGACCTCGAAGCCGGCGCGGCGCTCGCCGAGCTCGGCGAGGGCGCGTGGCACGTCGTCGGCGCCGAGCCAGTTGAGAATGACCCCGTCGGCCTCCGCGCCGGCCAGCCGGAGCATGCCGGGGCGCAGCGCGGCGAGCAGGATCGGCGGCGGTACGGCTGGCGGCCGTTCCAGGGTGAACCGGCGCACGGTGAAGGTGTCGTAGACCTCGTCCACGGTCTCGCCGCGCAGCGCGGCGCGCAGGAAGCGCAGGACGTCCCGGGTGCGCCGGAACGGTTCGTCGAACCGCACGGCGTTCCAGTCGCGGACCAGCACCGGCGAGGACGCGCCGATGCCGAGCGCGAACCGGCCCGGCGCGGCCTCGGCCAGCGCCGCCGCGCTCATCGCCAGCAGCCCGGGTCCCCGGGTGAAGACCGGGGTGATCGCGGTCCCCAGCCGTAGCCGGGGCTGCCAGGCGGCGGCGAGCGCCAGCGGGGTGAACGCGTCGGTCCCGGCGACCTCGGACGACCAGACGTCGGTGAACCCGGCCCGGTCGAGCGTCGCGTAGACCGCGGCGTGGTCGGCCAGCGGGATCCCGCCCAGCGGAACCGTCATGCCCCATCGATTCGTCACCGATCGATCGTGCCCGTTGACCGGGTCCGCGAGCAAGATCCCCGAACCGGGCGGGTTTGCCGGCATCGGTCCGCCCGACCGGTCCGGCGGTGTTACGACTGCCAGGTGGACCGGACCGACCGTGCGGGCGGCTGACCGTGGGTTCCAGGGCAGCGGGTCGCCTGGAGCCGGTATCGGCGGGGGCCGCTCCGAACCGGGCCACCTTCCTGGAGCTCTTCTACGACCTGGTCTACGTCTTCGCGCTCACCCGGATCTCCACCCGTGTCTTCGAGGACCTGGCCCAAGATCCGGGTCGGGAGCACGGCTGGGCGGCGGTCACCGGAGGCGGCAAGACGCTGCTGTTGCTGCTGGCGCTCTGGGCGCTCTGGCAGGGCACCGCGTGGACGACCAGCCGCTACGACCCGTACCGGGTGCCGCTGCAGGCCGTCGTGATGACCGCGCTGGTCTGCAGCATGGTCATGGGGGTGGCGATCCCGCGGGCGTTCACCGAGACGGCGCTGATGTTCGCGGTGGCGTACGTCGTCGCGCAGGTGTCCCGGCCGCTGATCCTGTCGATCGCGCTGGGGCCGCATCCGTACCGCCGGCTGAAGGTGCGGATGGCGATCGTGTACGCCACCAGCGGGGTGTTCTGGATCGGTGGGGCGATGCTGACCACCAACCAGCAGGTGGTGGCGTGGTCGGCGGCGTTGGTCATCGAGTACGCGGCCAACCGGGCTGGCTGGCCGGTGCCGGGGCTGGGCCGGTCGTCGATCTCGAAGTGGGACATCGCCGGTGAGCACCTGGCCGAGCGCTACCAGCAGTTCTTTCTGATCGCGCTGGGCGAGACGATCCTGGTGGCCGGTCTGGCGTACAGCAAGGGGCCGCACAGGTCGGGGCACGCGCTGGCGTTCGCGTTGGCGTTGGCCACCACGATCACGCTGTGGCGGATCTACTTCCAGCGCGCCGGGCAGATCCTGGGCGAGGCCGTGGCGCAGGCCCGGCACCCGGCCAACATCGGCCGCTCGGCGGCGGACACCCACCGGTTGATGGTGATCGGGCTGGCCGCCGCCGCGGTCGGCTACGAGCTGATCATCGAGCATCCGCTGGACCGGATGCCCGGGCCGTGGCTGGCCATGGTGCTCGGCGGGCCGGCGCTGTTCCTGGCCGGCCGGGCCCGCTTCGAGTACGAGGTGTTCGGACGGGTCTCGCCGTCGCGGTGGATCGCCCTCCTGGCGCTGGCGGTGGTGGCGGCGCCGCTGCTGCTCCTGCCTGGTGTGGCGACGACCGTCGTCGTGGTGCTGGTGCTGGCCGCCGTCGCGGTCGCCGACGCCCGGCGGGCGCGCGGCGCCCCACCGGAGGCGCCGAAGACGCCGTTCTGAGCCATCGGGGTACGCCGATATGATGGCGGCGCGGCAGGTTAATCTCGGCGGGTGACCTTCTCCCTCGTGGCCCGCTCTGCCGACAGCCGGTTGCACGGCGTCGTCGTGGCCAGCAAGTTCCTCGCCGCCGGGGCGCTCGTGCCGGCCGCGGAGGCCCAGGTCGGCGCGCTGGCCACCCAGGCGCACGTCAACCTCGCCTACCGCCCGCAGGGGCTGACCCTGCTGCGCACCGGGGTGCCGGCCGCCGATGTGGTGGCCGGCCTGATCGCCGCCGACGCCGAGCGGGAGCACCGCCAGCTCGGCGTGGTCGGGGTCAGTGGTCCGGGTGCCAGCTGGACCGGGCCGGCCTGCCACCCGTGGGCCGGTGGGCGCACCGGCGACGGCTGGGCCGCACAGGGCAACGTGCTCACCGGCCCGGAGGTTGTCGACGCGCTGGGCGAGGCCTGGCTGGCCGGTTCGGCGCTGCCGTTCGCCGAGCGGCTGGTGGCCGCTTTGCGCGCCGGTGACGACGCCGGCGGCGACCGGCGGGGCCGGCAGAGCGCCGGTCTGCTGGTGGTCGAGCGCGACGGCGGGTACGGCGGCAGGAGCGACGTGCTGATCGACCTGCGGGTCGACGACCACCCCGATCCGGTGGCCGAGCTGGGTCGGCTGTTCGCCGTGCACACCCTGCTGTTCAGCCGGCCCGACCCGGCCACGCTGCTGGATCTCAGCGGCGCGGTGGCCGACGAGGTGGCGGCGTTGCTCAGGGCTCTGGGTCACCCGGTGGCCGACGACGGGCCGGAGGGCGCGTTGATCTCCTGGGCCGGGCTGGAGAACCTCGAAGAGCGGCTGGTGCCGGGGCGGATCGACCCGGTGGTGCTGACGCACCTGCGCGGCGTCGCCCCGCACGTGCCCGCGCCCCGCTCCGCGAGCTGACCGGGTCAGCTCCCGAAGGCGAGCCAGCGGAACCCGGCGGCGTCGACCGTGGCCCGCTCCGGGCCGGTCAGTGCCACCCGCCCGGTGGTCTTGCGGATCAGCGTCAGCCGGTCCCAGCGCAACTCGGCCGGCGCCGGCCGTCCGTCGGTGAGCAGGTCGACGATCACCGCTGCCGCCTGGGCGGTGAGCCATGGGGGGCGGTCCAGCGCGGCGGCCAGGTCCAGCCCGTGCACGCCCACCTCGAGGACCCGGGTCCGCAGGAACTCGGTGAGGCGCATCGCATCGCCGTGCCGGGTCCGGACCAGCCGCTCGGGCGGGGCCGCGGCGACCGCGGCGTCGGTGGCCCGCCAAGCCCGGTCCAACTCGGTCGCCAGCGCCGCCCGGTCCACCTGTAGCGCGTCCCGCCGGCCGCCGGCGATCCGGTCGGCGTCCACCTCCGGGGTGAACTTCGCCGCGCCGAAGTACTCGGCGGCGTCCACCTCGGCGCGCGGCGGGGCCGGCGCGGCGAGCATGTCGGTCAGCCGGCCGGCGCCGGTACGCACGTGCGCGATCAGCTCGCGGACGGTCCACGGCGGGCAGCCGGTCGGCCGGTCGAGGTCGGCGTCGTCCAGCTCGGCCAGGATCTCGGTGAGTCGGGCGCACTCGGCGCGGAACGCCACGCGGACGGGATCCACCGGCAGCTCTAGCCCTTGACCCGTGGCACCAGCCGGTGCACGACGATGAGCACCAGCGCCATCACCACCGCCATCGTGCCGGCGATGCCGGCGGCGCTGCCCGCGTACCCGACGAAGAGCGGCCGCCGGGTCAGCTCGTCCGGCCCGGTGTCGCGCAGCTCGACCAGCCAGGACAGGGCCAGCACGCAGCCGATCAGGGCGAGCACGCCGACGGCGCCGAGCAGCAGGGCGGCGAGCCGGTGCGCGTCGCCGGGGGCGACCTTCGCCCGCTCCCGCTGGGTGACCAGCAGAACCAGCCCGGCCAGCGCCGCCCAGACGCCCACCACCAGGTACGCGGCGACGGCGTCGCTGGGCCGGTGCCATCCGGCGGAGAGGGTGGCCACCCCGGCGACGGCCGCGTAGCCGGCGCCGAGGAAGGCGCCGACCGCCCGCACCTTGGGCGGCAGCACGAGCATCAGCGCGACCGCCACCGACGCGGCCACCGCGGTGTGCCCACTGGGGAGGCTGTTGCCCACCCCCGCGCGTTCCGGGTCGAGGCCGTAGTCCGGCCGGTTCAGCCCGTACTTCAGCAGCTGGGTGGAGACATTCGCGCCGGCGATCAGCAGGGTCGCGGTGATCGCGAGGGCGATCCGCCCCCGCATCAGCGCGATGAACCCGATCGTCGCGGTAGCGGCCAGCAGGGAGACCACCGACATCGCGTTGAGGAGCTTGTCGACCGGTCCGTCGATGCGATCCTGACCGATCCGGTTGCCGGTCAACGCGACCGTGTCGATCCACTGACCGATCTCGGAGTGCACAGCCACCCGCCAGACGACGAGGAAGGCAGCCGCCTGGACGACGGCCATGACGACCAACCAGACCGCGGTCCAACCCCTTGCCGTCGCGCGCATCCGCACACCGTAGCGGCCGGCGTCCGCCGGGCGGCCGGTGGCCCACCGGGGGCCGGCGGTTAGGTTGGAGCGGAGGCGAGGAGGTGACGGTGGGCGGCACACCGGAGCGCGACGCCGGCCAGGCCGCGCCCGACCCCGACCGGCACGGCGGGATCGACACGGGCCCCGATCGGCCGGCCCGGGCCGAATCGCTGACGGACCTGCTCGGCGGGCGGGGCGGCGCCATCGACGCCACCCTGCCACCGCTGGCGTTCGCCGCCGGCTGGCTGCTCGGCGGAGAGTCGATCTGGGCCGGGGTCGGCGCGGCGCTGGCCGTCGGCGCGGTGGTGGCCGGCGTCCGGCTGCGTCGCGGTGACCGGCCCCGCTCAGTGCTCATCGGACTGCTCGCAGTCTGCGTCGCCGCGCTGATCGCGGTACGCACCGGCCGGGCCGAGAACTTCTTCCTGATCCAGCTGCTCTCCAACGCCGCCAGCGCGCTGGCCTGGGCGGTCAGCATCGTGGTGCGCTGGCCGCTGCTCGGGGTGCTGGTCGGCGCGGCGCTGGGCCAGCGCTCCCGGTGGCGGCGCGACCCGGCGCTGCTGCGCGGGTACGCCCGGGCGAGCTGGGTGTGGACGGCGACCTATGTGCTCCGGGTTGCGGTGTTCGTGCCGCTGTACCTGAGCGGGCAGGTGCTCGCACTGGTCGTGGCCCGGGTCGCGCTGACCTGGCCGCTGGTCGCGGCGGCGCTGGCGGTGAGCTGGGTGTTGCTGCGCCGGTCGCTGCCGCCCGGGCACCCGGGCTTGCGTCACCCGGTAACCGGGGACCCTGCCGCGCCGCCCGGATGACCCGCGCGGGCAGTGCGTTGGCGGGCAAAAAAGTGGAGAGGCCGCCACGGGGGGAGCGGCCTCTCCGGTGACGTACGTTACTCCGTCACCGTCCTCGGTGTGATCCCGTGACGGCCCGAATTTCTGGGCTTTTTCGCGACAGCCTCCAGTCCGGGCGGTGGGGGCGGGCCGGCCGATCCGCTGCGTTGGCCGGATGGCCGGGCCTGACCGGGGGTGTCAGGCCGTGCGCCGGCCGGGTCCCGTCGTTCCCCCGGACCCGGCCGGACCCCGGGGTGGGCGGGGCACGCCGCCCACACCAGGGGTGCTGTCAGCCGTTCGGGAACGGGTTGCCGTAGTCGGCGTGCGCCATGGCGACATCGCTGCGCGCAGAACCGGTGGTAGGTCAGCTTCTCGACCTTGAAGGGCCGAGCTTGCGGATCGTGACGGCTCGTGGTGATGAGCACGAGGTCACGCCGCGTTCGGCAGGCTGACGGCT